>CAXMNC010000062.1:0-4971 GCA_964194625.1 Acidiferrobacterales bacterium
GTCGTCCGTCTCGTGCCCTGATTTCGGCATCTGCATAGAGTTTTTGGTCTTCCAGACTTTGTTCGTGCTGGTATTTCTTGTAGTGCCGGGCAAACCCCGCCTTAACTTGCTCTAGACACGCGTCGATCCCATTAAGTAGGATTTTTCCCACAATGTGGTCATAGCGGCCTCGCTTTTGGTGGATGTTCAGACTGAGTAAGCCAACAATGGCGCTTTACCACCGCCAATAATAGATCATTAGACAAATGTTCTTCTAAGTTATTGAAATAACTGGATAAAACTACCTCCTTCGATCTGCCGGGCACGTCCAACCCGCGTGGGTGTGGCACTAATCTTGCTACATGACGGGTGATGCCAGGTTTATGGCAGGGCAGCCTATGAGTAAAAGAATTCCAGATCATCGCGGTGACGGGCCAGTGAGTCGCGCCATTCTGTCGCGTTTGCGCCTGCTCGAGAAAGTCGGCCTCGAATCCGTCGAAAGCCTCCTATCCGCCTGCCCGGTCCGGCAATTAGCGGCCGGCGAAGTCCTCATCTCCGCCGGACAGAAGAACGACACCCTATACTTGTTGCTGTCAGGCCGTCTGCGTGTTCACCTAGCCTCCTTGGAAAGCGAGCCTGTTGCCATTCTCGAGGCGGGAGAGAGCGCGGGCGAACTCTCGGTTATGGATCAAAGACCAGCCTCAGCCTTTGTCGTGGCAGACCAAGATTCCTCCCTACTCGTGGTACCGCAGGATATCTTCTGGCCCCTGATCACCGCGTCCCATGGCGTTGCCCGCAACCTGCTGGTTACCCTGTCACAGCGACTGCGAAGTAGCAATTCCTCCTTTGAAGAACGAATTCGACTCTTGCTCGATTCCACGGCCGAGGGAATCTACGGGGTAGACAACCAAGGTAGCTGCACGTTCAGCAATGCAGCCTGCGCGCGGATGTTGGGTTACCGTGATGTGGACGAACTATTGGGAAAAGATATGCACGCCTTGGTCCACCATACCCGCCCCGACGGGTCGCCTTATCCGGTGGAAGCGTGTCATATGCGCCAAGTGCTGCTCGATAACAAGGGAGCGCACGTAGATGATGAAGTACTTTGGTGCAAGGATGGCACTAGCTTCCCAGCTGACTACTGGTGTTACCCCATACGCAAAGACGGTCAAGTCGTCGGTTCCGTTACTACCTTCATCGACATCACCGAACGCAAGCAGGTCGAACAGCGGCTGCACCATATGGCCCATTACGACGGTTTAACCAATTTGCCGAACCGCAATTTACTGATCGATCGTCTCGAACAGAGTCTTGCGCGTCTACGTTGGCACGACCGTGTCCTCGCTGTGCTGTTTCTCGATCTCGACCGCTTCAAGATCATCAACGATACGCTTGGCCATGACGCCGGCGACAAGCTGCTGCAGGCTACCGCTGAGCGACTAAGCACGTGTGTGCGCGACGGTGACACGGTAGCGCGCCTAGGTGGAGACGAGTTCGCCATCTTGCTGACGGACGTTGCCCAAACCAAGGATATCTCTCCTCTCGCCCAAACCATCCTGGAAGCTTTCGCTCACTGCTTCGATTTGGAGGGGCACCAGGTCTTTGTTACTGCGAGCATGGGTATCAGTCTTTATCCGAATGACGCTAAAGATGTCGCTAGCCTTTTGCAGAACGCCGACATCGCCATGTACCGGGCCAAGGAACAAGGCGGAAATAATTACAGGTTCTACACGGCAGACATGAACACCAGGGCGGTAGAGCGTCTTACTCTTGAAACCGCGCTGCGCGGGGCGTTGGAGCGCAACGAGTTCTTGTTGCATTACCAGCCGCAAATTGACCTAAACAGCGGGCGCATTATGGGCATTGAAGCTCTAGTCCGCTGGCAGCACCCCGATCTGGGACTGGTGCCACCGGTGAAATTCATTGCACTCTTGGAAGAGACCGGCCTGATCGTGCCGATCGGCAAATGGGTGCTGCAGAGCGCCTGTCAACAGGTGCGGGCCTGGCGCGATGCTGGCATTTCAACCCCTTGCATCGCCGTGAACCTCTCGGCTCGGCAATTCGCTGATCCCGGTCTGATGGTCGATATCCGCCAGTTTTGCAACGACGCTGGTCTTGATCCGCATTTGCTGGAGCTGGAGATAACAGAGAGCGTTATTATGAAACAAGGTGGCAGCGCTATCGAGACCCTACGCCAGCTGCACGAGATGGGGATTAGACTCGCCGTCGATGATTTCGGAACTGGCTATTCGTCTTTAGCGTACTTGAAGCGGTTTCCAATCCAAACGCTGAAAATCGATCGATCCTTTGTTAATGATGTGACGGCAGACCCAGACGACGCCACCATTGTCAGTGCCATCATCTCTCTGGGCCATGCCCTCGGCTTACAGGTAGTTGCCGAAGGAGTCGAAACGTCAGACCAATTACAGTTCCTCCGATCGCGAGGATGCGATGCTGCGCAGGGCTACCTTTTCAGCAAACCGATGCCGGCCGACGAACTTGTACTGTTACTTCAACAAGAGGAACGCAAGTCGGCCTGACCTATACTCGTTCGCGGTGACATAAGCCCGGTAGCAAAATGGTAGCAACCGGTAGCAGAGAGAAAGCGTTGGCCGACGTAAGCCATTGTTTTAAAGGTGGCCAGGGGCGGAATCGAACCACCGACACGCGGATTTTCAGTATTCGAGGCACAGTTTCTCGTTGGTTCCCAATTTGTCTAAGTACCTCTGCCAAGGAGGAATTTTCGGAACAACACGCTATGCGAAGATCCCAAGAATTCCCGATTTTACCCTACTTTTCTGTGCACGATTACACACGAATTACACAGCGGCACGGAAACCTGGATTTACCACACCTGTTTCTTTCACTCTTACTCTTTTTCCGATGGTCCAATGGGTGCTTTTGATTCTTGCAAGCGTCTTTTTAAATTCCCGCGCCACCACCTGCGACATCTGAATCATCATACCGCTTAACTGATCCTCACTCCCACCAGTCAGCTCCCACGCCTGTTCCAGATTAGACACGATCTGACTGTGCAAGGCCGCGAGTTCTTCTTTTGTGTAAGCCCCTGGGTCCGCCACAATCGAATCCACATCGTACAAGGCTTCGGCGATGCAGATTTGGAGTTCTTGGTTGAAGTCGTCTTGTTTGGGGGTGAGGTAGAAGGGCTGGTGGGTCTCCCCTTTGTGGTTGTTTGGTCCGGCTTAGGCCCGGGCAGTTTACTGCTGTTTATCCCGAACAGGCCAGCATGTTTCCACATCAGATACCATCTCAGAAATAGTCATTCGTTACTTTGAAGCTGGTTCGAGAGGAACTTTTTGACCCAAGCGGGCGACCAGGAACCTGTACAATGAACACGAACCGTTCGGGGGCCAAGAATGCTGAGGGCCACCTGTAAGAACCTCGCCATCGCCCACGGGTTGAATCGCTACCTGGTGGATAAGTATATGGACCACGTTGGTCAATGGAAGACGGCGAGCGAGAAGCATTACAATCATCACCAATACGAGAAGGAACTGCGTCAGTTAGTGAATACGTGGGCCGATGTGTTGGATGGAGTATTGAAACCTACGATGAAAGTGGTGGGGGGCGAATGATGGACGACGATGATAAAGTTGCCAAGCACAACGCCGAAGTAGAGAGGGACAACGCCGAAGTAGAGAGGGACAACGCTGAGTTCGATGAGCTATTGGACAGCATTGAAACACTTATGAGTAATCCTGATTCATTCTACGAACTCTCACCGGAACGACAAGTCGAGATACAACTAAAAATAATGGAACTTGGCGAAATGTGCAAAGCGCAAATCAAACGTCGTAAGGAACAACCGCCGGGGCGGCTCGCATACCGCTCGACAGTGGGCAGTGATTGACGATGGAAATTCATTGGTCTTGGGTAATATTTATCGGCATTCTCGGTGGAATCTATGGCTACTACCACGGCATAGATAGGAAGCGCGCAAGTTGGAGCAAGGTCAGATACAAATATAACAACGATTGGACACAGTACGACAAGCCCTACTGGATTTATGTGTGGCTAGGAATAGGTGTAGGTATTGGCTTCGGTATAGTTACTGACCTTGCCGCCGCATGGGTTTTGTTTAATACGCCGTTTACCGGTGACGGAGATCCATACATACCTCTATACGGTGCACACCGGCACCACGGGGCGTCCTCAGCATAGTCGAAGGGCAAGGTCTCCCGTCCTCCGGCCCGGTCGGGCGACCCGCGGCTGGCAGTCGTGCCCGAGCGCTGCCACCACCGTGAATAAAGAATACCCCCGGCCCGTTCGGCGGAGCCGGGGGTTGAAGTGCCCTTGCGTAAAGGGCAGAAGGCTCACGCCGAACAGGGAGGCTGAACGGCGCTTACTGCAATAACTAGTCTACCACTTGTTCTAGCGACTCACGTATCAATAGTGCGTTATGTAGTGGGAGGAGTCTTATCAACCGGCGGCGCTCGCCATCGGTTAATTCATCTTCACTAAGCAAAGCGAACACACCACTGCCCACGTCCTCCAGCGCCTTTATGCGGACGCTGAAAACAGGGCACGAGAAGGAAGACTAGGGCTGTGGCGAGAGAACAATCCCAATCCGCCTTGGGAGTATCGACGACTCTATAGGTGAGTCCTACCAGAGTGACGCTTTCTAACGACTAGCGTCTTGTTAAGTGTCGTCAAGTCCAAACAGCCTAGACTGCGGCAACCCGTTAGCCAAAAGTAGATTAAGTAGACCGACCGCATCGCTCCGGTCTTTAGCGGCAAACAAGAATCGCGCATGGCAGAAGCTCAGCGTATCGTCAATATGAAGAATGATCCGGAAGGCGCATACTCCCCGGACATGATTAAGGCGGCTGAGATGCGGCTAGCACAAACGACACGCGGTGACTTTGACCATCAACTGTTTGGGCTAGAGACAATCACCAACGCTGACGGTAAAGAGGAAGTTTTCGATCACATTGCGCATGAGCGACAAGAAGAGGAAGAAGATGAGCCTGT
>CAXMNC010000063.1:0-8303 GCA_964194625.1 Acidiferrobacterales bacterium
TAGAAGAGCAAAACCTATTGACCGGAAGTGAATTTATACTCAGCGAGTTGCCACACGCGAAAGCGCCGCTATGGCGCGATTTCCTAGATAAGCTTCCTTACGCAAAAAACTTACTCAGCACGTGGGAGGGAGAGTCGAGGCTTTTGCCCGGTGGCGACGATTACCACAAAGCACTTGATTGTTACGTGCAAGCGCGTACGGAGAGTCTGACTCCTACCATGCGTTACGCTTGCTTGTTACGCTGTTTCACCCTGTTGTCAGAGATTCCCAAACGGGAGCAGAACATCTGGCGGCTGCAGTCTTTGGCTAGAGTATCATGGGAGATCGGAAAACGTGGGATTTCGTTGAGCGTCTTGGGTGCTTTGATTGCTCGGCTCGATAAAGAGGAGGCAACTCTTACGGAACCCTTCCTAGCGGTATCTAAACGTTTCGAGTGGATTGATCCAGGCGACAGCATAGAACAATGGTGTATGGCTTCTGCGCTCGAGCAACAGGAGAAACTATGCGCTTTTTCGTCGTACTTTACCGGCAGAAACTCGTTGGATAACTTAGCGATGATGAAAAACCTTCCGTTCTATGGGTCGGAAATGGAACGACGGCGTCAGTTGATCCGACTTCGCTACCAACTGCAGCATGAACCTGAGCCCCACTCCGTGTTAGCAAGCCCGGCTGAGAACAACCTCAATTCAGTGTTTTGGGTCGGCAAGCGTATTTGATTTACGCCCCAAAAGCGACGTTCGGCGGATCCGATTTTAGAAAGCATTTACCCCTGCAATCTCGCGGCCAATCACCAGCTCGTGTACGGTTTCTGTGCCCTCGTACGTGATCACACTCTCAAGATTCAGCATATGCCGGATGGGACAATATTCAGTGGATATACCTCCAGCCCCGAGTAGGTCGCGAGCGTCCCGTGCTACATCTATGGCCATACGCACATTGTTCCACTTGGCAAGGCTGACTTGGCTTGGGTGCATGCGGCCCTGATCTTTGAGGCGGCCAAGTTGTAGCGACAATAACTGCGCGGTGGTAATTCCTCTCACCATTTCAGCCAACCGACGTTGTACCGTTTGCGTGGTTGCAATCGGTCGGCCGAAAATCATTCGTGTTTTAGAGAACTCCAACACCTCGCGGAAGCAGGCAATGGCGGCACCGATCGCACCCCACGTAATGCCATAGCGCGCCTGAGTAAGGCAACTCAATGGACCTTTTAGTCCTTCCGCCCCGGGCAATAGGTTTTCTTGCGGCACGCGCACCTTGTCGAAATAAAGCTCAGAAGTTACAGAGGCACGTAGAGAAAACTTGCGTTCAATATCGCGCGTTTCAAACCCTGGCGTACCCTTCTCGACCAGAAAGCCGCGGATACCTTCATCGGTGCGAGCCCACACAATCGCAACATCGGCGATACCACCATTGGTAATCCACATCTTTGATCCGTTTATGAGCCAATCGCTCTGTTGTTTCGCAGCATGCGTTTGCATGGCGCCAGGATCCGAGCCCCCATGCGCCTCCGTCAGCCCGAAGCAACCAATGGCCTCGCCTTTAGCCATCGCCGGCAGCCAACGCTGTTTTTGTTCTTCAGATCCGTAGGTGTAGATCGCCCACATCACCAAGCTGCTCTGCACAGACACAAAACTGCGCAGACCACTATCGCCTCGTTCCAGCTCTTGGCAAATCAGACCGTAGCACACGTTGTTTATGCCGGCGCAGTCATAACCGTGGATGGTGCAACCCAAGAGACCCATCGATGCGAGCTCGGGCACGAGTTCTTTTGGAAATCGATGTTCATCAAACGCTTTCGGGATAATCGGCAGTACTTGCTCATCGACAAAGCGTGCGACTGTTTCCGCAACCATGCGCTCTTCATCTGTCAGCAGAGATCGAACGTCATAGAAGTCCGTAGGACTGAGGTCAACCATTCATTTAACCTATGGGCGTTTGAGAAAACCAAGAGCTTAATCGATCATTGGTCAGAGCTCTAGCTCACATTCATTAGGTCGCAATCTAACTTTCGTCGGAAGGTGGTATTGGCGGACTGCGAAAATATTGTCCAGGTGGCATGCCCAAGGTACGCTTGAACATGGCGATGAAGGCGCTTGGGCTATGATAACCAGTCTCATATGAGACGGCAGTCACTGGTTGTCCCGCTCCCAGCCGTGAAATTGCCGCCAGCAGTCGTAAACGTTGACGCCAGGCACCGAAGGTTAGCCCCGTTTCTTTCACGAATAAACGTGCCAATGTACGACTGCTGGCGCCGGCTGAATCAGCCCAGACTTCTAGGTCGCGATCATCAGCCGGATTAGCGACCAGCGCATCGCTCACCGTCTTAACGCGGGGGTCCTGCGGGAATGGCAGGTGTAGTGGGGTGGGCTCCAGCGCTTGCAGCTTGTCCAAAATCACATGCATCAACCGACTCTCGGCGCCGCTAGGTCCGTAGTCGTTGAGTAGCGATACTGCCTCCAAAATCAGTTCGCGCAGTAGTGGCGTTATTGTGACAACACAGCAGTATGTGGGAAGTCCCTGTGTAACCGCCGGGTGGATGTAAAGCGAGCGCATGGACACTGGGCCGGGAGACCGTACCTCGTGTTTGATGCCTGCGGGTACCCACACAGCTTGTTGGGGCGGTACCACCCAGGTGCCTTCGGTGGTAACCACGGTAAGCACCCCCGCCGACGCGTATACCAGTTGCGCGCGCGCATGCTGGTGTAACGGAAAGTAATGTGGTGCCGAGGTGTCGCGGGCGAGGGTGACGATGGGGCGCTTGAGATCGAGCAGATTTCCCGGATCAGGCATGTGCGAGTGTGTCTCTTTCGAGATATTCATTGGCAAATTATAGCAAGACCGGCAAGTAGTTGCCTGATAGAAAGACAGTTATGACGACCAAAAACGATGTTTCTGCGAGCGTACCGGTCACCATGGGTTGGCGGCGTCCCGAGATCCTATTGTTGCTAATGGCGGCGGCGGTACCGCTTAGTTTCGCCACCTGGCAGGCGCTGTTGAATAACTTTGCGATCGAGCGCGCCGCCTTTACCGGCGCCGAGATCGGTATTTTGCAAAGTCTACGAGAGGTCCCGGGCTTCCTCGCCTTTGCGGTTATATTTTTCTTGTTGATATTCCGTGAACAGACATTTGCCTACATCTCCTTGGCCCTACTCGGCATTGGCACTGCGCTCACGGGTTGGTTTCCAACCGCAATCGGTCTCTATTGCACGACTGTGTTGATGTCAATCGGTTACCACTATTACGAGACCATACAGATATCCTTGTTGTTGCAATGGATCGATAAGGCGCGGGCGCCGGAGATGTTAGGGAGACTAATCGCGGTCGGCTCGTTCACCTCGATCGTGATCTACGGCCTCATCTGGTTGGCATTCGACATCCTTGGTCTTGATTTTCATTGGGTTTATTTGTTGGGTGGTGGACTAACCGCTGGTATCGCGATCGCCACCTGGCTCGCATTCCCACGTTTCCCTGAAAAGGTGCGACAACACAAGCATTTGGTGTTGCGAGCGCGCTATTGGCTTTATTACGCGCTCACCTTCATGTCCGGAGCGCGGCGTCAGATATTTATCGTTTTCGCCGGCTTCCTTATGGTAGAGAAATTCGGTTTCAGCGTGTCTGCGATCACTTTATTGTTTCTAGTCAATGCAGTTGCCAACGTATTTTTGGCACCTAAGATCGGCAGACTGATCGGGCACTGGGGTGAACGACGGGCGTTGATCTTCGAATACGCAGGACTAATCGGTATTTTTACAGCCTATGCATTTGTGACAAGTGCCACTGTCGCGGCTGGACTCTATATCATTGATCATTTGTTTTTCGCGCTTGCAATCGCCATCAAAACCTACTTTCAGAAGATTGCCGATCCCGCCGACATCGCAGCGACAGCAGGCGTCGGCTTCACGATTAATCATATTGCCGCCGTGGTGATACCGGCTGCCTTTGGTTTGTTGTGGTTAGTCTCGCCGGCGGCCGTCTTCCTGTCTGGTGCAGTGATGGCCGTATTTTCTTTACTGTTATCGCTCAATGTCCCAATTGCCCCGGCCCCGGGCAACGAAGTTATCGTGCGATTACGTCCCGTCCCGATTATAGACTAAGGTTCATGCTCAAGTTGGAATAGGCAACCACCAAGAGTTATGATTGCTCAATGGACCATTGTTGGCTGCTCCACTTAGCTAAAGTCTGACTCCCGGTTGCTTCGTGTAACTTCCTACTTCAAACTGCTCACTTGCGATATCGAAAATGAAGAAAGCGTTGATCACTGGAGTCACTGGCCAGGATGGGGCATATCTGGCCGAGTTCCTGCTCGAAAAGGGATACGAGGTCCATGGCATCAAACGGCGGGCGTCCTCGTTCAACACGGATCGTATCGATCACCTTTACCAAGACCCCCATGAGTCGGACCGAAGGTTTGTTCTTCACTACGGCGACCTCACGGATTCTACCAACCTCATCCGGGTAATCCAGGAGGTGCAACCACACGAGCTCTATAACCTGGCGGCACAAAGCCATGTGGCGGTATCCTTTGAAACACCGGAATATACCGCCAACACCGATGCGCTTGGTACGCTCCGCCTTTTGGAGGCTATCCGAATCCTTGGGCTTGAAGACAAGACCCGTTTCTACCAGGCCTCGAGCTCAGAACTGTATGGCAAGGTAAAAGAAGTTCCACAAACGGAGACTACGCCCTTTTATCCACGCTCGCCCTATGGGGCGGCAAAGTTATACGCCTACTGGATTACTGTGAACTATCGCGAGGCCTACGGTATGTTCGCCTGTAATGGCATTCTTTTTAATCATGAATCGCCGGTTCGTGGAGAGACGTTCGTAAGCCGCAAGATAACCCGGGCCCTGGCACGCATCAAACTCGGCCTGCAGAGTCGTCTCTACCTGGGTAATCTGGATGCGAAGCGCGATTGGGGGCATGCTCGCGATTACGTAGAGATGCAATGGCTGATGCTGCAGCAGGATGAGCCCGATGATTACGTTATCGCCACAGGCGTACAGCATTCGGTACGAGAGTTTGTCGATGCTGCAGCAAAAGAGCTCGGCATGGTCTTGCGCTGGGACGGGGCAGGGCTCGATCAAAAGGGTATAGTAAAGTCCATCGATCACTCAGTTGCCAAGACCCAATCCGCTGTTATCAAGTCTGAATCCCCAAGCGTTAATGAGGGAGACGTCATCGTCTCCATCGATCCTCGCTACTTTCGGCCTACTGAGGTGGATGCGTTGCTCGGCGATCCGGCGAAAGCAAAACAAAAGCTTGGATGGACACCAAAAGTCTCCTTTGATCAATTGATCGCGGAGATGGTAGCAGAAGACCTGAAGACGGCAGAAAAAGATGCGCTGACGCGCTACTATGGTTACGAAACACCAGATCATCATGAATGATGTATCTTGGTCGACAGCGAAATAATGTCTATGTTAGGTGTCTTGAATTAACTTCGCACCCAATCGCCTAATGCTAGAATCTCACTCTCGAATTTTTGTCGCCGGACACACGGGCCTCGTTGGATCGGCGATTTTGCGGCGCTTAAATAGTGAGGGATATGATAATCTACTGGCTCGTCGCCACGATGAACTGGATCTCACAAAGGCGCGAGCCGTAAAGGAATTCTTTCAGTCTAAGCGCCCTGAGTACGTATTCTTAGCAGCTGGCAAGGTCGGCGGCATCCACGCCAACGACAGCTATCCCGCAGAATTCATCCAACAAAACCTTGCCATCCAGGCTAACGTCATCCACGAGGCCTGGCAGGCGGGAGTAGAACGGCTGCTATTTCTTGGATCGTCTTGCATTTACCCACGCGATTGCCCGCAGCCCATTAAGGAGGAGTACCTCTTAACAGGACCGCTGGAGGCAACTAATCGACCCTATGCGGTAGCCAAGATTGCAGGCGTCGAGATGTGTTGGGCCTACAATCGCCAGTATGAAACACGATTTCTTGCCGCCATGCCCACAAACCTCTACGGACCCGGTGACAACTTTGACCTCGAAAACTCTCACGTCCTGCCCGCCCTCATCCGTAAGTTTCACGCCGCAAAGACTAATGCTGAGTCCTCCGTCATCGTGTGGGGAAGCGGGACCCCCCGCCGTGAATTCCTCCACGTCGACGATGTGGCCGACGCTTGCGTATTTCTTATGGGTCTCCCAGACGAGAACTTTGATTCACTGCTTAATTCTTCCTCACCGCCACTAATAAACGTTGGTTGCGGGGAAGATCTCACCATCAATGAACTGGTCGAATTAATAAAAGGTGTGGTGGGGTACGAAGGTGGGGTCGAGTGGGACAGCAGCAAACCGGACGGCACGCCACGGAAGTTGCTTGACAGCTCCTGTCTTCATGGGCTGGGGTGGAAAATGAAAACCCCACTAACCGAAGGTATTCGATCCACCTACGAATGGTTTCTTGATAATCGCGAGCATTTACGTCGCTATCGGCCTCGGCCACAGACTAGCTGAAAGTCAGTAGCGAGTAGCGAGTCTCAAGTTGCGAGCGGCTAGCAATCGTGTCGCATGTTTTTCTCGCTACCAGCTACCCGCCACTAGCCACTTATGATTGCATATTGGGCAGGACCAAGCGATCTATCCAGTTCCGTACCTCAACCTGCCTTACATCTTCGTTCATCACATCGGCGTCTACTCCCAGTTGCCAGGCAAGGTCTTGTCGACTGGGATCCTCGTGCAACGTTTCTAGTTTATTGACATAGTCAAGCGCTGCATCTGCATCAGCGAAGAAGCCAAGCTTTACGAGCTTCTCTATGCGACAGAAGGTAAGTCGCGCCAATTCATGTAAGTCATACTCGGGATGGTATTGTACTGCCCAGCATGTACCACCTTTGTGTGTCACCGCGACCGCCTGCACGTAACTGAATGCGTTAGACGCCAGCAACACTGCACCGGGGGGCAGGTGGGTGACTTCGTCTTCGTGGCTAATGAAGGCGTCGAACACGTTCGTTTTGCCATCGTACATTGGGTGGGCACGGCCCTCGGGGGTCAACGCTATCTTGCGGGCTATACCCATCTCGCGGCCCCGAGGATTGGCCGCACAGCGGCCACCGGCCGCAACTACCGCGATTTGCGCCGCCCAGCAACTACCGAAGCTGGGTATGTGTGCTTCGAATGCCGCTTTTGCCAATTCGATTTGAGGAGTGACACGTGGATCATCCGCGTAGACCGTTAGGCTAGACCCGGTCCAAGCGATGCCGTCATAGGATGCTAGCGCAGCGCCTCGTGGCAACGAGACACCCGGGTCCGCAGGATAGAGAACATCGACAACACAGCCTGGCGAGTATTTCTCGAGCATCCTGGTATAGAGCTCGCCGGCGGTCGTGGCGCCACCCGCGGCTAGCCCCTCGCGGCCGCTGCGATCGTAACCATCGATCACTAGGAAATGCGGATGATTCGCCATGTTCGTTTACTTGGCCGCTAGTTGCTGCACGATTGCAGGCAAGCCCGCGTAACGTTCGCAGATGGCATCTGCCGAGGTAATATGTTTATCGCGGTCGCGGGTTGCCGTAAATAGAATGGCTTTCATCCCCAACGCTTGTGCACCCTTGATATCATTGTGATCGCGATCGCCAACATGAACCATGTCTGTGATGTCTACCCCGACTTGACTTGCGGCAGATGCAAACATCTCGCGATGCGGTTTCGAGTAACCGACTTCATCAGAAAAGGCAAATCCACCAAAATAGCGCTTTAGCCCGTTCATCTCTAGCCACTGACGCAAGCAACGTCCGGGCGACACGATCGCATCTGAGACCACACACAACTTATAGTCCGCCGATAGTGCGGCCAGTGCATGTGCCACCCCGTCGACGGGATCAGGCGGTATGGTCACCTCCATTTCTTCGTGTGCCTTCACGACTGCTGCCAGCTCGGATTCCGGCAACTTGCGGCCAAGTCCGTTTAGCAAGACTTCAAGCCGCTCACCTATGGTCCAGGTGACATGTTGATCGTGCCACACGTGATTAAAGGCGGCATCGGCCACATCGTAGGCTATGGCCACGGTTTCATAGGGAATCGGCTCAATGCGATTGAGCGCATCCCACACTAGATACCGTCGTTCGTCCTTTTTGGAGCGTAGTCCTTGCGCTGCGCGCTTGGGCTCGTCGGAGTCATCGTGGATGACGGTGTCCCATAGATCGAATGAAACAGCTTTTATCATGTAACTTTCAGAACCTGATTAGTTGATTATGTCGTCGTTGGTGGAGTTTCGGCCCTATGTATTCTTCTTAGGTATATCTCGACTTCTTACGCCAACTTAGCGTAGCAACCGAAAGGATTGCCCGAACACCCTCGCACC
>CAXMNC010000064.1:0-6880 GCA_964194625.1 Acidiferrobacterales bacterium
GCGTATGGTTACACGGTACAGCGAACCATTGCATTTGCCTACGTGGAGTCCAAGTACGCGGCCATAGGGACCGAGTTCGACGTCGCAGTTCTAGGTGATCGCCGCAGCGCGGTGGTGATAGATGAGCCGATCTATGATCCAGAAAACGAGCGACTACGGCAGTGATATCGTCTTCGCTATAATTAGGTAGTACTCGACTTGACAGGCAGTGTCAGATTGCGAATGGCTGGCAACGACCCGATCCGGTCACTCGTTTGGGGACATGCAATTCTGAAGATGGTCATAAGCTATTATTCGCGGATCAACTCACGCCACGTTGTCCGATCAAGACGCGCAAGTTGGAGCTCAGCAGGTCCGGGCGGCACTATCTCAACGTACACGTCAGGAGCCGTGAGGTTTGTTGGAAAGACAGCCAGGCACACTCCGCTGGCTTTCGTGGAAGGGTAGACAATGCCCTGGATGCCAGCCTGGCATAAAAGCTCCCCGAATATCTGCGGATTGGAAGCGATGTCGTAGTGCATGGGCTGAAGTCGCCACCTTTCCTCCATCAGGAAGTCATGCAGCACTTTGACGCTACTGGCAATTCTAGAAGGCTCAATACCGGCATCTAGAGCACGTTGGGTTACGCGTGGCGAAATCGTGAACTGCTTAGTAATGTCAACAAATGGCTTAAGGTTAGCTTTCTTCGTAGGTCGAATATGTTGGTCAGCTGCCCACGTAGTTTCACTACTGAATAAGAATTATTGTTGGTGAGCGCAAAGTCCTCGCGCGTCAATCCATTGGACTTCAAATCATCCGACTGAAAATGTTCTGCTAGAGCTGTGCGGTCCCGGTCTCCCAGATAAAGTGCTGGAAAAGGGGTGAAGCTGGCTGGATTCACATGCTCGCCAATATTGAAACGGCCCCCAATATCCTTCAGGCTTCCTACTGCCGAGAGCGGATGCAGCGTGTACCGATAGTCGACAACGCGTGCCCAACTTCGAAACTCGAATCGGATCGTAGTGCCGCGTAGCGCATCGTGTAGTTGTTTCCGGTGGGTGGCGCGCTGACCTTCAAGATCGAAGTACAGTAAGGTTTGATAATCATGGGCTGCTTTGTGATGTTTGCGCCACTGGCGCAGTGAAGACTGCGAAAATTTGTCAAGTAGAATTCTAGGTTTAGTCGGAGGACCAATCTTGGGGGGCTTGGGCTTTCGTCGTCTGCGCCGTTTGCTCAATGTTTACGTTTCTTTTTCCCAGGAACTTTGGTGCGAGATTCACGTATGAGAGAACGACCAGCCGGGCGACGGCCTAACGCGCTGAGTATGAATTGCTCTAGCTTCTTATAACGCCCGACCCGGATCATGTCGCGCGGCGCGACATCGCTCAATAGCGGATTTGTTGTGGTGAACCACAAGGCAGTTTTTTCGATATCGCTATCAAACGCTTCCGCCACCAGGGTGCAAATATTGGCGACCTGGCGCAAGTGGTCTAAGAGTTCTTTTGGTATGTTTTGGTCATACCGCACTGATGATGTCGCTATATTTGCCATCTTGGAAACATCGTTCTTATCGAGGTCCAAGAACTTAGTCACTTCGCGCGGCATGAACTGACCGTCCGACCAGAATCTAAGCGGATCACTCCTATATACTGTGTCAAAAAGCGCGCCTGGCTGCATGTGTCCTCATCAGATCATTGTTGGGTTGATTCTCTAAACAAGAATATAGTGGGAACTCAACCATTTTTCAACCATTTTTTAACCATGGTTTAACCACGCCCGAAAAATGCCTAGTTTTGGCCTCTTTCCCATCGATGGCGAAGGAATCTCGCGAAGTCGCCTTAGCCCCCTTTTAGAGGCGGCATAATCGAAAGCTTGTCGTTCGCGGTCAGGACGCGACGCTCACGATCATTCTTGGGGACAAGCTCACCGTTTAGGGCGACAAAATATTGCCCGTCTATTGGCATTCCGAGTTGTTTGATGACATCGAGCGGAGTGGCCGCCTCCGCCACCTCGAGCTCAGCCACATTCTTGGTGCTGCCGGCGGGCAGATACTTGGCGAGCATGCCGGCACTTCTCACCCGAATCATCATACTAGGCGTGGCGCCTGATTAATCTATAACCCGAGCCGGCTGAGTGTTTTTTTCGTCGGTACACCGTCTGGCGTCCAACCACGCAGCTTGTAGTACTCCGGCAGCATCTTGCCGAGTTCGTTGACGCGTCCCTTGGCGGTCCCCGAGGGTGCAGGCACCTCCAATAGTCGTTTCGGCAGGGTATCGTCTTTGGCGGTGAGTCCCGCCGCAAGATTGAACTGGCGTTCCAGGTTCCAGGTGCGTTCGCCGACTTTGCGTAACCGATCGACAGTCCAGTCACCTTCACAAGCGGCATCGATTTGTTGTTGGAATTCCTCGACGCCCCACGATGCTGTCGTGAACAGACAGACGCCAGTAGAGTCGACCATGGCGGTGACGTCCTGTGAATCCTTGCAGGGCTTTGCCTTACCCTTACCGGTTTGGTCTTCCATATCCTCCGCGAACGTGTCATGTTTGAGATGGCATGCGCCGCGGTTGCTGGTGGCATAACCGAGCCCCATCCCTTGCAGGGCACGCGAGTCATAACCGGCAAACTCCTGTCCCTTGACACTCATAGACAGTTCGGGGTGACCGTACTTCTCACACATTCTTTTCGAACCCAGACCCAAGATTTGACCAAAGCCTTCGTATTTACCGGTTTTTTCGGCCATGATGGTTAACGCTTCGGCATTACCGAAGTTGAGTGGCACCCCATCGGTGTCTTTGTCGGTGATTACCCCCATTTCGTAGAGTTCCATAGCAGCGGCTAGCGTTACCCCGAACGATATTGGGTCCATGCCATGCTCGTTCATCAGGTAGCTCGCGAACGTAAGCGCGTCGATGTCATCGACACCGACCGCCGGTCCGAAGGCAAAGGCCGTTTCGTATTCCAATCCACCGGAGGCGTGCCAGTATTCTTTGCGGTTGACGATAGTAAAATGTTCTTTGTCAATGTGGGCGATTCGTCCGCAAGCAATAGTGCAGCCAAAACACGCCTTGTTGGTGATCAGGTTGCGATGCCCGTTTGGTTTAGTCTCAGCCATGGCGGCAGGATTGATCTTATGGACGCCGTCGAACTGTACTTCCTGAAAGTTACGCGTGGGCAGGCCGCCAAATTCCTGCATAGAATCGATCATGGCGTTGGTGCCTTCTTCCGTGAGACTGCGGCGGCCATCGTTATCCCACAACAACGCCTTGGTTTTAGTTACTGCATCCATAAATCTTTCCGGATCGTAGACGCTAACGCCAACCGTACCGCGCACCGCGACTGCCTTAAGATTCTTTGAGCCCATCACCGCGCCAACCCCGGAGCGTCCGGCCGCACGATGTAGATCATTCACTATGCACGAAAAAAGCACACCGCGTTCGCCCGACACGCCAATGGATGCAACCCTAATCAATGGATCTTGGTGATGCTCCTTGATCCACTCTTCGTTATGCCAAACGGATGCTCCCCAAATGTCGTCGGCGGGTAGGATCTCTACTTTGTCGTCGACGATATAAAGATAAACAGGCTTTGCAGACTTTCCGTGAATCACCAATAGGTCATAACCTGCGAACTTGAGCTCGGCACCAAACTTACCGCCCGAGTTAGAGCAGGCAATGGCCCCCGTCAATGGCCCCTTGGTCACCACCGCGTAGCGACCACTGGTAGAAGCCATGGTGCCCGTCAGTGGGCCGGTGGCAAAAATGAGAACATTGTCAGGCCCCATTGCATCGGCCTTGGGGTCCATGTTTTCCCATAGATATTTGGTGGCCAGGCCACGCTCACCCAGATAGAGATTGGCCCATTCCATATTAAGCGGCTCTGACGCAGCCGTACCTTTGGTTAGGTCAACACGAAGAATCTTTTTTTGCCATCCCATATCGGTAACTCTCAGTCGTGAAATGTGTTATCTCGCTGTAAAAGGCAGGTGTTCTACGCCGAGGTATGATCTTGCAACGCCCACTTGCGCATACGCTCCAAGCCGGTCCAATCTGCATCTACATAAGTGATGGCGCCGGTAGGGCATGCCTTTGCACACTCCGGATCACCGCCACATAGGTCGCACTTGATGACTTTGCCCGTGTTTTGATTGTAATTGATGGTTCCGAATGGGCACGCCAGCGTACATACCTTACATCCGACGCACAAGGAATCGTTAACTTCCTTTGCGCCGGTGACTAGGTTCATCGTGATGGCATCGACCGGGCATGCCTGCATGCACCATGCCTCATCACATTGCGTGCAAGTGTAGGGAATGGCGGTGCGTCCGTGTTCGAACTCAAAGACTTTAATGCGCGATTTGGCAGGATTGAACACGCCCTCGTGTTCGAAGGAACACGCCATCTCGCACTGTAGGCAACTGGTACATTTCTCGGGATCTATCAAAAGCGACTTGTGCATTATTTAGCTCCGCGTACTGACAGGCTTGAGCACCCAACTTTACTCGATTCCGGCTATTCAGCGCCAGATGGCGTCTCCTAATTCCGTCTTTTTTCTATCCCAATCCTCTTTAGAAAGCACGACAATATCATGCTTCCCAATTAGACGATCCAGGGCGCCGGCGCGTTTCTCTTGATACTGGGTCAGTCTACCCGCACCGGCGTGGGTCATTACCTCATCATCGGCGGTTATCGAATCAAGGACGGCGACCGTCCCGGCTGCGCTCATCACGGTCAATACCCTACCCGCACCATGGGTAACGCCGCGTAGCCCATAGAGCTTCATGCAGATCTCAAGCTGGGCCAATGCACGCGCCGGCCGGTACTACATCACCCATGTGCCTCTCGTGAGGAACTCGATCGTAGCCGCCGTTCGTCGCGGGGCGGCACGCCAAAGAAATCCCGATAGCACTTGCTGAAATGAGGTGCCGATACAAATCCACAGGCGAGGGCGACATCTACAATGGACATACTGGTTTGTAATAACAGGCGCCGCGCATGAGCCAAGCGCAACTCCAAATAGTACCGAGTTGGTACGCACTGTAGGTACTTTTGGAACGAACGCTCGAGCTGACGACGAGAAATACCGACATGCTGTGCGAGCTCGTCGAGACTCATGGGCTCTTCTAAGTTTGATTCCATCAATGAGACAGCCTGAAGAAGCTTGGGTTGGCTGGTGCCGATATGCGCACGTAATGGGATGCGCTGTCGATCATGGTGATCACGAATACGTTCGCATAAAAACTGCTCGGATATATCAGCCGCAAGTGTCGCATCCTGTTGTTGACTGATAAGGTGAAGCATCATATCCAAGGAAGCAATTCCACCGGCGCAAGTGTAGCGGTCACGGTCTAGTTCAAACAGATCTGGGGACACTACGATGTTAGGGAACTCCTCCCGTATGCTGGCTATGTTTTCCCAATGGATCGTGCAGCGGTAGCCGTCAAGCAGATGAGCCTTGGCAAGAATATAGCTACCGGTGCAAAGGGCGCCGATGGTTAGTTTTCGATGTGCAAGTTTACGTAGCCAGAACAGCAATGTCTGATCATAGGCGAGGTGGACGTCGACACCGGAACACACGAACACTGCCGATAGCGGTCCAATATCGGCAATGGCGCAGTCGGGTTGTAACTGTAATCCGTTACTAGCGGTTACTGGTCGACCATCGCAGGAGATGGTTACCCACTGATAGAGGTTTTTGTTGCTTAATCTATTCGCCATTCGCAAAGGTTCGATGGCGGACGAAAATGCGATCATGGAATAGTTGGGTACCAGTAAGAAGCCGAACCGAATCGGATCTTGTGATGGCTTTCGGGATTGCATGCGGTTCAGAGTGGGAAGTTAGCTTACGTTATTTGCGCGCTGCAACCGAATGGGCAACGACACACAGTATTTCAAACATCATCGTGGCGCCAACTAGGGCAGTATTGCCAGAGATATCGAAAGGTGGCGCTACCTCGACGACATCGCCACCGATCAGGTTGAGGCCTTGTAGTCCCCGTATCATCATCTGTGCCTCCAGCGTCGTAAAGCCGCCAACTTCGGGCGTACCCGTTCCCGGCGCGTAAGCGGGATCAAGACCATCGACATCGAAGCTAATGTAAGTAGGGCCATCACCAACGACTCGCCGTGCTTCGGCAATTACTGCTTTCACACCCATCTCGTAGAGTTCTTCCATGTAGATGACACGCATACCGGAGTCATGGCTGAACTTCCAGACATCGGGGTCATTAAGCGAACCCCGTATGCCGATCTGTATCGTGCGTTTGGGGTCGAGCAATCTTTCCTCGACGGCGCGACGAAAGGGGGCACCGTGATGGAACTTGGATCCGAGATAATCATCGCCGGTGTCACAATGGGCGTCGAAATGTACCATGCCCACGGGACGCTCACTTGCGATCGCCCGAAAGATGGGTAACGTGACGGAGTGATCGCCCCCGGCCGAGATCGGCACAACACCGGCGGCGTGAACTTTCCTAAAAAACTCGGCAATCTCATCGAGACTGCTCTCTAGGCGAAAGGGGCTTTGCACCCAGGCATCACCAAGGTCGGCGATCTCGCAGATATCGTGGGGCGAGATACGCGTCGATTGGTTTATCTTACGCATCAGGCTTGATTGGTTACGAATTTCCCGTGGCCCATGTCGGGCACCGGTCCGGTTTGTTACCCCGCCATCGAAGGGGACCCCGATCAAACCAATATCAATCCCAGCCGGATCCTCACGATACGGTACGCGCATAAATGTTGCCAGCCCCGTATAACGGGGACGTACCATAGGATCGGCCAGTTCAGGGGAATCCGGAGATCTGACGTCGTCTGGCATTAGCATCTCTCCTGTGGGCGCAACCACTATCCACCCGTGGATGGATACCTGCGGGCAGGTTGTGAGTACTATGGCATGGAGCAAA
>CAXMNC010000065.1:0-6750 GCA_964194625.1 Acidiferrobacterales bacterium
CCATTCGACGTGCGTTCACGTTCGCTCCTTTCATCCACCAAGTCGTGCAGACAGGTTTGTATCCATACTCTTTAGCATGGACGAGTAGAAGTGAGGGGTGCAGGAATCCTCCCTTTAGTTAGTTATTAGTTATTGGTCTCCATGCCCCACAGGGGTGGCAACGAGACAGTAGCGCACAGATGTTAGCATGTATTACCGGCTGAAAAAACGATAGGCGGTATGTGTTTAGTCGTACGGTGACCTACTGGCCACCCGACCAAGGCGCCGGGGACAGGCAGAGGCGTAACTATACGTTTATAGGTGCTCTTGAGTATGCTGGATTGGCTTAGAGTTGTAGCAAAGTGGTAAGCAACTGACTCGCCGTTTTACCGATGCTAAACGTCTGCTTACGGCCTATTCTGTTGAAAAACTCGGTTTCCAGAGAGGACAAAAAATCTTAGGTCCGTTAGGCGGCGTTAACTGATTCTGGATACGGGGGGATACCGGAGAGACGCGATGTCTCGACAGGGAGCCCCTGGTTAAGCCGTACGTGAAATCTGCATGACATTCTTGTAAAGCAAGCCATTTGGCAGAAATTCGCCCTCTTCGAAGTTCGGATTTTTTCAACAGAATAAACTCAAAGCGGACATTCCAAGTATGGCCAATGTGGAACATTAGCTGATAAGATATGGCGCCTTGGTGCATGAATCAGTTGCTAGCCAGACAAGAAGAACTTTTGCCAAAGGAGGAAACGATGATCGCTAAGTCGTCACGAAGAACCACAATAATTATGGCTGGACTTGTCAGTGCACTGGTGTTCGCCATCCACATTATGGGAAGTCGGGACGCTGGGCCCAGTAGTGCCATTCTGCAAACGGCATCGGCGGCCCAGCAAGATGATCAGGCCAAGGACAATGTTCCGCGGGGTCGCACGCCGGCGGCAATAGTCGATGGCCAATACCCAACCAGCTATTTCCCTAATACCGAGCTGCTTGGCCCCGATGAAATGAGGATCACCGCCCTCGGTACTGGCATGCCAAACCAGACCAGGGCGGCAGTATCAATCTCGTTTCTTCTTGAGTTGGGCAATGGGGACAAGTTCCTGTTCGATACCGGCTCGGGCATGCTCGCCAACCTGTTCTCCCTGCGGCCTGACTTTTCGAAGATCGACAAGGTGTTTGCCAGTCACCTGCATGTGGACCACGTGGGCGACTTCATGGCGCTTCATATAGGTAGCTGGCTTTCAGGGCGCTATACGCCGCTCCACATCTATGGTCCTTCCGGGTCTAGCCCGGCACTGGGCACCAAGGCCTTTGTGGAAGCCATGAAGAAGGGTTACGCCTGGGACATCGCCACCCGCAGCGGTGCGCTGCCCGATAAGGGTGGAGAGATCGAGGTGCACGAGTTCGATTACAAGCAAGTTAACAAGATTGTTTACCAGAAGAACGGCGTAACGATTCGATCATGGCCGGCCATTCACGCTCTGGATGGCTCTATCAGCTACAGTGTCGAATGGAACGGGCTCAAGTACGTGTTTGGCGGCGATACCTATCCGAACAAGTGGTACATTAAGTACGCCGCCGGCGCCGACGTGGCCTCGCACGAGGCCTTCCTTCCGCCGGAGGCCCTGGCGAGGTATTTCGGCTGGGACCTGGCCCAGGCGACTTGGGTTTCGACGAGAATCCACACCGAGCCTCAGGCCTTCGGCAAGGTGATGTCGGCAGTCAAACCGCGCTTGGCCGTGGGTTACCATTCCGTGCTATCGCCGGACAACACCGCCGCGATCATGGATGGCGTCCGCAAGACCTATGACGGCCCGCTGGCCTTAGCGCGCGACCTGATGGTCTTCAACGTCACCAAAGATAAGATCAACGTGCGCATGGCCGTGGTGGATGAGTATGTCCTGCCACCCGATGTCACGCAGGCGTACAAGGATGCGCCTCGTTCAGACAACAAGAAAACGTCGGAGTACATCACGAGTGGCAAGTGGAAAGGCTACACCCCGCCGCCGATGCCGAAGAAGCAGTAGCGCCGCAATGGCTGGCTAACAAAGCGATCAAGCTGCGGGAAAAGTGGTAGAGCGTTTTTTCCCGCAGCTTAATGTCCAAAAAACTTAGATAGGGCTCACGGACCGCGTCCAGAAATGGACTTTGTAGTACCATTCTGTAAACTTTGCTCGCAAGAAGCTCAGAGCTAAGGCAGGAGAGCCAGTATTGTTTAGTCGTGCCTGTTGACTGCCGGGAGCCTCAACTGTGTTAGGCCTTATTTCACTACCATCCTGGCGTTGATAGGCTGAATCGGACGATTGTTTGGACCGTGCATGACGTGTGCAAACTTCTCAATCTGCTCCTTTGAGGCCGTAAGAGACTCTTTCATTACCAGCCACCAGACGCCTTCAGAACACGGCGGTGTAGTCAATGAGCCATTGAAACGGTAATAGTCCTTGTTGCCCGGGAGAAGCGCGGAAGCAGAAATTTCCGATTCCAATCGTTTCTTATCGCCGGCATGAGTTGGCATGTGCTTCCAAGCCTTTTCTAACTCTGCGTTTAACGCACCCTCTTCGAACAGCACTGCGATTACCACAAGGTTCCCCTCTTTGTCAGCGAGAACAAAATGTTCCTCCATAGGAAACGACTTTCCGTTGACGTGGTTTTCACTAGGCGCATGAAAATGAAACTGCTTGAGCTTAAATGAGCGCCCATTTACGGAAATGGAGCTACTAGATTTATAGTTAACTTGTATGGTATGTCCATTATTCAGAACCTCATTGCCTCCTTTAGCGAAATTGAATGCGATGGGAGCAAGATCACCCTCCGTAAACCCAGAGAGATTGATAGGCGACTGGTTCTTGCCCGAAGCGCAAACTGAGAAGTCAGGGTCCAAATCTCCCCAGTGTTCCGGCCCTTCATGCCCAGAATATCCCCAATGGGTTTTTCCTCCCGCAAAAGATGCCGTAGTGATACAGGCAGCCAGGGCTGCCGGAATGATTACTTTTGCGTTCACTGTTGCCCCCTCGTGTATGCTTGGTTGTTGTGGGCCTAACTAATATTGAACGTATCAATCGCCGTATATCTCCGCCCTGGCCTGATGTCGTCGCCCAAAAAGCGCCCAACTAACCGACATTGTTAGCTAAGATTTAAATGAATGAGGTCAGCCTTGCTACCGAATTCGTGATTTCACGACCTCCCCCGTCGTTAACTACGCCAGCCTCAGGACTACAGACTAATGTCTCCAGACTACGTACTCAAGATTATTTTCCGCTCCAGACTCAGGACTCCAGACTAAAATCACCTTTCTTGTTGTGTTCTAAGCTGAGTCAACAGGGCTTGTGCGGATCAGAAGAATGCCGTCGTGTATATCACCCATCCATTCCAGCGGGTCTGGAACGATCCGCGAAGGTCGTCGTCCTCCGCGTCGATGTCGAAGTTCCAAACGTTGAGACCACCGCCAAAGCCCACGTGTTTGAAGGTACGATGCTCGAGCAAGAACCGCATATCGGTCCACGAGCCCTCGTACTCACCATCTTTATCTTCGATAAAGAAGAAGTCCCAATTCATTAAGAGATCGAGCTTCGGCGTCAACCCGAAATCCATGCGCGCCGTCAATACCGGCAGCGGCGCGGTGCCGTCTGCCTGCTCCTGAATGGCCCCGTTGGCCGTGCGGATGCCGGTGTCCAACTTCGTAACATGCAGGCCCCCGCCGACACCCAGCTCCATTCGCTCGTCCTGGAAAAACGAGTAAACATAGGATAACTTGGTGGTTTCCTGATCGAAGAAGCTTTCAACCGCGCTACCAGCGGGAAAGGTTACATCGCCGAAATCAATATCCCTTGTCGTAACGGCTGTGCCGTCTCGCTCGGCGTCGTAGAAGTCGAACGTCAGCCGGTGGCGGGGCTTGAAACGCCAAAACCCAGATAGTCTCCCGACGTCATCGGAGTCATCCACACCCAGATCGCGCTCAAAATTAATGGTGGTGCCGAGAAGGCCGTTGGTCTGGTCGAGGCGGATGGTGGTGTCGGTACTCTTGATAAAGAATGCACCCAGGTTGACCTTGAAACGGTCTAGCTTGCGGCCCTCCTCCTGCGCCAGCACCGGGAATGAAAGCATAGCGGGGATCAGTGCAATCAAACATGGTGTAATGATTTTTTTCACAGCGCCTCCCTTTTCTTGCAGTAGGGGTTGGAGCCCCCCGTGGGATCGAGTGCATGTCGCGAATCTCTAGTTGGCGAGTTTCCGCGATTATACGGAGAACCCGTTGCCTCGGCGAATCTGCCAATGTCGGCTCTGGGTCGGTTCCGGACATTCACGAACGGTGGGGGCCGTGCATCTCACCGTTTAAACCGAACCGTGGGCTCAGCGGCGCAACGTCCCCCCGCCAACGCAAACAGCGCACCGCGAACCGATGGTTCGCGGTGCGCTATCTGCCTATCTCCAGACTCCGGACTAATGTCCCCAGACTCAAGACTAAAATCACCTTCCTTGTTGTGTTCTAAGCTCATTCAACAGGGCTTGTGCGGATCTGTCATGTGGTAAGAGTTCAGCGAGCTTCTCCGCATAGCGAACCGCAGAGTCTAAATTGCCTCGGTCACGCTCAAACGTAACCAGGGCGAACAGTACG
The DNA here is from genome assembly GCA_964194625.1 of Acidiferrobacterales bacterium. Taxonomy (GTDB): domain Bacteria; phylum Pseudomonadota; class Gammaproteobacteria; order Acidiferrobacterales; family SPGG2; genus SPGG2. The sequence continues at coordinate 4,597 of CAXMNC010000065.1, forward strand.
TCGTGATCATTGGGATGATGCTTATGCGCTTCCGCCAGAACTTTTATTGCTGCTAGCGACTTGTCGGTGGAGTTCAGCGCAACCGCATAAACATACTGGTAACGCGCCGACTCGGGTCGCAGCTTTGCCGCCTCGGCAAGCGCCGTCATCGCTTCCTCCAATCGTTTCTGTCGCACTAGCAGCAAACCCAAGGCATGATGTACGTCGCCCTGCTGCGGTGCGATCTCAAGCGCTTTTCGAAGTGCCTCCTCGCCCTTATCATCGCGCTGCTGTAGGCGATAGAGATCTGCGAGGTTTACATAAGCCTGTACGAACGAGGACTGCAACTTCAAGGCCATATAGTAAGCAGTCTCCGCTTCAGGAAAACGACCACGACTGGCATAAAGGATACCTATATTAAGGTGTGATTCCGGCCGATCAGCGTTTACGCGTTGAGCAGCAATATAGTCGTCTATTGCCTTTGCGAGCACGGCACGTTGTTCACCGCTTAACGGTTCCTGTGGAATACTGGCAAGAATACGCGCCGCTTCGATCCTGACCGCACGCACTGAATCTTGCAGTAAATGATGCGCCAACCGGAATCTGGCGTTTGGCTCTAGGGCTTCCAAGGCACGCAACGTCGCGGCCCGAACCATCGGGTCTTGGTCATGTAAGGCCGGTTTAAGAACATCGAGCAATGCCGGGCTGAGATATCTGCCTAACTGCGATAGCGCCGTGGCACGGGCGATGTTCGGTGCGGCGTCATCGGCGGCTAATCGGACCAGCAGCTGTTGCGCTGCGGGGGCACCGCTGCGGCCGGCATGCAGCGCCTCGGCGAAGTTCGGGAAGCCTTTGGGCGTGCGCCCGACCCATTTCTGCACGGCGTCGGCAGCCCACGTCGCGGAGCGGTCGGTGTGGCACTGGTTGCAGGCGTTCGGGGTGTCGAGCTTTACGGAAAGATCCGGTCGCGGAATGCGAATACTGTGATCGCGGCGAGGATCGACCACCATGTAGGTCGTGGCAGGCATATGACACTCCACACAGCTTGCCCCCGTTGAACCGCGTTTGTGGAAATGATGTGAGGACGCATCAAACTTCTGTGGCAGATGACATTGTCCGCAGACCGCATCGCCACTCGCGCGCAGCTTGAGGCTGTGCGGTTCATGGCAGTCGCTGCAGGTGACGCCGGCACGATACATCTTGCTCTGGCGGAATGAACCGTAGACGTATACCTCATCCTTGATCTGTCCGTCGGCGTGGTACAGCCGTTCCTCGAGCAGCGCCGGGAGATGGGTGTCGTGCAACGAGCGCCCAGGGACGTAGTCTTCCGAAATCGTGGCGCGGCGTGAGTGGCAGCGAGCGCAGAGCTCGATCTCGATACTCCATTTCGGTGGCACATTGCGCCGCGCGTTGCCGGTATCGGGATCGATGGTCCAGTGAATGCCGTCGCGGTCCTTCAAGCGCACCACCAAACCCTGGACACCATCCTTTGATGCCTCGCCCTGGTTCTTTGCCTGCTCGGCCCAGGCGACATGGCGCGAGCCGGGTCCATGGCAGGCCTCACAGGCAACATTGATTTCGGACCAGGTCGTGTTGAACCGATTCTCCTTAGGCTCATAATTCTTTTTCAGGTTCGTGGAATGGCATCCCGCGCACATGTGGTTCCAGTTCTGATTGAGACCCGTCCAATGCAAAACATCATCATGCGCGATGTTCTCGTCGGAATAGAGATGAAACCAGCGTTGTCCGCCCTGCTCTTTCGGCTGGGTGTCCCAGGCGATGCTCAGCGCCTGGTAACGGCCACCGGGAAACTCGATCAGATATTGCTGCAGCGGCGTTACCCCAAACGTGTAACGGATCTCGTACTCGCGGAGCTCGCCGTCGGGGCCATCCGTGCGAACAAAGAACTTGCCATCCCGCTGGTAGAAGGTGGAAGTCAGGCCGAATTGAATAAAGCGCGCGTTGTCAAAATCGCCGAGGACTGTGTCTTCGTCGGCAACTTGCATGGCAAGCTGGTGATGGGACCCCAGCCACAACTCGTACTCTTTGCTGTGGCACGCGGCGCAGTTGCGGGCACCGACATAGCGTATGTCCGATTGTGCGGAGAGTTGCTGCTTGGCAGGCTCGTTAGCGTCCTTCCCAGCTTGCTGCTGGCAACCCACGATCAGCAATGCA
>CAXMNC010000066.1:0-33409 GCA_964194625.1 Acidiferrobacterales bacterium
GGATCCGGATGGCATTGAACTGCTGGAGCAGACCTGCGCCGCCGGTGACTGGGATGCCGCACAATCGGTGGCTAAGGTCTCCACCGTGCCCCTGATGTTAGACGAGTCTATCTACGATATTACCGATATAGACAAGGCGGCTGATCTTGGTGTCGCTAGCTACATAAAGTTTAAGCTCATGAAAGCCGGCGGGCTCGCACGCCTGGCAAATGTACTTGCACATATTCGCGACCGGGGCATGGAGCCGGTACTCGGCAATGGTGTCGCTTGTGATGTCGGCTGCTGGATGGAGGCCTGCATGGTACCGAGACATATCACCAATGCGGGCGAAATGAATGGCTTTCTCAAGACCAGCGACTCGCTCTTGCGCAAGCCGTTGGTGGTCGAAGGCAATGCGATCAAACTCGAATCGAATTTTCAACCCGCGCTAAACGAAGAGATGGTGGCACGATACAGCGAAGCCACACGGCGCTTTCCGTGATTAAGCTAGTGCTTGCGCAATGGCGCCGCCCACGTCGGAAGGCGTCGCGAGTACCTGCACACCGGCTTCTTCAAGCGCCTTGCGTTTGGAGTCGTAGGTACCTTTATTACCCATAACGATCGCGCCGGCATGACCCATGCGTTTGCCGGCGGGCGAGGCGCTGCCCGCGACAAATGCGATTACCGGTTTGCGCATGCTGGCGGCATACTCTGCCGCCTCTTCTTCAAACGAGCCGCCAATCTCTCCCACGATAACGACGGCGTCAGTGTGCGTGTCATTGTCTAAATCTTCTAACGCATCGCGGATCGTGGTACCCAGAATCGCATCGCCACCAATACCAATAAAAGCGGATTGTCCAAAGCCCGCGCGCACGAGATTGAGACAGACCAGGGTCCCCAGACTGCCGCTACGCGAAATGGTTCCAATCCGTCCAGGTCGAAAGACGCGATCGTTGAACGCGGGCATGAACCCAACAAAACATTCTCCCGGTGTCGCCAGCCCCGCCGTATTCGGCCCCAGCACACGCACCTTGTTCTCACGGGCTGCGGCCAAGAGATACATCACGTCTTGCACCGGTATGTGTTCGGTGAGGATAACAAGTTTTCTCACACCAGCATCAATCGCGTCCAAAGCGGCGTTGCGCACCGCGAGCGGGGGGATGAATAAAACCGAGACTTCAAAACCTGTCGCTTGCATCGCCTCGCTGGGACTGCCATAGACGGGTACGCCTAGATGTGTGGTGCCGGCTTTCTTTGGATTCACACCGCCCACAATTTTCGTGCCGTACGCTTGCATGCGCTCAGTCCAGAATGTCGCTTGGCGTCCCGTGATGCCCTGAACAAGCACGCGTTCTTCGCCACGCACGATCATTTCGCCGCCTCGACCGCCGCCCTGACCGCGTCGTCCAGGGCGTCATAGGGTTCGATACCGAGCCGCTCGCGCAGCATCTGCACCGCTTCGTCTTCGCCGGTCCCGTGCACCGTAAAGAAAACGGGAACCTTGGGCTTGAGCATCTCCCACGCCGCCATGACACCCTCCATCATGACGTCCGTGCGGGCGACGGCCCCGCAGAAATTGATCAAGACACTCTTCACGCGCGGATTAGCCAACACCAGCTGCAGCGCGGGCTTGCCCTTGACGTAGGCATCACCACCGATTTCCAGAAAATTGGCCGGCGCACCTCCGTGATAGCGCACAACATCAAGCGTTGTCATCGTCAACCCGGCACCGTTAGCCAATACCCCGACATCACCATCGAGCTCAATATAGCGTAATCCGAGTTCACGGCTGCGGGCTTCGAGCTCGGTCATGGGATCTCGTGCACCATGGGCCGCTAATTCCGGTTGGCGCTGGATGCCCGAATCATCGAGCACAAACTTACAGTCTAGCGCCACGAGCTCACCGCCCTCGATCACCGCAAGCGGATTGATCTCGACCAACTCGGCATCGTTGGTACTGTAGACCTGGTAAAGCCTGACCAACAGATCGGCCACCGCATCGGTGTCATCAAACTCCAGGCCCGCCAGCATCTGCAGCGCGTTTGCATGACCGAGCCCATGTCTAATATCCACCGACAATTGCCGCAGTCGATCGGGCTTGGTGACTGCCACTTCTTCGATGTCGATGCCGCCTTCTACCGAGAACATAACCAGCGGACTCTTACTCGCCGGATCGTTGAGAACAGCGGCGTAATACTCGCGCACAATCGGTGCGCGTTGCTCGACCAACACGCGCTCCACCGTGTGTTCGCCGATTAGCATGCCAAGGATTTCCGAAGCCGCGGCGCGCGCTGAGTCGGCATCATCAGCGGTTTTGATACCGCCAGCCTTACCGCGTTTACCGGTCGGTACTTGCGCCTTAACCACGACTGGTCCGAGTTCAGTCGCTGCCTGCGCTGCCTCTTCAGGGGTCGCGGCCAACATGCTGCGCGGCACCTGGATGCCCGCCGCCACGAGCAATGGTTTGGCGGCGTGTTCCTCGAAGTTCATGGATGAATCTCTAAAAAGGGAGACTTACTTCCCGTAGCGCGACCAGTAGTCGCCAAATAGCTCTTGTTCGGTCGGCTTGTCTTCCGCGATTACGGTCGAGAGGTGGGTAATGTTGATGAAGTGTCGATAGTTGAGATTCTCGCTGATGCTATTACCACCCCAGGTACCGCAGCCCATACTGAGCGTAAAGTTAAGACCGCTATTGAATCCGCCACCGTTACCAAATGTATGGGCTTGGTTGACCAACACCCGAACGACGTCGATCTCCTCAGCGAGATAACGGGCGTGATCCATATTCTGCGTATGAATGCCGCAAGAGTGCCCCCTACCGACATAATCGAGGATCGCCTGGATCTGCGCGGCTGCTTTCTCGAAATCACTGGCGCGATAGACCGTCAACACCAGCGAAAGCTTTTCGTCAGAGAACGGGTGTTTTGGACCGACACCGGTTTCTTCGACCATAAAAAAGCGTGCCGCCTGCGCTGCATCTGGCAATCCCGCTTCACGCGCGAGCACGGCCGCATCCTTGGCAACCACCTTGTGATTCAAACGCCCATCAATCCATAGCGTGTTTTCGATCGCTTTCTTTTCTCTAGCAATGGCAAGATAGCCACCGACGGCCTCTAGCGCCGAGATCGCCTCCTTATAGACATCGCCCAAAATGACAACGGAGTTCTCAGACGAACACGACGTGGCGTTGTCGAAAGTTTTTGAGGCACAGATTTTCTCGGCCGCGTCTTTGAGATCGGCACTGCTATCGATAATGACGGGTACATTGCCGGTGCCGACGCCGATTGCCGGTGTGCCACTGCGGTAAGAGTTGCGTACGTTGTTTTGCGAACCCGTGGTGACAACCAAATCACAGGCCTGCATCAACGCATTGGTCAACGCCTTGTTAACCGGGGCTGGTAACACCTGTACCAGATCCGCCGGCAGTCCAATGGTTTCCAGCGCCGAGCGCATAAGCTCAACTGCGCGCGCGGTGGTCGTCCAACCTGCCGGCGATGGCGCGATAATAATCGCGTTACGCCCCTTGATCGCCATCATGGCCTTATTGACTGGCGTGGCCGCCGGATTGGTAGACGGCGTCACTGCACCGACAACGCCCACGGGTTTGGCGTATTTGACGATACCATGGGCCTTGTCTTCTTCAATCACACCCACGGTCTTAACTCGCAACAGGTCGCGCAAGGTACCAAAGGTCTTTCGTTGATTCTTGATGATCTTATCGGCGACGTTACCGAGTCCGGTATCGCGTACGGCTGATTCGGCAAGTTCCTTGGCGTGTTCTGGCTTGCAGAGTGTCCACGCCAGCGCGGTGACCGCTTCATCGGTGCGTGCTTGCGTAGCGTGGGCAAACGCCGACATAGCCGCCCGTGCTCGTGCCACAAGCTCGTTCACCGCTTGGGCTTCCGGCGTTCTGGCGGACATCATTTCACCTTGTTTGCCCATCTATCCACGCAAGACATCGCAGAACAACATCGGATCAACGTTACCACCTGAACATACGACAGCTACATTCTTATCACGACAATCGAGTTTACCGCTTAGCGCCGCCGCTAACGCAACCGCGCCCCCCGGTTCGACTATCAACTTGAAATGATGGAATGCCGCCACCATGGCCGCTTTCACATCATCGTCGCTGACAACGAGCGCACCTTTGAGTAAGCGAGCGTTAATACTGAACGCCAATTCACCGGGGGTGGGGACTAGTAGCGCATCGCATATCGATTTTGTTTCCCCATCATTATGTTCGCGCTGTCCGCTTGCCAGCGACCGGGCAGTGTCGTCGAAACCGACTGGCTCTATCGCATATACATCCGTCGTCGGCGTTTTTTCCGCTAGCGCGATCGCGCACCCAGCGATCAGACCACCACCGCCACAGGGCACCAGCACCGTATCCAAGATTAGGCCAAGCTCGGCCGCACGATCGGCGATTTCAAGGCCAATGGTTCCCTGCCCGGCGATGATAATGGGATCTTCGTAGGACCGGTCGAGGGTGGCGCCGCGCTCATTGGCAATCTGTTGCGCCAACGCCTCTCTGTCTTCGCGATAGCGGTCATACAGGCGCACTTCAGCGCCATAGGCCCGTGTATTGGCCTGCTTAATCGCCGGCGCGTCAGCCGGCATGACGATGACGGCCGGGATGCCCAGTATCTGCGCCGCCGCCGCTATGCCTTGAGCGTGATTACCGGAGGAAAACGCAACCACCCCGCGCTTTCGGGCCGTCTGATCGAGTCGCGACAATCGGTTGTAGGCACCACGAAACTTAAACGCGCCCGTACGTTGTAACATCTCAGGTTTAACTAAGAGTCGCCCGCCGAGCTGTGTATTGAGCGCCGGTGATTCGAGCAGCGGCGTTACTACCGCGTGCTCGTGTATACAGCGCGCTGCGTCGAGCACGTCGGCGAAGCTCGGCGCCGCCGGCTGCACATCGATGCTTGACGTAGCGTCAGGCGCCATGACCAATCAAGCCTTCGCGCCAAGACCGCGGCGCGTGCCCTTCAAGGCACGGTAGATATTGGTACCAATCGTCAGCACACCGGCGCCTATCAACAACGCGACGATGGGCCGGCTGATAAACGCACCCATATCGTAACTCAACATCTGCATCGCCTGGGCAAAGTTTTGCTCACCGAGCCTTCCGAGAATTACGCCGAGGATGATGCCGGCAACGGAATAACCAGAACGCCGCAGGAAGAAGGCAATAACGCCCGCCGTGAACATCACCAACACATCGGTGGCCAGGCCGCGCACGGCGTAGGCACCAACCGTCGACAACAATAAGATGGCCAGGGCGAGGAACTGGAACGGTATGCGCAACAACTGGGTAACGGTTTTTACCTCAAGATAGCCAAGCACGAAGATGGCGATATTGGCGAAGAACATGGCCGCGAACACCACATACACCAGTTCCGAACTGTTGGTAAACACCAAGGGTCCCGGTTCCATGTCGTGCATCTGGAACACGCCAATCATCATGGCGGTGAGCGCCCCACCGGGCAGCCCCAGGGACAGGAGCGGAATCATGGCGGCGCCGGTGGCGGCATTGTTGGCAGTCTCCGATGCGACCACGCCCTCTAGGTAGCCGGTGCCGAACTTCTCCGGTGTCTTCGACCAACGCACCGCCTCGTTATAGCTCAAGAACGCCGCCAAGGTCGCGCCGATACCGGGCAGGATGCCAGCGAAAAACCCCAATATCACCGATCGCATAACTGCGATCTTAAGCTGCCAAAACTCGAGCAGGCTAGGCAGCTTGGTACTAAAGGCAGGCATCTGAAAGACACCGACCACGCGCTTTTCGGCCTGCACAAACACCTCGGATACCGCAAAGAAACCCAGGATCAGTGGAATGAAATGGATACCGGCAAGCAAATAGACAAAACCAAACTCGTAGCGCTCCATACCGGCGACCGGGTCAAGTCCGACGGTGGCAACCATAAGGCCGAGTAATACCGACAACCATCCCTTCCACAACGTCCTAGCCCCTACCGACGATGCAACCGAAATACCGAGAAACACGAGCGCAAATATCTCCGGCGGACCGAATGCCCTAATCGCCCAATCGGCCAAAAGCGGCGTAAATGCGATCATGAGTAACACAGAACAGGTCCCACCCAATGATGAACACAGCACGGCAGCACCAATGGCCTTACCGGCCTGGCCTTTCTGGGTCATCGGGTAACCGTCGAAGGCGGTGGGCGCGTTTTCGGGTGAACCGGGGATGTTGAACAGGATCGCGGTGACCGCACCCCCATAGGTACCTGAACAATAGAGCACGGAGTAGAACATAATCGCGTCGGATGCGCTGAGGATGCCTGAAAACGGCAGAAAGATAGCGCCCAAGGTAAGCATATTCACGCCGGGAATGGCGCCAAATAACATGCCGCCAATCAGTGCGGCGAAGAATATGCCGATGCTCAAGGGATCGCTAAAGAGCGTTAATGCCCCACCTACTAATTGTTCCAGCATTTGTTGTTCTCCGATGCTCGCTAGCGGATCAACACGATCAGCCAGTTGCTGAAATCATAAAAGCCGGGCCAATAGCCGACCGGCAGGCCAACGTACAAAAAACGCGTAAACAGGATCGTCAGAACGACCCAGATGACGATGGGGACGATCACCAGCCACTTAACGCGGCGTTCACCGATAAGATATAGATAGCCGGCGAGGAAAAAGGGGGTTGTGAAATAATAGCCCGTGTAGTTGAGCAGACCCGCATAGACTATCGGCAAGGCTAATGTCAGCCCCATCCGTGTGATGGAAGCCCTATCGTGCCGACCCGCCACATCGGTGGTACTACTTTGGGCATTGGCCGCGACCCCGCGCGCATCGGCCTCACGGCCAAGAAGCAGCTGAGTGAGTTGGCCTATTGCGGCAGCAACAATCAAAAAGATGAGTACCCGCGGCCAACCGGCGGCACCGAACTTGTACATTTCGATATCGCGAGAAAAACCGAAACTAAAGATATAGGCAAGCCCGGCAAACACGAGCCAGAATGCCACTTCCAGCCATTGGCGCGTGGTTAGTCTTTTCATGGCGGGGGCCATCAACAACGTGACCCGGCAAAGCTGACTCCGCCGGAGCACGTATCAAGACAAGATAGTATAAGGGCTACTGGATCAGCCCCATCTCCTTATAAGTCTTCTTATAGATCTTCATCGTATCGTTAATGAGCTTCTTCGCACCCTTGGTGTCACGAAAGCTCGGAATCAGATCCATATATTTCTTCTTGTTGAAGGCCATATAGCTATCCGTGTTGTAGCCATTTTGAAAGGCCCATTGCAGATATTTCACGCGATCCTTGGGCGCATCCTTATGGACGTAAAAGCCGCGGAACCGCATCAACGGCGTAAATTTGAGACCTACGTCCGTCATCGACGGCACCTTGGCGAAAGCGGACGGGCGTTTGTCCAAGAACGTGAGGATGGGCTTGAAATCACCACTCTCTAAGAAACCGCGTACGTCGCCAGGTTGCTCGAACAACGCATCGACCTGACCGCCCTTGAGCGAGGCATAACGTGGACCCCCTTTATCGAAACTGATCTGCTGAATCTTAAAGCCGAAGTGGCTGGCAGTGCGGTTCATATTGATACGTTCCATCGAACCTTCGCCGGCGACATTGGCGATCGTTGCCTTGCCGTTCTGTGCTTTCACATACTTGACGAAGGAGTCCCAATCAGTGAAACGCTTCTCATTCGAGCGAATATAAATTTGGCTGAAGGTAATCTGCGAGATCACCAACGGGATCAGATCCTTGGCGGGATGGATCTTAGACTTGCCGATCGCATACCCACTAGTCGCATCATCGATGTGCTCAAGCACCGTATAGCCGTCGGCCGGCGCTGCCATGTAGGTCTTCAAGCCAACCATACCCGAACCGCCTGGTTTGTAGTCCGGACTGATATCGATACCGGCGGCATCTTTGACGCCTTGAATCATGGCGCGGGATACCTGGCCTGAACCACCCCCGGGGCCATAGGGCACGATCATAGTAAGCGGGCGTTCGGGAAAACCGCCCGGTTTCTCCATCATTTCGGCCGCAATCGCCGGCGCCACCAATGTCAGCCCAAACAACGAGCCAAGGGCAAAAGCTGTTATTCTCGATAATCTCGACATGATGCATTCCTCCAACGGGTATCTCTGGTTCGTTTAAACGGGGGGTCGGCCAGAGCTGCTCCGGGCGCCCACTCGCCGGTTACATTACCCTGATTTTGAGATGAAATACAATTTTCAGCCTGAGTTCGCTGCAAACCGGCCGAACCGCGAAAAAGGCCTGGCTTTCCAGTAAATACGCTTGGTTAATGCCCTGGCCGCAGCCTGGCCTGGCCGCATGGCGTATGCCGAAATCTATATCGGTGTTTGTTATTATTAGGTACGAATCAACCGCAGGCAGGTGAGCATGACGGTCATCAAGCAGCAAGATCTAATCGATAGCATCGCCGACGGACTGCAGTACATCTCTTTTTACCATCCGCCTGATTTCGTTCGTGCCATGGCCGCCGCCTATGAGCGCGAGCAGTCGCCAGCAGCCAAAGACGCGATGGCGCAAATCCTCACTAATTCGCGTATGGCGGCCGAAGGCCACCGGCCCATGTGTCAGGATACCGGGATTGTTGTGGTATTCCTCAAAGTGGGCATGAATGTGCGCTGGGATACCGACCAGTCACTGGAAGATATGGTGAATGAAGGCGTGCGTCGCGCCTATAACGATCCGGATAACCCGCTACGCGCGTCCATCGTCAGCGATCCTCTCGGCATACGTAAGAATACGGGCGATAACACGCCGGCGGTGATACACACCGAACTTGTTCCCGGCAATGAGCTTGAAGTAACCGTCGCCGCCAAGGGTGGAGGATCGGAGAACAAATCCAAATTCGCGATTCTCAATCCAAGCGATGATCTCGTCGAGTGGGTGGTAAAGACGGTACCGACCATGGGCGCGGGCTGGTGTCCGCCGGGGATACTCGGACTCGGCATCGGCGGCACGGCAGAAAAAGCAATGGTGCTGGCCAAGGAATCGCTGATGGAGCCGATCAACATCCAAGAGCTCATCGCCCGCGGGCCCGAAAATCGCATCGAAGAATTGCGTCTAGAGATCTATGACAAGGTCAACGCGTTAGGAATTGGCGCGCAGGGCTTAGGTGGATTAACAACGGTACTCGACATAAAGATCCTTGACTATCCCACTCACGCCGCATCGCTGCCAGTGGCTATGATCCCCAACTGCGCCGCTACCCGACATGTACACTTTGTGCTCGACGGGAGTGGTAGCGTGCAATTAGAGCCGCCGCGACTCCAAGACTGGCCGGATATCACCTGGCAGGCCGGCGAGAACGCTCGCCGTGTGGATTTGGATAACGTCACTGCCGCAGATGTTCAGACCTGGCGACCGGGCGAAAACCTGCTTCTAAGCGGCAAATTGCTGACCGGACGTGACGCCGCCCACAAGCGCATCGCCACATTGTTTGCCGAAGGCAAGCCCTTACCTAAGGGTGTCGATTTTCGCAATCGATTTATCTATTACGTTGGCCCGGTAGACGCGGTGGGTGGCGAAGTAGTCGGACCCGCTGGCCCCACCACCGCCACCCGTATGGATAAGTTTACAGACATGATGCTGGAGAACACCGGGCTGCTGGGTATGATCGGCAAGGCCGAACGCGGGCCTGCCACGGTTGAATCTATCAAGAAGCACAAAGCGGTATACCTGATTGCTATCGGTGGCGCCGCCTATCTCGTATCCAAAGCGATTCGTTCTTCCAAGCTCATCGCCTTCGAGGAACTCGGTATGGAAGCAATTTACGAGTTCGAGGTCAAAGACATGCCGGTTACCGTGGCCGTCGACAGCAAGGGCGAATCAGTCCACACCACCGGGCCGGCCGAATGGCGCAACAGAATCGGCAAGATACCGGTGGCAATAGGCTAGGCACTGCCAAACAACCCAGCGAATCATTATGTGCATCTTGCTGTTGTCACTGCGACAGCACCCGCGATACCCACTGATCGTCGCTGCCAACAGGGAGGAGGCCTATGACCGGCCGACCGCGGCGGCGGCGTTCTGGAACGATGCCCCCAACGTATTGGCCGGCCGTGACTTGTTACAAGGGGGAACATGGCTAGGCATCACCCGTCAAGGGCGTTTCGCCGCATTGACAAATTTTCGGAGCCGCGAATCCAATCGATCCGATGGACCGTCACGAGGCGGACTGGTAAGCGAGTTTCTAAGGGGTAATCAAACACCCGACGACTACCTCGCTGAAGTTGTCGCAAATAGCCATTCTTACAGTGGCTTTAGTTTAATCGTCGGCATTGGTCGCGAATTCCGTTACTACTCAAACCAAGAGCACGAGCCGTGCCAACTCGTCAGCAGCCTGTACGGTGTCAGTAACCATCTCTTAGACACACCATGGCCGAAACTCGTACAAGGCAAGCGAGAACTCAATAGACGCTTGCTTGCGGCCAATGAGCCGACCTCCGACCAGCTGTTCACTATACTGGCTGACGCTACGATGGCCGAGGACGACGAACTACCCGATACCGGTATCGGAATCGACAATGAACGTTTGTTATCGCCATTGTTTGTCAACGCTGGAAACTATGGTACGCGCTCATCCACCGTAGTTCTGATCGACAAGACAGGTAATGTTACCTTCGTTGAAAGGACATTCGACCGCCGGCCTGACCGCTACTCTACGGTGTCCCACCAATTTGTCGTGGAATCCGGACACGGTTCTAACTAGCAGACATGGCTACCATTGTCGGCGATCGCACGCTGCGTGATCTGCTGGAACATCGAGCGCGCACTACCCCCGACCGCACGTTCGTCATCTTCGATGATCTAGCCGGCAACGTCGTCCAATTCAGCTACGCGCAATTCGATGAACGCGTAAATCGCGCTGCCAACCTATTGCTCGCACTTGGCATCGCCAGCGGCGACAAGGTGAACTTGCATCTTCCGAATTGCTTAGACTTTCTGTTTCTGTGGTTCGCAGCCGCCAAGATCGGCGTCGTGATCATGCCAACCAACATCCTCTCGTCCGCGGCCGAGCTCGAGTACCTGCTCAACCACTCGGAGAGCCGACTGATATTCACCGATTTTGATCATGCAGATGTGGCCGAACAGGCGCGGCAGAACTGTGCCGGTATCGAGGCCGTGATCCTATGCGGTCGTACAGAAAAACAATCGGCCTATCAATCCTTCGACGAATCGATGGCCGCGCAACCGGTGGCGGTGCCCGACGCCAAACCCAGCCCTATTGATGAGGTTGCGATTCTTTATACGTCCGGGACAACCGCACGCCCAAAGGGCGTAATGGTTACCAACGCCAACTATGTTTACGCGGGCGAAACAGTGGCCAAAGCCATACGTCTAAGTCCGTCGGATCGCCACTTCGTTGTATTGCCGTTGTTTCATGGCAATGCCCAGTATTACTCGACTATGAGTACGCTAATCACCGGCGCCAGTATGGCGTTGATGGCCCGCTTCAGCGCTAGTCGTTATTTCGAACAATGCATTTCGCACCAATGTACGGTGGCAAGTCTATTCGCCGCCCCTATGCGTATGTTGCTGGCACAGGAACGACGAGACCAAAACCGAAATAATCGACTGCGAGTGGTCATCTTTGCCCAGAGCGTAACGGAGGATCAGCTCAGCCAGTGGCACCAGCGCTTCAACGCACCGTTGCTGCAACTATGGGGCATGACCGAAACCATGGGACCACCGCTTATGAACCCAATCGACTACGAACGTCGCAACATGTCCGTTGGATTTCCAGTGATGGGCTATGAGGTAGACCTCGTCGATGATGATGGACAGTCCGTAAAGCGCGGCGAGGTCGGTCAGATCGTAGTTCATGGCGAACCCGGTTGGACCCTCATGAAAGGGTATTTCAAAAACCCCGAGGCGACGGCGGAGACCATACGGCAGGGTTGGTTGTGGTCCGGCGACAACGCGCGTCAAGATGACGATGGCTATTTTCACTTTGTGGATCGCGCCAAGGATATGATTAAGCGCGCTGGCGAGAATGTTGCCGCCACGGAAGTCGAGGCCGTCATTCTGCAACACCCCAAGGTATTTGACTGTGCAGTCATCGGCGTACCCGACGAGATCCGCGATGAGAAAATTATGGCTGTCGTTGTCGCGCGCGAAGACGAACAGATCGGTGCCGAGGAAATCATTGGCTGGTGTCAGCAAAGACTTGCGAATTTTCGCGTGCCGCAACTGGTCGAATTTCGACAAGAACTGCCCAGGACCTCGGTGGGGAAAATCCAGAAACACATCCTAAGGCGCGAATCTGCGGCAAGAACCAAATAGCCGTACCTCCATCTCGTCAACATTTCACGAGTGGAAAATGTCACCGATCTCGTCCATCATGACCCGCGCGTAACAGCGGAGAAGAGTGGTGGGTTGCTGTCATTACTTCGTCGCAACCGAGGGCGGTGCCGACGCTTTCACAGTGGAAATGCCGCGGGTAACCTTCGGCCGCGGCGTGTTGAACGAGGTAGGGGAGCGGGCACGCTCCCGGGGGATCGGCCGGGCAGCGCTTTTCACCGACGCCTATCTCGCAGACTCCGAACACTTGGCGCGGGCACGTAAAGCCCTTAGCGATGCCGGGGTGGATTTCGGGGTTTACTCGGAGGTGCGGATCGAACCGACAGACAGCTCGGTATTGGCGGCGGCTGACTTTCTCAAAAAGGGCAACTTTGATGGCGTCGTTTCGGTGGGCGGCGGATCTGTGATCGACACTGCCAAGGGAGCGATGGTCTACGCGCAGTATCCCGCGGACTTCCCGACCTACTTCGCACCACCGGTGGGCGATGGCCAGCCGGTACCGGGACCGGTGAAGCCGCACATCGCTTGTCCAACCAGCTGTGGCACCGGATCCGAGGCAACCGGGCTATCGGTGATCCGTTTTGAGTCCCTCAATACAAAATTCGTGCTGGCAAGCAGCTACCTTCTGCCGCTTGAAGCCATCATCGATCCCGCCTGCACCGACACATTGGCACCAATGGTGGTGGCGTCTACTGGCTTCGACCTATTGAGCCACGCCATCGAGTGCTACACCGCGCGCGCCTACACGCGTTGGGCCAAAGTAGAAAAGCCGGGGGCGCGACCCATGCTTCAAGGGGCCAACCCGTGGAGTGATTTGCACGCGCGCGAGGCGTTGCGTATCGCCGGACAGTATCTTGAGCGCGGTGTCGCCGATGCCTCAGACCAGGAGGCGCGCGACAACCTAAGCTGGGCGGCAACCCTAGCGGGTATGGCGTTCGGAAACAGCGGTACCCACCTTCCGCACGCGCTTTCCTATGGCGTCTCACACCTGATACGTGATTTCCGGGCCAAGGACTACCCGGGGGAAGGGGTGTTCATCCCCCACGGGGTCAGTGTAATCGTGAGCTCGCCATCGGTGTTCCGCTTCACCGCCCCGGCTGCGCCCGAACGTCACCTGGAGGCAGCACAATGTTTAGGCGCCGATGTACGCGACGCCACCCCCGAAGATGCCGGCGAGGTCGTCGCCGAGCGTATCATTGGATTGATGCAAGCAACCGGCATGCCCAATGGCATCGGCGGGGTTGGGTTTACACGTGATGATGCCGGGGCGCTGGCAGAGTCCGTCGAGCGCCAACGCCGTGCCATTGGCAATTCGCCGAGAGACACTTCACAGCAGGATATCGAAAAGATTTTCGAGCACGCGGTGACGTACTGGTAAGTGAATCAGATCACATTCGCTGCCTGTTGGTCGGCGTGATAAGAAGAACGTACCAACGGACCACTCGCCGCATGGGAGAATCCCATTTCTCGTGCTGTATCTCCGAGCTCCTTGAACTCGGCCGGTGTCACATAACGCTCGACCGGCAAGTGGTGCACACTGGGCGCAAGATACTGACCCAGGGTCAACATACCGCAGTCATGATCGCGCAGGTCCCGCATAACCTGCCGCACCTCATCTAACTCTTCGCCTAAACCGAGCATCAGACCCGATTTAGTTGGAATGCTAGGATGGGATTCCTTGAAGCGCTTAATGAGTTTCAATGACCAATCATAGTCCGCGCCGGGGCGTGCTTGCTTGTAGAGCCTGGGCACCGTCTCCAAATTATGATTAAACACATCCGGCGGTTCGGCAACGAGTGTGTCTAATGCACGATCCATGCGGCCGCGAAAGTCAGGGACCAATATCTCGATACGAATACCAGGATTTTGCGAACGTACCGCGCGTATACACTCGGCAAAATGACTGGCACCACCATCACGTAGATCGTCGCGATCGACGGAAGTGATGACCACATAGCGAAGACCCATGGCGTTGACCGTTTGTGCAAGCTTTTGCGGCTCTTCGACATCTAGCGGCAAGGGCCTACCATGGGCAACGTCACAGAAAGGACAGCGGCGCGTACAAAGATCACCCATGATCATAAAGGTGGCGGTACCGTGGCCAAAACATTCGGGTAGATTCGGACACGACGCCTCCTCACACACCGTATGCAGGCTGTTCTCGCGCAACATGTGCTTGATACGTTGCACGCTCGGGCCGGTAGGAAGCTTCACCCGTATCCACGGCGGCTTAGGAAGCCTTTCGGTGCGCGGTACGATCTTTATCGGTATGCGCGCTGTTTTTGCGGCGCCCCTTTGGGGTTCATGCCCTACCGGTCGTGATCTTGGTTCGATTTCCGACATATTAGATTTGCTCAACAATCAAGCTTCAACCGTTATCCCGCCTCTAAGCATATCACGCCACGCTTACATCCCTATCTAAAGAATAGCGCGTATCGCCCCGACTAGTGCCGCCGGTTGGTCGGCGTGTACCCAGTGCCCCGCATTGGGGATTACCGTGATACCGGCATTAGGAAAAAGCGCATAGATCGTGCGGTGATACTCGGGTTGCACATAGATCGACTGGCCGCCACTTATCACTAGCGTCTTACCAAAATGGGTGCGATTCATGACCTCCTTGGGAAAACCTGTGATCTCCGCCATATTCGCCGACAGTGCTGGCAGATTGATGCGCCAGTCGAAACGCTTGTTTTTGTAAACCAGGTTTTGTAGCAAAAACATGCGCACGTCCGCCTCCGGCACCTCAGCCCTCAGAGCCTCATCGGCGTCATCACGCCGGTTAAGCCCACTGAGGTTCAGACCCTGCATCGCTTGCACGTACTGGATGAAGCTATGTTGATAAGGTATCGGCGCAATGTCGACAACAATCAATGTGCCGACTAGTTGCCGATATTGTAGTGCGAGCAACATCGCGGTCTTGCCACCCATGCTATGACCGATGACCACTGCCTGCTCTAGGTTGTGTTGTTCAATAAAACCTCGTACATCATCGGCCAGGTCGTGATAAGTCATCGAGTCGTGCCACGGCGAACTGCCGTGGTTACGCAGATCTAGGGCATACACACGGTGAGTCGATTCGAACTCCTTGACGATCGCGTACCAATTTCTAGCAGAACCGAACAGGCCATGCAGGATTACGATCGGCGGTCCAGCCCCGTACTCCGTATAGTTTAAGGCTAGCGCCATTTAACGACACAGAGCACGCGCGTCATTTCTTCTTACGCGGCATATAGAGATCCGTGATCGTGCCTTCAAACGCTTCGGCGGCAAAGGCAACGCTCTCGGAAAGCGTCGGGTGTGGGTGAATGGTAAGTCCTATGTCTTGGGCATCGCAGCCGGTCTCGATCGCAAGCGCAACCTCGGCGATCAAATCACCAGCATTGGGGCCCACGATCCCCGCACCAATAACGCGCCCGCTATTTTCGTCGAATAACAATTTGGTCATTCCCTCATCACGTCCAAGACCAAGCGCGCGCCCACTCGCGGCCCAGGGGAATACACCCTTGCCGTAGTTGAGTTTCTTCTCCTTGGCTTCGGATTCGGTGGTGCCTATCCACGCGACTTCCGGGTCGGTATAGGCGACAGATGGAATGACTTGTGCATCGAATGCGCTTTTCATGCCGGCGACAACCTCGGCCGCCACCTTACCTTCGTGTGTGGCTTTGTGTGCAAGCATCGGACCTTCCACTATATCGCCGATGGCAAAGATATGGGGAACATTGGTACGTTGCTGTTTGTCGATAGGAATAAAGCCGCGTTCATCTACTTGCACGCCGGCATTCTCGGCACCGATTACTTTGCCATTAGGAGACCTACCGACTGCAACCAAAACACGATCGAATAATTCCGACGCCGGTGCTTTGGCACCCTCATAAAAAACCATTAAACCATCTTTTTGTGACTTGATATCGGTTACTTTGGTGCTCAAAAAGATGTTTTCGTATTGCTTGGCGATGCGTTTATGCAATGGCCTAACGATATCCTTATCGACGCCGGGCATGAGTGAATCCATCAGCTCGACCACCGTTACGCTGGACCCGAGCTCATAGTAGACGCATGCCATCTCCAGACCGATGATGCCACCACCGATGATCAATAGACGTTTTGGAATCTCACTCAGAGCCAGCGCGTCGGTAGAATCGATCAGACGTGCATCATCATTGGGAAATCCTGGAATCTGAACCGCCTGCGACCCTGCCGCGATAATCGCTTGATCGAATGACACCGTGATGTTTTCGTTTGCGGATTCGACTGCAACTCGATTGGGCGTCGTAAACTTACCGCGGCCTTCGACCACGGTAACCTTCCGCTGTTTTGCGAGTCCGGCCAAGCCATCGGTTAAGCGATTGACGACGCGATTTTTCCAACCATCTAACTTCTCGAGATCGATCGACGGGGCCCCAAACGCGACGCCGTGTTCGCGCATCTCTTTGGTCTCGGCAATGACCTTGGCCGCGTGTAGCAACGCCTTGGATGGGATACAGCCGACATTCAGACACACCCCACCGAGCCTAGGATAACGTTCGACCAACACTGTCTTTTTGCCAAGGTCAGCCGTACGAAACGCGGCCGTATAGCCGCCCGGACCGGAGCCCAACACCAGCACTTCCGCGTGAATATCTCCCGACGTCGCCGCTGCCACTGGTGTTGCCACCGGTTTTTCTTTTTCCGAGGCGGGGCTAGTTGCATTCGCGGTTGTCGCTGGTGGCTCTGCTGCCGTGCCCTGCAAGACAACAATCAACGAACCTTGAGAGACCTTATCACCGACAGCTACCTTGACCTCGCTGACAACCCCAGCCGATGGCGATGGCACATCCATGGTCGCTTTATCGCTCTCAAGCGAGATCAATGGGTCTTCGACGTTTACACTGTCTCCGGGCGAAACATAGACCTCGATGACATCCACGCCCTCGAAGTCGCCGATATCCGGTACTTTGATTTCTATGACGTCACTCATAAGCGCAGGCGTTCGATTTATGCATGGCTTGCGAACGACTTATAGCAGGAGACGCCGCACGTCGGTGAGAACAAGGCTGAGATAGCTTGTGAAACGCGCAGCCTGGGCACCATCGATGACTCGGTGGTCATAGGAAAGTGAAAGCGGCAGAATCAGTCGCGGAACAAACTGGCCATCCTTGTAGACGGGCTGCATGGTCGATCGCGATATACCGAGGATAGCGACTTCGGGCGCGTTCACGATCGGTGTAAACGCGGTGCCACCGATACCACCTAGACTGGAGATGGTGAAGCAACCACCCTGGATATCGGTAGGTGTGAGTTTCTTATCGCGTGCGCGCGCGCTAATATCCGCGAGCTCCGCCGCCAGGTCGAACACCCCCTTCTCATCGACATTGCGTACTACTGGCACGACAAGCCCATCCGCTGTGTCGACGGCGACGCCGATATGGTAGTACTTCTTGAGGATCAGGTTTTCTCCGGTTGGATCGAGTGATGCGTTGAACTCAGGGTGTTTCTTCAGTGCGGCGACCGAGGCCTTCATAATGAAGGCCAACGGCGTCAATCGCACGCCCTGTTTACTCGCCTCTTCCTTGAGCTCCTTGCGGAAGGCCTCTAGTTCGGTGATATCTGCTTCGTCGTGTTGCGTGACGTGTGGCACCACCAGCCAACTACGATGGAGGTGAGGACCGGCGATCTTCTTGATCCGACTCAGCGGTTGCAGTTCGATTTCGCCAAACTTAGAAAAATCGACCTCGGGCATCGCCGGCACGGCCAGGCCACCGGCCGGCGGCGCGTTCATGGATTGCGCCAGCCGCCCCTTAATAAATCCCTGAACGTCCTCTTTTAAAATGCGCCCCTTGGGACCGGTCCCCTTAATCTGGGTCAGATCGGCACCGAGCTCACGTGCGAATGCGCGCACCGATGGGCTTGCGTGCGGTCTGGCGCCGCCAGATTTTTCCACCGGTGGCGGTAACGATGGCGGTGGTGCACGCTTTGCAGTGCCAACAGGGGCAGAAGCCTGTGGGGCCGGTTCAGGCTCGGGACCTGCTTGTGTGGTCTCGGCTTCCGTAACCGCTGGTGCAACGTCTCTGGTTTCATCGGGTGCAGTCATTGTCGACCCATCATCACTGCCCTCCACATCCTCCAACACCATCAATACGATCGGCGATCCTTGGCCCACCTTGTCACCAACATTGATCTTCAGCTCTTTAACGATTCCCGCATACGGCGCCGGGACATCCATCGTCGCTTTGTCACTTTCCAGCGTAACTAGGGGATCCTCGGCGTTAATCCGATCCCCGGCTGACACCAACACTTCAATGACATCGACATTACTGAAGTCACCGATATCGGGTACGAGTACCTCTTTCACGCTAGCCACGGTTGTGCGTCCAATTGTTATTCCGCGTCATGCGAGGGCCACTTTGGTGATTAAGCCGTGAGCGGGTTCGGTTTTTCCGGGTTGATGCCGTACTTCTTGATGGCCGCGGTGACTTTCGAGGCAGGCAGTGTGCCCTCGTCGGCTAGTGCCTTGAGCGTTGCCACAACCACCCAATGTCGATCGACTTCGAAGTGTTTGCGCAGTTGCTTTCGCGTATCGCTGCGACCATAGCCATCGGTACCGAGAACCACATACCGATGTGAAATAAACGGTCGAATCTGGTCCGCGAAACTGGCCATATAATCGGTTGAGGCAATCGTTGGGCCATTACTTTGTGCAAGACATTGCTCAACGTAGCTCACCTTTGGCGTCTCTTCTGGATGCAACCTATTCCATCGTTCGACGTCCAGGCCCTCGCGACGAAGTTCGGTAAAACTCGTCACGCTCCAGATATCTGCCACCACACCAAAGTCCTTATCTAGTAACTCGGCCGCTACCATCACTTCGCGCAAAATCGTTCCCGAGCCTAGTAGCTGTACCTGCGCTTTCTGCTTCTTGCCGATGCTCTTTTGTATTTGATACATGCCCTTGAGAATTCCTTCCTCAGCCCCCTTGGGCATATCCGGATGCGGGTAATTCTCATTCATAGCGGTGATGTAGTAGTAGATATTCTGGTGCTCCTTAAACATTCGCCGCAAGCCATCCTGGATGATTACCGCCATTTCATAGGAGAACGTTGGATCGTAGGCAACACAATTGGGGATCGTCGACGCCAATATGTGGCTGTGCCCGTCTTGGTGCTGTAAACCTTCACCGGCGAGCGTCGTCCGGCCTGCCGTGCCGCCAATGAGAAATCCACGCGCCTGCATATCACCAGCCGCCCAAGCCAAATCACCAATACGCTGAAACCCAAACATCGAATAAAAGATATAGAAAGGGATCATGGCGGTGCCGTGGGTACTGTAGGCGGTCGCCGCCGCCATCCATGAACAAAACCCACCTGCTTCGGTGATACCTTCTTCCAATACCTGACCGCCCTTGTCCTCACGGTAGTACATCAATTGTGCCGCATCCTCCGGTTCATATAACTGGCCAACCGAGGAATAGATGCCCAGTTGTCGAAACAATCCTTCCATGCCAAAGGTACGAGCCTCATCGGGCACAATGGGAACGACATATTTACCAATGTTCTTATCGCGCGTGAGCGTTGTCAGTATGCGTACAAGCACCATGGTCGTAGATATCTCACGCTCACCCGTGCCCTTGAGTTGTGCTTCAAACGCCTTGAGCTCTGGAATCGGCAGGGGATCGGCGTTGATGCGTCGACTCGGCAGATAGCCGCCAAGCGCTTTTCGTCGCTCTTTGAGATATAGGATCTCTGCACTATCTTCCGGCGGCTTATAAAATGGCATATCGGCAATTTCTTCGTCCGATATCGGTATGTTGAAGCGATCCCGGAACGCCTTGAGGGCGTCTTCACCCATCTTCTTTTGCTGGTGGGTAATATTCTGGCCTTCGCCGGCCTCTCCCATACCGTAACCCTTGACCGTCTTAGCCAAGATCACGGTCGGCTGGCCCTGGTGCTTCACCGCTGCCGCATAGGCCGCGTACAGTTTGTGCGGATCATGGCCACCACGATTCAAACGCCAGATGTCCTCGTCCGTCATGTTCGCAACCATCGCTTTGAGCTCGGGATACTTGCCGAAGAAGTAATCCCGCGTGTAGGCACCGCCCTTGGCCTTAAACGCCTGATATTCGCCGTCGACGGCCTCTTCCATACGCTGACGCAACAAACCCTTGGTATCCCGCATCAGCAAAGTATCCCAATACGATCCCCAGATTACTTTGATGACGTTCCAACCAGTACCGCGAAAGTCAGCTTCTAGCTCTTGAATGATTTTACCGTTGCCGCGTACGGGTCCATCGAGGCGTTGCAAGTTGCAGTTGACGACAAAGATCAGGTTGTCGAGGCGCTCGCGGGCCGCAAGTGAAATCGCGCCTAAAGATTCAGGTTCGTCCACTTCGCCGTCACCAAGAAACGCCCACACCTTGCGACCTTCGGTATCAAGAATGCCGCGGTTATGTAGGTACTTCAGGAAGCGCGCTTGATAGATCGCCATGATAGGACCAAGTCCCATCGATACGGTGGGAAATTGCCAGAAGTCGGGCATCAGCCAAGGATGCGGATAAGATGACAAACCATCGCCGTCGACTTCTTGGCGAAACTTGAGCAGTTGTTTTTCGGTAATGCGCCCCTCCAGAAACGCACGCGCATAGATCCCGGGTGCCGAATGTCCCTGAATAAACACAAGGTCGCCACCGTGCTTGTCGCTAGGCGCATGCCAGAAGTGATTGAAGCCGACATCGTACAATGTCGCCGCCGATCCGAAGCTCGCGATGTGACCGCCGAGTTCGCTGGTAATACGGTTAGCACGAACAACCATGGCGAGCGCGTTCCATCGGATGATGGAACGTATGCGCCATTCCATGGCCGCATCCCCGGGGCTGCGTTCCTCTTGCGTTAGTAGAATAGTATTCAGATAGGCAGTATTAGCGCTATAAGGTAAATGCGCACCAGAGCGGCGTGCGGTGTCAATCAAATGTTCTAATAGGAAATGGGCACGCTCAGTACCCTCACGTTCGAATACGGCCTCTAGCGCTTCTAACCACTCCTGCGTTTCAATCGGATCTATGTCTTTAGCAATGTCCAGCATCTTCCCCTCCGCCGCGAACCGATGGGGCATTCTCCCCTACATGATACATACAACCATGCTTCCTTCGTGACGTACTCATTTCACCCGCATCGCATGAGCTTTGTTGGCAGCAACTTCATCAGACTCAACCTGCGCTTGCACAACGGTCAGCGCGCTCATATTAACGAGACCGCGCACCGTAATCGACTGCGTCACCACATGTGCGGGTCTGGCCGCACCAAGCAGCATCGGACCCACGGACACCCCGCCCCCCAACATCCTTAAGAGTCCGTAGGCAATATGGGCCGACTCGATGTTTGGCGCTATCAATAGATTTGCTTGGCCTTTCAATTTCGACGCCGGGAACGTGGCTTTTCGGATCTCCTCGGACAATGCCGCCTCCGCGTCCATCTCGCCATCCACTTCAAGCTCGGGCGCACGTTTGTGCAAGATCTCAACCGCTGCTCGCATCTTGTGCGATGACTCGGTATCAAATGACCCGAAGGTGGAGTGCGATAATAACGCCGCTTTCGGCGTAATCCCAAACCGACGTATTTCCTCGGCGGCAAGCAGTGTCATTTCGGCAATCCCCTCCGAGGTCGGGTTTGGCGTTACGTGCGTGTCACACATAAAGTACGTACCATGAGGAAGAATAAGCGCAACCAACGTGGATACATCTCGAACGCCCTTGGCCTTGCCGATTACATCGACCACATTCTTCAAGTGCGGTAGATAGGGCCCCACCGTTCCACACAGCATCGCGTCAGCGTCGCCACGACGAACCATGAGTGCGGCAATTACGGTATTTTGGGTACGCACCACCATCTTTGCTGCGTCTGGCGATACGCCTTTGCGCCCCATAATGTCGTGATATTCTGCCCAGTACTCACGAAACCTTGGATCAGACAATGGATTTACGAGCTCGAAATCTTCACCGGCCCTCATACGAAGTCCAAACTGCTTGAGTCGGTGCTCAACCACGTTGGGTCGGCCAATAAGAATTGGGAAGGCCAGACCCTCATCGATAACCTGTTGCGCTGCCTGTAAGACACGTCGTTCTTCGCCCTCCGCATATACCAATCGTCGCGGTTGCTCCTTCGCTTTCTCGAAGATGGGTTCCATTACACCACTCGATCGAAACACAAACTGACTGAGAGAACGACGGTATGCTCTAAGGTCCTCGAGCGGACGTGTGGCGACACCGCTGTCCATCGCCGCCCTCGCTACTGCCGACGACAATTCAATGACCAAGCGTGGATCAAACGGCTTGGGAATCAGATACTCGGACCCAAACGTGAGTGACTCTCCGACGTAGGCCCGCTGCACTACGTCGGACGGCTCCGCCATCGCGAGATCGGCCAACGCTTGCACGCAGGCGAGCTTCATTTTCTCGTTGATGGTCGTGGCGCCGACATCCAACGCGCCGCGAAAGATGAACGGAAAGCAGAGTACGTTATTTACTTGGTTGGGAAAGTCAGAACGCCCGGTTGCCATAATGACATCGGGGCGCACCGCCTTGGCTTCGTCGGGCATGATCTCCGGCACCGGGTTGGCGAGCGCTAAAATCAACGGCTTTTCTGCCATGCGTTTGACCATGTCTGGTTTGAGCACACCTGGTGCTGATAAGCCAAGGAAGATATCGACACCGTCGATCACATCATCGAGCGTGCGCGCACTTGTGCGCTGAGCATAACGCGCCTTGTAGGGATCCATCTCTTCAACCCGCCCTTCATACACGACCCCGATGATGTCGGTAACCGTAATGTTCTTACGCGGCAGACCCATACGCACCAGTAAGTCCAAACATGCCAATGCCGCGGCACCTGCGCCCGAGGCCACCAGTTTTACCTTGGCAAGCTCTTTGCCGGCTACCCGTAGTCCATTTACGATGGCAGCGCTAACAATAATGGCGGTCCCGTGTTGGTCGTCGTGAAATACCGGGATGTTCATGCGCTCCCGTAGCGCCTTCTCAATCTCGAAACATTCCGGTGCCTTGATGTCTTCGAGATTTATGGCACCGAAAGTGGGTTCCAGAGTGGCGACCACATCGACAAACTTCTGTGGATCGTATTCATTGATTTCGATGTCGAACACATCGATACCGGAGAATTTCTTAAACAGTACTGCCTTACCCTCCATAACCGGCTTGGCCGCAAGCGCACCAATAGCGCCAAGCCCAAGCACGGCAGTACCATTACTGATCACCGCTACTAAATTTCCGCGCGCAGTCACGCTAGAGGCTTCAGTTGGATCGAGCGCGATTTCTCGGCAAGCAGCGGCCACACCAGGTGAATAGGCGAGCGCGAGATCGCGCTGCGTGGCCATGGGCTTAGTCGCTACGATCGCGAGCTTCCCGGGCGGATCACAGCGATGATATTCAAGTGCATCGTCATCCAGCTCTTTAGACATGGTCTTTGTCCCTTTTTTTTTAATAGAGCCGCTTAGCGGGATTTCTTCGCCCCGACTTAGGCGGCGTCTCGGTCCTCGGGTTTCGCCAGCAATCGCCGCAGGACAAACTGCAGAATGCCACCATTCTTGTAGTATTCGATCTCATCCGTAGTGTCGATGCGACACTCCAAAGTCACAGTATCTTCGGAACCATCGGCGCGAACGATGTGGAATTGCACTGGCATGCGTGGACTGATCTCACCATCTAAGCCGATGAGATCGTAAGTCTCACTGCCATCCAGTTTTAGATTCTTGCGCCCAGCGCCATCAGTAAACAACAGTGGTAAAACACCCATGCCGACCAAGTTGGACCGATGGATGCGCTCAAAGCTTTCGGCAATCACGGCCCGCACACCCAACAGCAACGATCCCTTGGCAGCCCAGTCACGCGATGACCCAGCGCCATACTCCTTGCCGGCTATTACAACGAGTGGGACACCTTCACTCTTATACCTCATGGCTGCATCATAGATCGACATCTGTTCGCCACTCGGCATATGTCGCGTGACGCCGCCGGTCGTACCCGGCGCCATCTCATTGCGTAAGCGGATATTGGCGAACGTGCCACGCATCATGACTTCATGATTGCCACGACGCGAGCCATAGGAATTGAATTGCAAGGGCTCGACATTATTCGCGATCAAATACTGGCCCGCCGGGCTGTCCGCCTTGATCGCACCGGCCGGTGAGATATGGTCGGTGGTGACACTATCGCCGAGTATGGCTAAAGCACGCGCGCCAACGATGTTTTCGAAATCACCTACCTGCTGTGACATCCCTGCGAAGTATGGCGGGTGTTGCACGTAAGTGCTTTTGTCCTTCCAGTCGTAGGTCAGGCTGGATGTCGTTCGCATGCGCTGCCACTCCTCGCCGCCGGTAAAGACCTCACTATAGCGGGTATGAAACATTTCAGACGTCAACGAACTTTGGACTACGTTTTGAATTTCCTCGTTAGCCGGCCATAGGTCACGTAGGAACACCGGTGCCCCATCGCGGTCGATGCCAAGCGGATCGTTATACAGATCGACCCGCATCGAGCCAGCGAGTGCGTAGGCAACCACCAATGGTGGTGATGCTAGATAGCTGGCTTTGACATTCGCGTGTATGCGGCCTTCGAAATTTCGATTACCGGAAAGCACTGCACTCACAGCCAGATCATTCGCCTCAATCGCCGACGTGATGTCCTTATCGAGTGGGCCTGAATTTCCAATACAAGTTGTACAACCATAACCGACAAGCTGAAACCCAAGCTCATCAAGTGACGCCTGTAGGCCGGCCGCCTCGAGATAATCGGTGACCACTTGAGATCCCGGGGCAAACGAAGTCTTTACCCATGGCTTTGCTGCCAAGCCTTTACGAACAGCATTTCGTGCAAGCAAGCCGGCCGCTACTAATACCGGTGGATTTGACGTGTTCGTACAGCTTGTGATGGCGGCAATGACGACATCACCATCAGAAAGTTTATGGTCCTGATTCGCTACCTTGACCTCGCGCACACCGCTTTTTACTCCAAACTTCTCGCTTAGAGCTGTATCAAATGCCGTTGCCGCCTGTGATAACACAACGCGGTCTTGCGGCCGACTCGGCCCGGCGAGGCTCGGCTCAACCGTCGCCAAATCCAAACTTAAGGTATCGGTAAAAAGCGGATCTGGTGTAGTTTCATCTCGCCACATTTCTTGTTCCTTGGCATACGCCTCAACCAGTGCAACGCGCTCTGCATCACGGCCCGTGAAGTTGAGATAGCGCAGCGTCTCTTTATCTATGGGAAAGATTCCACAAGTAGCGCCGTACTCGGGCGACATGTTAGAGATGGTAGCGCGATCGGCGAGACTCAGCTGGTCTAGACCAGGGCCAAAAAACTCCACGAATTTTCCGACCACGCCTTTGGCGCGCAGCATTTGGGTAACAGTCAGTACTAGGTCAGTGGCGGTGGTGCCCTCTTTCATAGCACCGGTGAGCTTGAAACCAACGACTTCGGGGATGAGCATAGAGATGGGCTGCCCCAACATGGCCGCTTCGGCCTCGATGCCACCCACACCCCAACCCAAGACAGAGAGGCCATTAACCATGGTGGTATGGCTGTCGGTGCCGACGAGCGTGTCAGGATAGGCCAATATCTGCTCTTTATCCTGGCTGGTCCAAACAACCTTCGCCAGATACTCGAGGTTTACTTGATGACAAATACCGGTACCAGGGGGTACGACCCGGAAATTCCTGAACGCCTCTTTTCCCCAACGAAGAAATTCGTAACGCTCTTGGTTGCGTTCGAACTCCATTTTGACGTTCTTCTGAAACGCCCCGCTGCTCCCGAAATGGTCAACCATAACGGAATGATCGATGACTAGATCCACCGCCGAAAGCGGATTGATTTTCTCCGGATCACCGCCCATTGCCACCATGGCGTCGCGCATGGCGGCAAGGTCAACAACCGCAGGCACCCCTGTGAAATCTTGCATCAGAACCCGGGTGGGGCGATAAGCAATCTCTCGGTCGGAGCGCCGTTCTTGCGTCCAGCCGACCAACGCCTGGATATCTTCGACATTGACTGAGCGTCCGTCTTCATTACGCAACAGGTTTTCTAACAAGACCTTTAGTGAGAAAGGGAGACGCGATATGTCGCCGAAAGCGTCTTGCGCCGCTTGCAGGCTATAGTACGCATAACGTGCATCATCCACCGTCAGAAGCCGACGCGCATTTAGGGAATCTTGGCGTGCTTGAGTCATTGCCTTCTCCTTCGCATGCAACACCGAAAATAATCTAGCGCTCTGCCCTTCGAATAACAGCCGCTTTGTACCGATAAGATACCATTTTTCGCAACCATGTTGCTGCCGAAAGACAACCCGCAGCTACGCTTCTGGTCGCCGCGAGTAAATATCGTCGAAAATGGTCTCGAGCTTAGAGTTAGTGCCACGGATTTGGTCCACCACTCGTTTGGCCCAATCGAAGTACTCCCGTTTACGATCGAGATCCCAAGACGCCGGCGGCTGCGTTAGCATATCTTGGAGATTGCATATCTTATCCGCCAAACTGATTAGTTTGGCTTTGTCAGAGATTTGTGCCGCTCGCTCGATCTGCACTTGTTTGCGCGTTGCTCGATCAAGGTTCGTGTCGTCCGTAACTTCCAAAACAACACTGGAAATTTCGCTACCGAATTCCGCTGTCAGCTCCGCCGGGGTCGTATCAGTATCTTCAATCGTATCATGCAAAAGCGCCCCCACAATCACTACTACATCGCCCACGCCACCCTTGTAATAAAGAAGATCGGTCAGTGAGATCGGGTGATTTATATATGGTGACGCGTTGGCGTCCTTGCGGCGTTGGTCTCGGTGCTTATGAGCAGCGAACGCCAATGCCTTAATGATTAGCCCCACATCATCAGCGGGAGCTGGGTTTTCTTTCATTGATCGATATTATTTGGGGCTAGGCGGAGGCCATCGGTCTCCGTCATGCCAGTTATGGTAACAGCTAATGAAATAGAGTGGGCCTTGCGAGAGCGAACGCCGAGTGCTCGCGCCCGCAGCCGTCTAGATTGCCCGAATCTTTAATCTGCCCTGGATCGGAAAGCTCAGAATACCCTGTTGTTTGTGCAGCTGACGCAGGTATAGCTTGGCTGCGCGGTAGCCCAAACGGAACGAGCGCTGGAAGCACTCAGCGCTGCTCAATTGCCCGCCCTTAAGCGCATGTTCGAATCCAGCACAAAATCTATCCTCCCTCAGATCGGGGGGGATTTTCACACCGGCGTCTTCCGGTGTCGGCAAGATATAGCGCATGTGTTTTTCCCGGTTGGTGTATTCCATCGTTTTGGCACACCTATCTAAAATTTAGCAGGAATAACGCGAGATTTGCGCAATCGTGCCCGAATTAATGACAAATCCCCCCCAAAAACGCCCATTTCTGACCTTACATCCGATCGTGGCCGCTTTATGGGCGGTGGCAAATGCCGAAAGTACCTATTTTTCCTTACTTCACCCATAGTTAATGACTACAGTTCTAGTAGGAGACTAAGCGCTGCCGGCGCAGCGCCGCACAGGGATTGTTTTGCAAATTGGCCTATCACGATTTTTGATTCCGCCCAATCTCACCGTCGCTCTATATAGATACGCCGCACTCAACATTCTCAGGGGATTTAATGAAGACAAGACTTTTAGTTGCCATTTCTCTGTGCATTGCTACGGTCGGTGCAAGCGCAGGCGAAGCAACACCAAAAACCGACGATGAAAAGTTTAGCTATGCGATCGGATATCAGATCGCCGAAAGTGTAAAACGCCAGGGAATGGAGGTTGACGTGGACTCACTGATTCAAGCTATTCGCGACGATCTTACCGGGACACCGCTTAGAATATCACAGCCCGAAATGCAGGCGGCGGTTGTTGCCTATCAGCAGAAGAAATTCGAGGAACTCTCGGACAAGAATCAAAAAGCAGGGAAGAAATATCTGGCCGCAAACAAGAAGAAACCGGGTATCGTCGAGCTGCCGAGCGGCCTACAGTATAGGATCGTAGAGGAAGGTAGCGGTGAGAAGCCAGTGTCGAGCGATACTGTGAAGGTGCACTATCGTGGTACCTTAATCGACGGAACGGAATTCGACAGCTCGTATGCGCGTGGTGAGCCTGTCACCTTTCAGGTTGCCAATATCATCAACGGTTGGCAGCAAGCGCTGATCTTGATGTCGGAAGGTGCCAAGTGGCAGGTCTTTATCCCTCCCACCCTCGCCTATGGTTCGGGTGGAGCCGGCCAAAACATTGGCCCGAATGAAACACTGGTCTTTGAGATCGAGCTGGTCTCTATTGAGAAAGACTAAAGCGCTGGCTTAATTCATTGCAGAAAGATTGCGATTTAAGGTCGCAATCTCCATTCAGTTAGCCGTCCAGCGTTCCTGTCGAACTGAAGGATACGATGATTGTTTGTATCCGAGATCAAAATCTTCTTTCCGTAAACGGCGAGCCCGCCGGGCTCGTTTAATGCGCTTTCGAGTGCACTACCAACACTTTTTCCCGGCCACCCTGTCCCCGCCAAGCTAGTTACGACTTGCCGCTGGGTATCTAGAACCTTCAATTTGTGGTTATACGTATCAACGAGCAAAACCCTGGATGTTCCTAACGCGGCTATGCCAAGCGCGCGCTGTAATCGCGCCGTCACAAACGGTCCATCACGATCACCGAAATCGAACAATCCGCTTCCGACCAAAGCCTGTACACGTCCGTTTAGCAGATCGATACGGCGCACCGCTGATGCCTCCGGATCCGCCACATAGAGTGAGTCGCCGGAAAGTGTCAAACCACTTGGCTGACTAAAGCTAGCCTGTCGCAGCGCACCGTCGGTTATACCCTCGCGGCCACTGCCGGCGAATGGGCCTATCTTGTTAGCTTCGACGTCAAACCGCCAAATCTGATGTGCGCCGGCCATGGCAACATAAAGCAAGGGCGCACGATACGCCAATGCCCAAGGAGAACGCAGACCAATGGTTAAGGGTTCGTAGTCACCGTAACCATGATGTTCTTTCTTGCCATTGCCCGCGACCGTACGAACCTGTCTGGTTGCCAGGTCGATAAACCGAATCGCATGGTTGTTAGTATCGGCAACGAATAAGCCGTTTTCGCTAAACGCCAAACCCCGCGGCGAAGAAAACCTGGACTCACTACTGTCTCCATCAACAAACCCTGCGTCCATGCCGCCGAATATGTGTTGGATCTTGCCCCGGTGGTTGGCAACTATAATGCGGTGATGAAGCGTATCGCTGATGGCGACAAACTTCTCGGAAATAGCGATTTTTCCGGGTGCCGCCAGTAAAGACCGACTAAATTTCTCCTCCTCCAACGCCATTGGAAGCGGTCGCGGATCGAGTTTGGTGCGGAACCGTTTAAGCAAGTCACCGACGATGTTGTCGAGAAGTTCGTGGTGACCCTCACCTGCGATGCGACCTACCACACCGCCCTCAGGATCAATAACGACTAGCGTTGGCCATGCGCGTACGCCATATCGCTTCCAAGTTAAGAAATTAACATCACTCACCACCGGGTGCCTAAGACCGTAACGAACGACACTACTCCGCAGTGCCTCGAGATTCTTTTCGTGATCAAACTTAGGAGAATGCACGCCGATGATCGCGAGATTTTGTCCGTACTTACGTTCAAGCTTTCGCAGATCGGGAACTATATGCAAGCAGTTAATACAGCTAGAGGTCCAAAAATCCAGAATAACCACCTTACCGCGCAGGTCCATTAGCGTCAGTGGCCGCTCTACATTGAGCCACGAGAGACTCACGTCAAATTCAGGCGCCGGTATATTTCGGTTACCCCCTTTAACGACAGGGCAAACAAGTAGACCAACGATTACAAGCAACCAAACATTGCGAATAGGTGTCATTCTGACCTGCTTATGTGAGCGGATTTTGCGTGCCGTTTTATCCATACATCCAGGCCTTGGGCATTGAGATCGACATCCATGGCAAGCAAGGCCTCAAGGGTTTGACGAGGTAGCGTACAACCGTGGTCTCGTAGTCCCCGAATAAGATCGCTGAGCATTCGTTCTTCAATTTGTCGCTTGCGGTCATCCATGTTCGCTAGGGCCAGTGCCATGTCGGCGAAAGTGCGGATGCTATCACGAAGTTGGTCGGCCAATTTTGGCACATTCTCAACGCAACCGAAATGAGCCACGTATATGCGCCTTGGGTTATACGAAAGTAGGCGATCAAGGGTGGCAAACCAGGCATCCGGATCGAATTGAGGCGGCGTCGTGGTGGCGAAGACGAAGGCACCCGAATCTGTATCGAACTCTCGAAAAGATACACCGAAGGTATCCCCTGCAAAGATGCCCTCGCTTTTGGCATCATAAATACAAAAATGGTGGCGTGCGTGGCCCGGACTATCGATGAACACGAGCGCTCGATCTTCGAGGTTCAGTGTAAACGTGTCCGGCGCCGTTATGACTCGGTCGGTGGGCACCGGCACTACTTCGCCAAAGCGCTCTCGAAATCCGTCATCGCCATAGACGACGCTGGTCCCAGCAATCAAACGGGTGGGGTCGATAAGATGGGGGGCACCACGCGGATGTACCACCAGCCGTGCATTGGGTAACTGCCGTATGAGCTCACCCGCACCGCCGGCATGATCGAGGTGTACATGGGTTGGTATCACATAATCCACATTCGCCAGCGCGATACCATAATAGTCGAGAATCTCCAGGAAGCGTGGCACGCAATCATACGTGCCACTATCGATAATCGCGGCACGTTCGCGCTCACGAATAAGGTAAGCTGCAACCATACCTTTACGACCGTAACCGGTATCGATGCAAACAACATTCTCAACCAGCTCTGTACAATAATCCAGGCCCATACTCGCCCTCGCCTTGCTTACCTGTTCTCATAGTTATGGTATCAAACCAGCCGCCGCCAGTTGCAAAACCCAAGACGACGGAGCATCTGGGGGCTAGCCGACCTGTGGTATCACATGTCATAGTTAGCGCCGAACCGCAGACAAAACGAACACACAAAGGAGTCGAGTATGACACGACCGCTACAGGTCGCCATTACCGGTGCGGCCGGGCAAATCGGATATGCATTAGCGACACGCATTGCCGCAGGTGAGATGCTAGGTCACTCTCAACCGATAACACTTCGATTGCTGGAGATCACGCCAGCACTAGGCGCATTGCAAGGCGTGGTAATGGAGCTGCGTGACTGCGCTTTTCCACTGTTAGAGGATATCGTGGTTACTGACCAAGCTGAGACGGCATTCCGCGATGCAGACTTCGCATTGCTCGTGGGCGCCAAGCCCCGTGGCCCTGGCATGGAACGGGCCGACTTATTGCAGGCGAATGCCACAATCTTTTCTGCCCAGGGAAAAGCCCTCAATGAATGTGCCAGCCGTGATGTAAAAGTCTTGGTCGTTGGAAATCCGGCTAACACAAATGCTTTGATTGCCATGCACAATGCGCCGAATTTACGACCACAACAGTTCACCGCCATGACACGATTGGACCACAATCGCGCCTTATGGCAGCTAGCCGAACAAGCGGATTCCAAAATTACAGAAATAAAAAGGATGGCGATCTGGGGCAATCACTCGGCTACCCAATATCCAGATCTCAGACACGCGACGGTCCGAGGTCGACCGGCGACGGAACTCGTTGATGAACACTGGGTGCGGAAGGATTTCATACCGACGGTACAACAACGTGGAGCTATGGTCATCAAGGCACGTGGACAATCTAGCGCCGCATCTGCCGCCAACGGTGCGATAGACCACGTACATGATTGGGCCTTTGGCAGCGCAAGCGATGACTGGGTGAGCATGGCGATATCGTGCGACGGCAGCTACGGCATCGAAGAGGGTTTGATCTATTCGTTCCCGGTAACCATAAGCAATGGCAAATATCAGGTCGTACAGGGATTAGACATCGACGACTTCAGTCGCGAGCGTATGCGTGCGACGGAACAGGAGTTAGTAGAAGAGCGAGATGCAGTGCGACACCTATTGTAAGGCGCGTATAGTTCATTAAGTCAGCGCCTTTTGGTGGTACATGGTTCATGTCTGGAATACCGCGACAAACACACGAAATCCCCGTCTTCCCTTAGCAGAAGGCGGGGAACATCGGTGCCTGGGTACCACAGGGAAGTAATGCTAGGCCGACTTTTTGGTGGGAACCGACTTCAACTCTGCCGTTGCCGTATCTACACCCTTGGCCGCCAGATTGGTCAACTCATCGCGCGCCTCGGCGATTACGGCCAGGGATTCGCGCGCGGCTGTTGCAATCTTCTCCGCCGCTTCCTGCGCTAGTTCCGCTTGGGCGGTGAAATAGTCACTGTAGCCCTTGGTGGTGCTCAGGAGCTTAAGCTGTCGAACACCGCCGTTTAGGGCTTCGCCCATCAGCTCGAGGTGCTGTTTGGCGAGCTTGTCGGCTACGCGGGCATTGATCTCGGTCAACGCCTTGGTGGTTTCGAGGGCAGCCGCATTGGCCTTGCTAACGGTATCTATGATGGTTTGTGTGTCGTAATTCATGGGTATTGCCTCCTTGGATTGAGCATATGTGCCAGATTTGTGCAATGCATCATTTGTTGCATCGCAACAATAGCTGAGACCAATCCCCTTGTCAATACCCTATCTCGAAGTTTTTGAGCCCACCCGAGGCATGGGTGAACTATGACATGTAGGCCCCGCCATTCACCGGGAGGTTGATCCCAGTGATGTAGTTGGTTTCATCCGCACACAAGAAGGCCACCGCATGCGCAACTTCATCGGGACGGGCAGCCCGCTTCAAGGGGATACTGGCGACAATGGCCTCACGGATCTCCTCGGGCATGGCCCGAGTCATTTCGGTATCGACATACCCCGGCGAAACCGTGTTTACGGTGATACCCTTGCTCGCCACCTCTTGCGCTAGCGCCATGGTGAACCCATGAACACCCGCCTTGGCGGCGGAATAGTTGGTTTGACCAAACTGACCCTTTTGGCCGTTTACGGAGGAAATATTGACGATACGACCAAAGCCACGGTCAATCATGTCATCAAGCACGCATCGGGTAACGTTGAAAACACTATCAAGGTTGGTACTGAGCACTGCTTGCCACTGCTCTTTTTCCATCTTTTGCAGGGTCTTGTCCCGCGTAATGCCGGCACAGTTTAC
>CAXMNC010000067.1:0-2685 GCA_964194625.1 Acidiferrobacterales bacterium
GGTATCAAGAACTCTGAATCGATTCATAGATCGCCGTTGTTTCCGGCGACGGGTTGGTTTTCAGCAGCGCGGAGAAGGTCTTGCGACAGCGGTCGTACACCTCTCGGGCCTCGGCACTGCGGCCGCGCTTTTGGTAGAACAACATTAACTGGCGATAAAGTCCCTCGCACAGATTGTCAGCCTCAATCCCGCGTTCGTAATAGGTGACTACCTTGTCCCATTGTTCGGCGTCTTCCCAACGCTGGATAAGCTTGCTCATGTAGCGCAGGAATTTGCTGCGCGCCTGCTCGCGGAAGGCAATGTAACAGGTTTGTTCCGACTCATCCTCTAAGAACGGTCCCTGATAAAGTTCCAGCAGTTGTTCGGCCAATTTGGTCAGGCGGCTATCCTCAGTCAGTGTCGGTGAATCGGCCAGCTCAGCATCGACTTGGCCGAGCGCCTGTTCAAAGGTCCACGTGTCGGCCCAGAAGTAGCTCGGGCTCAACGTAACACGTCCATCCTGCAACACCACCGCCGCGTCGACGCCGAGCAACCGTCGCAATCTATGCAGCGTCGATGTGAACGACGCATGCGCGTAATCGCCGTCCACATGCGGCCAGAGCGTCTCCGCCAACTGCTCGGCTCGGACCTCCTTGCCACCCAAGGCGAGCAGGACTTTCAGCAGTTCCAACGGGCGGTTCTGGGCCTTGCCCGCAAACGTCTGCAGCTCATCGTCTTTCAGTAAGTGAAACTTGCCCAGCGCGAATAGTTTGAACGGCCAGGGCCACGCGATCATGGTCAAGGAATCCTCGGCAGGTGTGAGACGACGCACCCGGATTAGATGCTTGACGTACTCCGCCTCGATTCCCTCCGCCAACGCGTGTGCGCACAGGTTTGCCATCGCTTTAGGCTGCCACCAAAGGGCATGGGTAATGCCGTATTCACGACCAATCTCCATGGCCGTACGCAAGGCCTGCAATCCAGAAGTCTGGCGGCCACCTTCCAGGTCGACCTGTGCGGATGTCAGATACATCATGAACTCGAGTAACCGGCTGTTCATGTTGTTGAGGATGCCGGCCACCCGGCGAACCTGCGCCTCGCTTTTACGTCTGTCGCCACAGGCCGCAAGGACCTGTGCCCATCCAAGCCGAGACACCACTTCATAAAAGGGACTACCCACTTCCAGCGCGACGTTAAGCGCCGTCTGTTGATGTTGGTAAGCGTTGTGCACGTCGCTCCGCAACATGCAATTCCAAGCCGACAATGAGTGGTATAGGCAGCGATCTAAGCGCCGCGAGTGCGCCAAATCGGACTCCATCTCCGCAAGCAGCCGCCCGGCGGTTTCCAACTCCCCAATCTCGAGATGGACTGCGACGCCGTGCGCGAGTAGCTGATCGCCCCAAACCCGCACGCCGTGGGTTCGTGATATCTCCAGTCCCCGCTCGACCGCTTGCCAGCAAGCATCGTGATCGCCTACCAGCATGTAATACATCGATTCTACGTTTCTGAGGTTGGCGAGCGCTGCCGGTGGTAAATCATGGCTCTCAGCCAAGATACGCATGGAGTTGATTATGTCGAGTGCCTTCGGGTAATTGCCCGCCCACATCACGGACATCACGACCAGCGGTTCGACTGACATTCTGAGCTTTGGATCGGCACTCGATTGGGAGATCGCCTGCGCCCGGGCAAGCCAATGTTTGACTTCCGGATGATCGGGCTTGCGCAGCA
This sequence comes from Acidiferrobacterales bacterium, assembly GCA_964194625.1. GTDB lineage: Bacteria > Pseudomonadota > Gammaproteobacteria > Acidiferrobacterales > SPGG2 > SPGG2. The sequence continues at coordinate 1,708 of CAXMNC010000067.1, forward strand.
CCATAGATGTGAACACGCTGCGGGTAACGTAGGTTTCGACATCGCTTGGGCAAGAATCAGCGTGCGTGTTCCAGAGTGACTCCAAGATCTCTAGCCAACGGTCGAGCAGACTGAGATCATCGAGTTCGTAGAGAACGGAGTCGATAATGCTACAGCACGCGAGAATTAGGCCTTGAGCATTTACTTCGTCGACAGACTCAAACAGTTGGTAGGCCCGCTCAAAAAAACGTCGGCTTTCACGAGGCGCGGAATGGAAGCGGCTGGCACCTTGCCAGTAGAGTAGCCAGGGATCGGCCTCAAGAATCTTCAGGGGAAAATCGTCCAACCATCCTGCCAGTGTCGCGCCCCTGCCCTGATCGAGCATCGCGGACGCATTATTCAGAATCATGGGGGCTAGCTGTTCCCAGTTGCCGGATTCGAGCAGCAGCGTAACCGCGTCATCGATCTGACCACATTGCTCTAGCAGCGTCGCCGCTTTGCCGCGCAGTTCGGCGCGCACGTCATCAGCATACGTTTGCTTCGCCTTGGTTAGCAGAAACTCCCGGAACAAAGGATGAAATTGATAAATGGGATCGCCCAGGGAGTGTTTCTCGGTGACAAAGTAATTGTTACGAGCGAGATTCAAAAGCAACGCGCCGGCGCTAGGGTGTTCCGAGATCTGTTTGGCAACATCCGCTGTCATTTCGGGCACGCAGGCCGTGCGAAGTAGAAATTGCTGAGTCTCGGGCTCAAACTTCTCGAAGATCTCTCCGGCCAGATAATCGAAGATGACCTGTGGCGTAACAAATCTTGGTGGTTCCGCGACCGTGCCGATAATCTTCGCGTGCTCGAGCAGCAACACCACGCCAGCCGCCCATCCTTGGGTCTTATCGTAAAGCTGTTCGAGATTTTCCTCGGGCACTCTCTCACCGCGAACGAGTGCCATTGCCTCGAGCTCATCGGCGGTCAAGCGCAGGTCATTCCAGCCAATGAGCTGCA
>CAXMNC010000068.1:0-6581 GCA_964194625.1 Acidiferrobacterales bacterium
GGGCAGTGTGGGAAGCGTCTTGACCTTGAGTGCCTCGGGTTCGTGCGCGAGTTCCTGGGCATTTAGCGCATCCGGGCTGGGCGCATCGTAATCGGACGGTGACTTGATCGATCCCCAGGGCGTTGTCCTGATCGGGGAAACAAAGTTCTTCTCGCGCCCGTCCCGGAACTTGAGCTTCCAAGATATCATTCCTTTTTCCTCTTCCCTGAGAACCCTGACGCTGTGGCCCAGTGGTGCGAAATCCGCATAGCCGCGGACGTCTATCGCATTCTGTGGACACGCCTTCACGCACGCGTAGCACTCCCAACAGAAATTGGGCTCGATGTTGTAAGCCCGCCTGTATGTCCGGTCTATGTGCATGATGTCGGAAGGACAGATATCCACGCACTGTCCGCAGCCGTCACATCGCGCCATGTAAACGAAGGTGGGCATATCGATTACCTCCCTATGTTGCGGGCGTCAGCGGGTCTCGGCAGGCGGATGAGCCGTTTGCCTCCTCCACCCTTCGCTGGAAGGCCATTACGGGCTTGTAGAACATATGGGCGAGCTTGGACCAGGCAACGGAAACAAAGAGCAGCGTGGTGAAGAAGATGTAGAGACCGAAGGCTATTTTGGTCGCTGTAAGGTTGCCCGCTGTCTGCACAATTTCCCATACGCAAGCGAGGGTGACGCTCCCCAGCAGGGTGACGATAAACAGATCCGCGCGCATCAAGCTGAAAGGCGAATGACCCTCATAGGCTACGTTTACCCTGAGGAAGAAGAAAAACCAGTAACCACCGATGAGAATCATCAGGGCCCCGATGTTCCACAGGACCGGTAGGCCCACCGGCGCAGGCGTGGCTTGTGTTGGATAGCCGAATACCATCACGGTGGTCGTGATGAAATGGAGCAGGAAGCCGTAGAACATCAGGAGATGGGAAATCCTTCTTTTCGGGTTGCAGAATTCGCCGGAGGTTGCAACCTCTTTCGCAATGGTCCTGATCGCTATGGAGGCTGTATCTGCGCCGCTAAGCTTCCTCGTTGCAGCAGCCTTTGATTTCTTCCGCTGCAACGCGAAAAATTTGGCGCTGCTTTTGTGAAGCATGTCGAATAGCGTTCCAATGGCAACCGCGAATATCATCAGAACAATGTAGAGCTGCATGACAAGAGGCGGCAGAAAAACCGTTAGGTCGGCGAACGGATTGCTAGTGAACATTAGAATAGCCTCAAATGTTATTCAGTTTTTTGTGGACGAAGCTAAGAGACAAATCAATCTAGGAATTTCTTTTCCACATAATGCCCGTTTTCCTCGAAAAATACGATACTGTTTGGCCCATTTTCCCTTTTGGAGCCACCTCACTTCGCTTCAAGCACCTTCGGTGCCTCGCATAATGCATCTGCACCTGCATCTTCGAGTTCTTGCCTAGATCCGTAGCCCCAAAGAACACCAACCGTACGTAGTCCGTTTTCCTTGGCACCAGTAATGTCATCATGTCGGTCACCGATCATAATCGCCGCCGATGGCTCAATTGACTCTGATTCTAGAACGAAACGTATTAGCTCCGATTTGTTAGTGAGCGAACCATCCAGATTGCTACCGTATACCTTTCGAAAAAACCTGGTGACATCGAAGTGATCAATAATCTTCTCCGAATAGACGGTCGGCTTGGACGTGACGACATACATCGATTCGCCATGATCACAAAGTTGGCTTAATGACTCTTTGACACCTGCATACAGTCTATTTTCATACATACCGATACTACCGAATCGCTCCCGATAGAGCCCAAGGGCCACCCTACCATGATGACGCCAACCATGACCCACGCAAGGCCAACAAAGAAACTCCAGTGTTCCGCGGCCGTTCGCTTCGCCTTGGCTTTGCGTCTTGTATATTCACCAACTCCGATCAGACCCACTACAAACACGACTGCCAGCGTTACCGAGTTCGCGAAGGCTGACGGCTCTGCCTTATGAATCGGATGGTGAATGAGAAAATACAGGGGCCCGAGTTCTGACGCTACGAACAGTTGCCACCAATTTTGGAACGTATCGGCGCGCCACAAAGCATGGGAAGATCCCGGTAGATTAACCAGAACGTTTATCACAGTGGCCACGGCGAATCCCTTAGTAACCGCACCTAGAACGTTGCCTTTGTCTTTTCGTAGATCAGGGGTCATGCGATGCTGCCCTGCTTCAAGCGATTGTTAGGCATTAACCTCATTTTCCAATTCGATTGCAGCATACATCCGTTGGTGGGCAAGATCCCCTCCCTGTCCCTCCCCTATCGCAGGGGAGGGTTAGAAGTTTTATGCCCCTTCAAGCAAGCCGAGTGAATCGCGCAGGCGAAAGGTAAGCCCGAAGGGGGCGATCGGAATACAACGTTAGCCACGACCACGAATGTAATGCCACCAATAAAATGGGATCACGTAGACGTTACCGAAAAAGATAAGCGCGACCCATAATGTTCTTTTGTCTCGCGGAACCCACCCGTTGAACATAGCGTGAACTAGGAACACGATGATAATTAGAAAAATACTTGCGCCGCTTATTGCCCACCACCAGTCTCCCAAAAACGTCCCCTCAGGAGCTGGGGCCGGCGCAACGAAAGGACTCACAAAAGCGTGCACGAACAGATAGACAAAGGCAGCGATCGGCGCTAAAGCGAGAGTCCCCCAGAGTGTCGTTCTCAACATTGCTTATGCATAGTAACTAGTTGACGTTGATTGCAGTATAGATGCGTTGGTAGGCGAGGCGTGGGGTTTAGGGGCGTGATTAACTATGTATTACAAGATTCGACCCTTTTTATCCTTTTTTACCACGTGAGCAGCCGTAACTAATCGTTCTTCCTATCCGATCGACGAACCCCTATCCAGTACAAGATTGCCAGACCGCCCAGAAACGCTGCGACAAACAAATACGCAAAGGCGTAAGCCCAATATCTCCAGAATCCTGGATATGAGAATGAATGCGTTATCTGATCAAACAGGGTCTGATGACTTCTCGCTTGGCGGAAATACTCGGTTACCTTTTCTGACGATAGCTCCGATATCTGTTCGTCCGTGACGTCAGACACGATGTAACGTTGAGCCTGAACAGTACTAAACGTTACCGATATGAAACTAATTACTAAGGCAATAATCCCACTAGCAATAGCGTTCTTGAACAGTAGTTTCTTAGTTTCGTTATGCATAGAATTCCAAGGATCATTTCAATCGCAGTATAGATCTGTTGGTGGGCATACCGTTGCTGACAAAAAGTTTAAAGCCAAGACTTTGACCACCAAGCGACCGACAAGGATGTCGGAAGGTACGACTCCAGGGAAGGAGGAGGTAGAACCGCGTCAGGAACAGCGGTCGAGAACAATGCAGGAGCGATTGTCGAGACGGTGGAAATGCACCGGATTGTCCGGCCGCTCCTCCGCATCCTGCGTCCGCGGCATTAGTGCATCCATGCACGTCAGAACAATCCTAGCGACCCCTTTCTTCTTCTTGGTGGGCAAGGCGTTTAGCTTACCGCGCGCTTCGTAATCACATAATCGCAAGCCTGACCCTGTCCTGCTGCAGCCTTATACTTGATACTCGTTTCATCACACCAACCCCATCTGTGCCATGACCGCTTGCCCCAAGGCGCTCTCGCGATCCGCGAAGTCCTCTACGATTGTGTAATGGTTCAAGCCAGGGCGTTCAATGATCTGGCACGAGACACCCTTATTGCTCCAGGCGACACCGAAGTCTGCACTTTGGCGTCGGAACTCGTCGCTTTCACCGCCGCCAACGGCGATTATTAATGGCGCAGTGCAAGGTGGCGTAAGTTGTATCGGGCTGTTACGGGCGACCTGATCGGCATCGAGCCTGAGCGTATCATTTAAATAGCACAGTCGAACAGGATCGAGCTCGAAGAGGCCGCTCACCGAACACCCGCCTTTTAGCAAATCTGTCGGCAATTCCCCGAATACCGGCCAGTCCGTCGCCATCAGCATTGCTACGATATGACCGCCTGACGAATGGCCCGAGACAAAGATTCGCTCCGGGTCTCCCCCGTATGCCATAACGTTCCCATGAACCCACGCCACCGCTGCCCGACATTGGCGAACCAGCACGTCCATGTCAATGCTGGGGATAAGGCCGTAATTGACCGTAATGAATACCGCACCAGCGGGAACAAATGTTTTGGCAAGAAATCTGAAGGTACTTTTGTCGCGGCTCATCCAGTAGCCGCCGTGAAAGAAGACTTGGACCGGCGCCGACTCAATCCCGTTGGCCGGAAATACATCGAGACGCTCGGCTGGGCTAGCACCGTAGGCAAGATCAAGGCGAGAGCTAAGCGCCCGGCAGATCTGGGCGTTGTCGTTCTCCCAGCGCTCAACGATTTGCCCGTGCTCCGGAACAGCGGCGCGCGCGTCGTACTGAGCGTCTAGTGCTGCCCGGTCATAACCGCGGAAAAGGGCCTCATCATTCATCTGTTCACTCTGATTGCAGTTGACGTTTTCTCCCGTGCGCGGCGGTTTCCTCAGCCGAAATAGGCTGGGTGCTCTTCTCCCAAAAAGCGCTCCTCAGTTCCCCGTTCCCGCGTTACGCGGTACTGCTCTGGCGTGAGCTGCACGCTCCAAAACCCCACTTCACGTTAGCGAACCTATTCCAACATCTCCTTAATCGTGCTTTCGTATTCGGGAAAATAGCGGTCAATGATGGGGAGATCGAAGCTCCGGAGAATACTGGTGTTGGGCTCGCGTTCAAGGAGAAATTCGAATGATTTCCGAATGAGCGTTTCCACACTCACCCGACCGCCCGTAAGCTTTTTATAGTAATCGGGATTCACGGTCACCGTGTGGGTGGTGGTCGTGGCGTCTTCGACGACAACTTTGAACGTCTCGTTATCAATCGTTTCAACGTTAATCATGGCCGATATGCTATTCCAATACTCGGCTAAATTGTTGTCAAGTCTTGACCCGTTATTAGGTCGGCCAGGTAGATAGCCCGGGCACCAGAGTTGACTGAAAGGGTCTACGCGGGTGGTTGCGAGCGATCAGCCGCTTCCGACGATCCAAGCATATCAACAAACGATTCGTGCAACGGCGGGCCGATACATTTTTCGAGCACCATCTCGGCAATCCGGTCGCTGCTCCCGGCGCGACTCTAACTCCTACATCCTTGTAGTCGTGCTCCATGCATTGCCCTCGACCGCTGTTCCTGACGCGGTTCTACCTCCTGCATCCATGCAGTCGTGCGTTGTTCTAACTTCCAGCGTCTCGACAATCGCTCCTGCATTGTTCTACTTCCCTACATCCATGTAGGTCACCTGCCGGTCGCCTGCATTGTTCTACCTTCCTACATCTGACCGCTAGGGATGGCCGCTCTCGCACGTCGGACCGGTGCACAAAGGTCAGCTACACGTTCAACAACCTTCTGCACTTCCTTGTAGTACTCCGATACACGTGTATATGTGACTCCTACGGATTGGCCGTGCGCGATCGAGTTTCTAAGACCAACTATGCTGTTAAGCGCGTCCTTCCGCTCATCGACAAGAAAAGCCTCCAAATCCGCTTCCCAGTCTGGGTTGAAGCTACCCAACAGCTCTGCAAGACGAGTCGAGTTAATGTTGGCTAACCGACGTGTCCTATATTCCACGAATCTCTGGACAGAAGGTGCTGCATGTCTTCGGCTATGCTCCAGGATTAACTCACTTACAGCTTGCTCTACATAGCCAGATACTAGGACAACCAAGTATCGCGCAAAATCCGATTGAAGTTCCGGATCAGTTCCTACCTGTGCGGCTCTTTTAAACGTAGAATCCAAACGTTGTTTGAGTCGCCACACCTCCTGCCGGCCGTTCATTTCACCCCAGCGAATGCCTCCTGGGCTAATCTGATCCGAGTCTCAACATTCGTTTCTTGAGAAGTTCCGGTCTCGACTGCCGCGAGGTACCTCTTATTTCTAACTAGCGCATCGTATGCCGTTTTCAGCCCTTCCTGGTCGGTGATAGCATCCCCGCGCGCTAGTCGTGTAGCTACGCCACCCATTAATGAATCGACAACGGCGGCGTTTACGGCTCGGCGGGGCCGAAATGTGCGCCTGCCTATTACCTCGCAAAGAAGTGACGTGGTTTCTAGAAATATTCTCTTAAGTTGTTCCTCGCTTTGTCGCTTCAAATGCCGATTTGTCGCCATATAACGATTGAGGAAATCTTTCATCGGACTTCGGTATTGGTCCAGGTAATAGAAGAATGCAAAAAACCTAAGTATCAACTCTAAGTCCTTTAGACGCCTAGACTTATTGCCGTAGAGTTTGCGCCACGCATCCGTCTCGTTGAGCTCACGAAGAACCCGCACCAACTCACCGTGATATAGTGCTACCCGAATCTCCTGGGGCTGGAGGTTCATGCCTCCCGTGTTCAGTCTTTCAAAGATTGCATATATGCTGCTTTGATCCTCTGTTGGTTCATCCTGACGGATGACGGTCGCATGAATAATGCTGTTGTCCAGCCTACGTCGGTCTTCAGTGTCGAGATCTTTGTAGCGTTTACCCACAAAACGCTCTTGCACGTGCGCAAGCTTGTATTCCTCGCCGCTAATGATGCCTTCATAAAACCCATGCAATGTA
>CAXMNC010000069.1:0-48320 GCA_964194625.1 Acidiferrobacterales bacterium
AACCTCGGCGATCCGCTCCGCGAGCTGGTTGGCCAATCAGTCTCAGAAGCAGAGCGCCAGAAACTTCGCGACAAGCTCGGTCTTAACGATCCGTTTCTAGTGCAGTATTGGCGGTTCTTGAAGAAGGCGCTTCACGGTGACTTGGGCACGTCATATTTCTTCAAGCGCCCGGCGGCGGAGGTGATTCTTAAGAAGTTACCGGCGACGCTCGAGCTAGTCTTTGGTGCCACCATCATAATTGTCGTCTTCTCTGTTCCCACCGGTGTGTTCACGGCCATCTATCCCAAGCACTGGCTTTCCCGGTTTGCGATGGGGGTTAGCATCGTTGGCATCTCCATACCAGTGTTCTTGACGGCCATCATGCTTATCTATGTGTTCGCGGTGCAGCTCGGCTGGCTGCCGTCCTTCGGTCGTGGCGACACGGTATCGGTGTATGGTTGGAGCACTGGGTTTCTTACTAAAGATGGCCTCGTGCACTTGATCCTTCCCTGTATCGCCCTTTCTTCGATTATATTGCCGTTGTTCATTCGCCTCATCCGGGCCGAGATGTTGGAGGTGCTGGAATCGGAATACGTCAAGTTTGCTTGGGCCAAGGGCCTGTCACGCCGTCGCATCTGGTTTCTGCACGCGCTTAAGAACACGTTACTACCGGTGATCACGGTCGGGGGCGTGCAAATCGGGACGCTGATCGCGTACACGATTCTTACCGAAACCGTGTTTCAGTGGCCGGGCATGGGGTTTCTATTTCTAGAAGCGGTTAACCGCGTTGATACACCGTTGATTATCGCCTATCTCATCGTGGTCGGGCTTATCTTTGTCATTACAAACACAGTTGTTGACCTGATCTATGGGCTTGTGAATCCAACCGTCAAGCTTGCGCGGCCACACGGCGGTGGAGAGTAAGCGATGACAACGATAACCTGGGAGCGGTTTAAGGACTCGAGCTTTTACTGGAGTTTCCGCCGTGACAAGGTGGCGATTGCCAGCTTTGCGGTGCTTTGCGTATTCGTAGCTGCAAGCTTCTTGGCGCCCTTGATTGCACCCTATAACCCCTACGATCCCACCCAAATCGACCTTATGGACTCGGAGACGCCACCGGTGTGGATAGCGGAGGGCGATGAACGTTTTCTACTTGGGACGGACGGGCAAGGCCGGGATCTACTGAGCACCATCCTTTACGGGACACGCATCTCACTCACCATCGGTATTTGCGCGGTTATTCTGCAGGCAATGCTTGGTGTCTCGATTGGCCTGGTCGCGGGCTATCGAGGTGGTCGGCTAGATAACTTCTTGATGCGCGTGGCAGACATACAGCTCTCTTTTTCCACATTGATGGTGGCGATCATCGTGCTTGCGGTATTCCAGGGACTCTTCGGCACTGAGCTCTACGAACGTCTTGCCATATTGATGCTTATCTTGGTTATCGGTATAGCCGAGTGGCCGCAGTATGCGCGTACGGTGCGGGCCTCGGTGTTGGCCGAAAAGAAAAAGGAATACGTCGATGCAGTGCGGGTCATCGGCCTTGGTCCCATGCGCATCATGTTTCGTCACATCCTGCCCAATACGCTCTCGCCGTTATTGGTCATTTCCACCGTACAGATCGCCAACGCCATAGTCAGTGAGGCGGCATTGTCGTTCTTGGGGCTTGGCATGCCGATAACGAAACCTTCATTGGGCTCGCTAATCAGCAGTGGTTTCGAGTTTATCCTTAGTGGGGTCTGGTGGATAACTATTATTCCAGGTGTCGTTCTCATCGTCCTGGTTTTGGTCATGAATCTGTTGGGTGATTTCATGCGCGATGTGATGAACCCCAAGCTCTATAAGGAGTAACTGACTTGCCGCTGCTCGAAGTCAGAAATCTGGAAGTAAAATTCGCGATGAGGCGGGGTGAGCTTACCGCGCTTAGAGACGTGAGTTTTTCGATCGACAAGGGAGAACGTCTCGGCATTGTTGGTGAAAGTGGTGCCGGCAAATCGGTGGCGGCTTACTCTATTCTGAACCTCATTAGCAAACCCGGCTATATCTCCGGTGGTCAGATCCTGTTCCAGGGCAAGGATCTCAGTAAATCAAGTCCAGAGGAAATGCGTGCCATTCGGGGCGATGGCATCAGCATGATTTTTCAAGATCCAATGATGACGTTGAATCCAGTGCTCACCATAGGAACCCAAATGACGGAAGCACTGCATGCACATCGCGAGATATCGGATCAACGGGCGCGGGCAATTGCCATCGAGAAATTGGCTCAAGTTCACATACCGTCAGCCGCAACCCGGTTCGAGCAGTATCCACACGAGCTTTCCGGTGGAATGCGTCAGCGCATCGTCATCGCTACTGCTTTGCTCACCGATCCGTTACTTATTATTGCGGACGAGCCAACGACGGCGCTTGATGTCACGATTCAGGCGGAGATTATGGAGTTGCTGCTTGAGCTGTGCGAATTAAGCGATGTCGGCTTAATTTTAATAACCCATGATCTCGGCGTCGTGGGTCAAGTAACACAGCGGACCCTCGTCATGTATGCCGGTCGTATCGTGGAGGAAGGATTAACCCACGATATCATACATAACCCGCGCCACCCCTATACACAAGGACTAATCGGGGCCTTGCCCCAGCAGACCGTGCCGGGAGGGCGATTGAATCAAATCAAGGGTGTGATGCCATCGTTGGCGAATACGCCAAGCGGCTGCGCGTTTCATCCCCGTTGTCCGCACGTCACTGACATCTGTAAATCAGTGGTGCCCGAGTACAGTATTTTTGATCATTCGCGGGTCGCTTGCCATTGGGTGAAGGATCAGCTCGGCGATGTTAGCGAACAAAAAATCAACGAGACACCTGCGCCATGAACGAACACTCGATCCTCGTCCGAGCGAAAAACATCTATAAGGAGTTTCCAATTCACGCCGGATTGTTGGAGGAACTGCATCTCGAAAGTGGTCGATTGACGCGCAAGCGCGAGAGTGTAAAGGCCATCAATGGCGTGCAACTTGAAGTGCGAAAGGGTGAGGCGCTATGTGTGGTTGGGGAAAGTGGTTGTGGAAAGTCTACCGTGGCCAGGGTCATTATGGGTCTTATCAAACCGACGGCCGGCGAGATTCATTACGACGGCGAACGTATCGATAATCTGGATTCGACAAAACTTCTTCGCTTTCGTCGCAGGATGCAAATGATTTTCCAGAATCCTTATGCGTCCTTGAACCCACGCATGACAGTTCAGGATACGCTTGAGGAACCAATCCGATTTCATAATCCTGACGATTCTAAGGCCGAAGTACAAGAAAAGGTCAGCGCGGTGATGGACTCGGTGGGGGTCGACCCGATGTGGGGAGAACGCTATCCGCACGAGTTCTCCGGCGGTCAGCGCCAGCGTATCAGTATAGCCCGTGCACTGGCCGTAGATCCTGAGTTCATTGTGGCGGACGAACCCATCTCAGCCCTTGATGTTTCTATTCAGGCGCAAGTGCTGAATCTGTTGAAAGATGCGAGGGACGAGCGTGCTTTGACCTATATATTTATTACGCATGACCTTGCGGTTGTCGAGCACTTCGGCACGAGGGTAGCGGTGATGTATTTGGGTACCTTATGTGAGGTCGCCGAGACGCGGACGTTGTTCTCGTCGCCGCGTCATCCCTATACACAGGCACTCTTGAGTGCGATCCCTAGGCTCAACCAAGAAAGACCGCACCACATCAAACTAAAGGGCGAGGTGCCAACACCAATAAATCTACCATCGGGTTGCGTGTTTCACGGTCGTTGTATTCATGCCAACGAGCGATGTCAGCATGAGGTGCCAAAATTACGCGAACTTGGAGACGGTACGACGGTGGCCTGCCACGCTGTGGAGGAGGGTAGGCTGTGATTATCCGTGCCTGTACGTAATATCGTGGCCATGAGCGATTAGGAACAGCCAATGAAGTTATTCACCGAACACGCGCTTCTGGCCCAGGGTTGGGCGAATGACGTACTGTTCGAAATCGATGAACACGGCTGGATCACTAAAATCGATTGCGATGTAAAGCAGCTCTCTGGGGCTGTACAAACACTGACCGGCCCCACGTTGCCGGGTATGCCCAATCTTCACTCGCATGCATTTCAGCGTGCCCTAGCCGGCTTTACTGAGCGCCGCGGATCCTCGCAGGACAGCTTTTGGGCCTGGCGCAAGCTTATGTATGGTCTCGTCGAGCGCATTACACCCGAGCAAATCCAACATATCGCAAGCCAACTGTATGTGGACATGCTCAAAGCAGGCTACACGGCGGTGGGTGAATTTCATTACCTGCATCATGCCCCCGGCGGCAAGTTCTACGAGAGTCCTACTGAGTTATCGGACCGAGTAATCGCGGCGGCCCAAACCGCCGGAATCGCCATCACCCACTTGCCGGTACTTTATGCCCATGGCGGATTCGGCGGACAGGCGCCGGATGCGGGTCAAATGCGTTTTGTCAACGATATCGATCGATTCGGTGTTTTGTTGGAGGCGCTTCATAGCCGATATGCTGATTCGAAAGACATACGTATCGGTATTGCCCCGCATTCACTGCGAGCGGTCACCCTAGAGCTTACACAACAGGCCATCGCGATCATCACCCAGCTAGATAGATCGGCACCGATCCATATTCATATTGCCGAACAAGAGAAAGAAGTCGAGGACTGTATTACATGGAGTAAGAAGCGCCCGGTTGAATGGTTGTTCGATAATTTAGATGTGGATGAGCGCTGGTGTTTAGTACATGCAACTCACTTGGTCGATGATGAGCTACAACAGTTGGCACAAAGCCGGGCGGTGGTAGGGTTATGCCCAACCACCGAAGCTAACCTCGGAGATGGTTTCTTTTCGGCGGTTCGGTATTTTGAGCTGGGAGGCGGCTATGGCATAGGCTCTGACAGTCACGTTTGCCTTAGCCCGGGTGAGGAGCTTCGTATTCTCGAGTATGGTCAGCGCCTTTTGTATAAACGACGGGCAATCCTGGTTGCCAACGAAACCAGTTCTGTTGGGACGAGCCTGTACATAAACGCATCAAAGGGGGGCGCTCGAGCGCTCGGCTGGAATAGCGGCCACCTGCAAGTTGGCGCACGCGCCGATTTGGTTGTACTTGATCCAGAAGCGGCCATTTTGCTTGGTAAACGGGGTGATCTGTTGCTCGATGCCATGGTCTTTGCAAGTAGTGACAACCCTGTTAAGGACGTTATGGTCGGGGGCCAATGGCGGGTGGTTGATCGACATCACCAGCACGAGGCAGAGATACTTCGAAACTACAAGAAGACGCAGCACGAGCTATGGGCCTAAGCGCTTGCTGGCCTCGAAGTCGCCATGCCAGAATTGACAAAAGGCGATTGGAGGCTTTGATCGTAACGATACTTAATCGTCGAGATGGCGCGGGACGGGGGTGAAGGGAGGAGACGATTGTGGACAAGATATGGCTAGAGCAGTACCCGAAAGGTGTACCAGCTGAGGTTAATGTTGATCAATTTGCCTCGCTTCGAGACATTCTCAAGAGAAGCTGCACCAAATATAAGAACCTTCCCGCGTTTACCAATATGGGGGTTACCCTTACGTATGGGGATATAGATGCACTTAGTCGAAATTTTGGGGCCTATCTTCAAAAGACTGTAGGTTTGAAAAAAGGCGACCGCATCGCAATTATGATGCCGAACCTACTGCAATACCCGATCGCCCTATTTGGCATTCTCCGTGCTGGGATGGTGGTTGTAAACGTCAACCCGCTCTACACGCCCCGGGAACTGGAGCATCAACTCAAAGATTGTGGCGCTAAGGCAATAGTAGTACTGGAAAATTTTGCCAACACCCTCGAAAAAGTGCTGCATAACACACCGATCAAGACCGTTATTACTACCCAGATAGGCGAGTTATTCCCGTTTCCGAAGTCGGTGATAGTTAACTTTGTGGTCAAGCGCATCAAGAAGATGGTACCGCGGTGGAACATCCTGGGCACCACAAAGTTCAAGGCCACGCTAACTAGCGGTAAGTCGCAACAATTGGACGACGTAGAACTCACACACAACGATGCTGCTTTTCTTCAGTATACGGGCGGCACGACTGGTGTTGCCAAGGGTGCGGAGCTTACCCATGGAAACATGGTAGCCAACGTGCAACAGGCGTCCGCTTGGTTGGCACCGATTTCGGAAGAGGGCGCCGAAGTGGTTATTACTGCTTTGCCGCTCTATCATATCTTTTCCCTGACTGTAAATTGTCTAACCTTCATGAAGGTTGGCGGTCAGAGTATATTGATAACAAATCCGCGCGACTTTGTCGGGTTTGTTAGTGAACTTAAGAAAGTTCGATTTAGTTGCTTCATTGGCGTTAATACATTGTTTAATGCGCTACTCAACACGCCAGGCTTCAGCGAGTTGGATTTCAGTAGGCTCACACTGACCTTAGGTGGGGGCATGGCGGTACAGCGGGCAGTGGCGGAATCTTGGAAGGCCGTTACCGGGGTGCCAATCATTGAGGCCTATGGGTTGACTGAGACATCACCCGGCATCTGCGTTAATCCACTTACCATCACCGAGTACACTGGATCTATCGGTGTACCTATATCGTCTACCGAAGTAAGTATTCAAGACGACGATGGAAACGAGCTTGGTATCGGTGAAGTGGGCGAGATCTGCGCGCGTGGCCCGCAAGTGATGCGAGGCTATTGGAATCGCCCCGAGGAGACCGCAAAGGCCATATCCAAAGACGGTTGGTTTCGCACTGGTGACATCGGGCGCATGGATGAAAAGGGCTATGTTTACATCGAGGACCGGAAGAAGGACATGATCCTGGTGTCTGGATTTAATGTCTATCCGAACGAGATCGAAAGTGTGGTGGTCGCGCATGATGGGATCCTAGAAGCTGCCGCGATCGGTATCCCCGATGCCCGCTCGGGGGAGGCAGTAAAGCTGTTCGTTGTGAAGCGCGACCCCGAACTTACGGCCGAACGCGTGCTTGAACACTGTCGAAGTAATCTTGCAGGTTATAAGGTGCCGAAGCGCATTGAGTTTCGCGACGAGTTACCCAAGACCAACGTAGGCAAGATCCTGCGCCGTGCCTTGCGCGAGACAGAGACCCCTTCATAGATGGTTGAGGGCCAGTCTGTTAATACATCTCACAAAGACCACGTAGCACGAGATCGGTAAAGCTTACGAAGCCAATCACCTTGCCTTCTTTCACCACTGGCGCTCGCGACAGATCAAAACGCGTAAACAGGCGTGCGCAGTAGCGAATATCCATGGCCGGATCAACCGCAATAATCGGTTTTGCCATGATTTCGTAGACATTGACGCGCTCAGGCGCGCGATCCTTAGCCAATACATGACGGGCGATATCGGAAATAAGCAACAGACCGTGTTCGTCTTCGTCGTGGCGTTTGTTGATGATCAAAGATTCAGCATTGTTCTGTTTCATGATACGCAGCGCCTCATCGACCGTCGCCATACTGTCCACCGTGTAGAACTCAGACCTCATGACCTGAGATACTCGAATGAGTTGTTTGCGCTCGCTCATAGCTCTTCCTCTACGGTATCGGAAAGTTTTCGGATTTGGTGAGCGACACCGATTGCGTCGTCGACATCGATTTGAAAGGCAATGCCAGCACCCGGGTGGGCGTCAAAGCTACCGCTCTCAGCGATGGTCTCCAAGATCTTGCGACTGAGGTGCTCTTCCACCAGAAACATGAGGACGTCGCGTTGGCTTTCTAGTTCGAGGCCAAGGAATGTCGGGCTTCGCTCTAGGCCCTCGCCACGTGCTTGATTTATGACCGTGGCCCCAGTCGCGCCGGAATCTCGTGCGGCGTTCAAGACCGCATCGGTTTTGTCGTCTTCGACCAGGGCGATAATTAGCTTGAAATGCATAAGGAATACCTCTCTATTCTAATCGAAATACGTTTACTCATCCTCGTCTTTACGATCCTTTGGTGTTGTTGCCTTATGGCCCGATAGCCGGCGCACCTGCACGAACAAATCGTCGGCGGATCTCACCGGCCTTGTTCGTCGCGCCCACCATTCCGCCAGTTGGGCGTAAGCGATGACCGCCATGATTGGGAATAGGCTGGCGAATGCGATCAGACCGAAGCCATCGATGATCACGCTGCGGCCCGGTACCGTACCCGCCAACCCTAGGCCGAGGGCAGCCACCAGCGGCACCGTCACCAGGCCGGTGGTAACCCCGCCCGAATCATAGGCAAGCGCGATAATCAGACGCGGGGCAAACAGGGTTTGGATGATTACAATCACGTAGCCGGCCATGATGTAGTAGTGAAGTGGCGTGCCGGTGATGATGCGAAAACACCCCAGCGCAACGCCAATCGCTACCCCCGTCGCTACCGCCATTCGCAGCCCGCGCATGCTGATGGCACCACCCGATAGCTGATGTGCTTTTTTGGCTATCACAATCAGCGCCGGTTCCGCGATGGTGGTGGAAAAACCGATGGCAGCCGCGAATAAATAGACCCATTTGTAATCCGACCACTGTACATCCGCCACCACCGATCCATAGACCCCATAGATAAAGGCGGGATCGGTAAGTTGTTTGGCCATGATTCTGCCCAACGGAAACAAGGCGTGCTGCAGACCTAGCACAAACAAGGTTATCCCCACCGCCACATAGAGGAAACCCCGAAGCACCCGTGCCAGATTGGGAATTCGTCGTCGCAGGACAAATACCTGAAAGCCGACAATAATGAGCACAATCGGCAACACGTCGCGTATGGTCTCTTGAATAGCGACTAGGAACGCGTGTGGCCAGTCCATCAGATAATCATCCCGTAGGCCAGGACAAATATTATCGGTGTCAGCGAGGCAAGGGCGATGAGACCAAAACCATCCACCATCGGATTGCGACCCTTGATACTGGAGGCTAGGCCTACACCGACCGCAGTCACTAGCGGCACCGTGACGGCGGAAGTGGTCACGCCACCGGCGTCATAGGCAATGCCGATTATTTCCGCTGGCGCAAATGCGGTCATGGTGACGACACCGATATAGCCGCCAATGATCAGGTATTGAATTGGCCAGCCACGAATAATCCGCAAGACGCCAACGACGATTGCGACGCCGACAGCGAGCCCCACCGTAATGCGCAATCCAAGGGCGTAGGCTACGCGCGCTGCGTCAGTATTCTCGATCACGCTATCTTCAGCCGCCACCACCGCCGCCTCAGTCGCGACTGCGATTAATGAAGGTTCTGCGATCGTGGTGCCGAAACCCAAGGCAAAGGCGAAGAATACTAACCACCAGACGCTACCCTTACGCGCGAACCCATGCGCCAAGGATTCGCCGATGGGAAAGAGGCCGAGATCGAGCCCGCGTAGAAACAGTGTTAATCCAAGCACGACCAATAGCGCACCTGTAAGGACGCCGAGGAGGTCCGGCAGCGGTTGTCGCAATATTATGAGTTGGAAAAAAGTGATGACGACGATGATTGGCGTCAAGTGGCGAATGCTCTCGAAAACGGGTGTTAAGAAAGTAAAAATTTTTCTCATTATCGAAATCGGATGCTTAAATGGCGGTGCCAACGACACAGCGCTTGGCGAATGATTATTGCTCTTAGGCCCAGCGAGGAGTTTAACCAAACTCGCAACCAACCCAAAGAAATTTTGAGGAATCGGTCGTTAAGTCTTCGGATAGCGGCTTGCATTACGGATATTGGAAATACTAGGATGAGCTATTCAACCAGTAGGGCAAGGCATTTGCCATCACGCCAAGACGATTCAAGAGAACGGTCGCCACTACCGGAAGTACAATCAGTGGTGCGCAAGATTGCCGATAGGTTTCTAATTGACGGCCAGCCCGTCAAGACATTGACTCTAGTCGGTGGCCATATCCACGACAGCTGCCTAGCTAGCTATCTTGAAGACGGTCGAACCAACACGTATGTTCACCAACGTATCAATCGTAACGTGTTTCAGGATCCGGTTCGGCTTATGGATAACGTAAGCCGCGTAGTTGCGCATGTGCGCGCTAAACTCGAGCGATCGAGTTGCGTAGACGTGGAACGGCGTGTGTTAAGGTTGATTCCGAGTCGAGAAGGTAAGCCGTACTGTATCGATAGGGAGGGCGAGTATTGGCGTACCTACAGGTACATTGAAAACACGCTGACCCACGATGTCGTAACTCCGTCCTTGGCGCATGAAGCTGCGGCTGCCTTTGGAAACTTCGTAGGCCTGTTGCAGGACCTTTCTGGTCCCCGGCTTCATGAAACGATTCTGAATTTCCACAATACGCCAAAACGCTACCAAGACCTTTGTCGCGCGATCGACGACGACCCACACAACCGTGCCGAAACTGCACGTCCTGAGATCGACTTTGCTGTGGCACGCCAGGAAATTGTATCCATTCTCACAGATGCACAGGCGAGTGGCGAACTTCCGGAGCGAATAGTTCACAACGATACCAAGATCAAGAATGTGCTCTTCGATATTAGTAGCGGAAAGGCGTTGTGTGTGATCGATCTTGATACGGTGATGCCGGGGCTGACGGCATATGATTTTGGTGATCTTGTGCGGACCATGACCAGCCCTAGCCGTGAAGACGAGCGTGATCTTGACCAGGTCCACGTGGACTTGTCGATATTCGAAGCGCTTACCGATGGTTACCTTGGATCCACGCGATCGTTCTTAGACGAACGAGAACTGCTATTTATGGTGCCAGCTGCGATCATCATAACCTATGAGGCGGGGATTCGATTTTTAACTGATTACCTTCAAGGGGATTCCTACTTTAAGATCAATCGACCTACACACAATCTCGATCGCTGCCGCAATCAGTTTAAGCTGATTAGCAGCATGGAAGCGCAGCGAAATACGATGGACGCAATCGTCAAGCGTGCCATGCGGCGTTCGCATTAGCTCCTTAGACGCTGTATGGCCGGGCTCAGTTATTAGGAACTAAAATAAAACGGGGGTTGTGATAAATCACAACCCCCGTCCAGTATTTTCTTGATGTTAGCCTACTTGCGAAGTATGGAGCCGACCATAGTCACTACGCTTTTGTTTCAGCGTGGCTATGATCGATACCGTACTATTACATAAGGACCCAGACAAATACGCCGATCAGTAGTAACAAAACGACATACTTCTTTGGGTCTTTTTCTGCCTTTAACTTCATATCGGCCTCCGCGTCGATTAGACTCGCCCACGCCGGGCGCTAGAAATCCATAATCAAAGTGTAGACGGTGATCGCTGTACTGTATGGAGTCGCCTAGGCGTAGTACAAATAAACTTCGTTTGTCCTGTGCACAATCTACGTACAAACAATATCGGCCAGTATGGGGCGAGTAGCAAAACCGCTTGTCTTCTGGTTGCTACCGTTTGTCGTTGAGGCGACTGGCCACAGTCTTGTTTGACTAGAATTGGATAAAGCGCCGAACATATAAGGGCTTATGGGACCGCCGTATATACTCTTTGATAAACAAAGGGTTACGGAGTAGTCCCGTAGAATAGGCCGCTTTCAGTTGTGAACCGCAGGTTGCGAACCATAACTCGCCCCCCAATCTCGCGTAGTTCCCGCAATACGGATCACAACAGTCTTCCTAATTCTTCTCTCGATACCTACGCCTGATATTCGTAAAGTTAGCGGTTAAATAGCGCTTACGCCACACCACCGGTGATTGCGAGCCGGTCAGTTGGCGGGTCATCGTCATCATCGTTGGCCACAACCGATCCATCGATTCGTCCCGCTTGTAGTCCTGGGTTCTTGATGTGCGCTAGCATCTCTTGATTGATCTTCTGCTGGCCTTCCAAATTTTCCTTCGTACTTATTAGCTGATTAATGCGTCCGTTGAGACTGTCTAAGTTCTTGTGGATCTTCTGCATATTGCTGACTCGTTGATCCATCATAACTTTGTGCTCGCGAATTTGGGCAAATACTGGCGCCATGATCGCCGTACTCCAGTCCGCCGCATCCTTGTTGGCGCGTTCGAAAAGCTGTCGTGCCCGGCTTACCAAAGTTATAAAGAACTTTTTGACCACGAAATGTTGTTCAGTCATTACCATCGAGGGACTATTGCGAAATACCTCAGCCTTTTTGTACAGCCGTTTGAGCTCGTTGTGATACGGCTGTAGTGCGAAACTGTCCAGTTTGATTTTTGCAAGACCATGCTCGACCTGGAATTGGTCGTAGATTGCCTCGACCAAACCCTTTATGCGCTCAGTCTGTTTTGCCACCCTAGCCATGGTTTGCATGGCACCTTCGAAGAAGGTCTTCATGCCACCTTTTAGGCCATGTGTGGTCCAGCTGCCTTGCATGTCTTTACGGGTCTTACCAATAAGCTTGTCAAAGGCTTCTATGCTGAGGTGATTTAGTAGCATTTTGACCTGTCCATCCAGTGCCTTGTGGATATTTTCTAAACTTGCAACTCGTTTCTTGTAGACTTCATGATCCTGGCGCTTTTTCTCCGTCATGTCCTTTATGACATTTTCATTTTTCCCGCTCATCCCCTTGAGTTCTTTGAGTTCAGCGTTAGTAGCGGTAAGCCGTGTTTCCACCACGGCCGCCGCGGTTTGCACAATGCTGCCGATTTCTTGTACTACCTTGTCCCGAATGAGGGCTTGTTTCGCTGGTACGATATCTTCCGTCAGTTTGGCCTCAAGTAAGGGCAATCCACTTTTTTCTACCAGCTCGGGTTGCTGTTTGATTTTTCCGACCAACCCTTTTTGAGCCGAGACCGGAAATACATAATTCTTGGTGACCCCGAGGGCGGACGCTGTTTCCTGTCGTTGGCGCGATATGCTTGCATCGATGGCGCTCGCACCCCGGAGCTCGTCCCATAGGGTGTCGATCTTGTTAAGTACAACAAGCCGCCCTTCATTATGGTTTCCCTTCGCTATGCACACGTGTTGTTGCCACACTTGTAGGTCGGATTTTGTCACGCCCGTGTCGGCCGCGAGTACAAATACGACTACATGAGCGTTTGGCAACATGCTCATGGTTAGTTCGGGTTCACTGCCTAGGGAATTCAACCCAGGAGTATCAAGTATGACGAGACCCTGCTTAAGGAGGGGATGCGCGTAATTTATGATCGCGTGCCGCCACAGCGGGACATCGATGGTGCTTCCAGTATCTGGAGAGTTGCGATCATAGAGGCCGAGTTCTTCGGCTTCTGAAATGCTGATTGTTTTGCATTTTACAATTTCATGAAAAGCCTCAGTCATCTTCTCTGGGGAATCGAGCTCGAGTGCAATATTTGTCCAGTATGTGCCGGACTGCTTGAATTCGGCTATGGTTTCTGAGCTTTTGCGCGTGTCTATAGGGAGAAGCTTGATGCACGGTGGGGTGTCCTCGTCGAAGCGCAGCTCGGTCGGGCACATGGTTGTGCGACCAGCCTCTGCGGGCAACAGCCGCTGCTTGTAGTCGGCGAAAAAGATGGCATTGATGAGCTCGGTTTTGCCGCGCGAGAATTCGCCCACCATGGCGATAGTGAGCTTGTCGGTGGTCAGGGCTTCGACCAGCTCGTAGACGCGCAGATCATCCGCGCCGTCCGACAGACCTTCCTGCTCTATCCACGATTGATAGGCTTGAATCTTGGCAATCAGTTGCTCGCGCCACTTCCGGTAGTTGCCAAGCTGCCTGCTTAGTGTTTGATTGACTTCAACGGCCATTTCCCCGTTCTCACTTCTCCCGATGGGCTAAGGGTTCGGGAGACTCGTATTAATCCAAGTGACAGCCGGGGACCTAATCCGTGAACCGCAGGCTGTAGATCTAAGTATTAGTTTAGACGCTCTAGTCGTCGCCGTTCGTCGATTTCGCGGCCAGGCCTATCTATTAGCCATATTCAAAAGCTATGCGAAGCCTGCCCACACGTACCTTTTATCGATTCTGGGGCCAAATTTGCCTGTTTTTCTCAAAAAAAAAGGCCTTTCTAGGGTCTAAGTTTGAATAACCCGGGGTCTGGCGAGCATCGCCAATTAAGTAATCGGCCCCTCTGAATATAGTCGCTGATGGCGGCCTTGTCGGCGCGATGTGCCTCTTTGTCGCCCCGGAAGCGTGGCTAGCCGCAGTGGTGTCTATTGAGTATGTTATTGTTTAAGCACACATTTCTGGTAGATGTCTTTTAGGCGGGCCTGTGGATCATATTTCGCCTTGAGCCTGTCATAAACTGGTCGGTTGTAAGCCTGCCAAAATTCCTCCTGCGTGAAGTAAGAGTCAGAATACAATGACTTTATGCCGCCGAGTTCGATGATCTTGCGCTCAATCTCACGGTTGTAGTAACCGTTGGGGAGTTTTTTTCGACCTTTCTTCACATCCCAAAACCCGAAATTCACATGCACATGTTGAGGATCCATAGGGTAGAGATCGAACTGCACCGATCGATCATACGTCTGGATTGGGCATATCCATATTGGGGTGATTCCAATCTCCTTATTGAAGAACTCCAAGAAGGCGGGTGCGTTTTCGATGGCAACGTCTACATCTTGGATTACCGACTCGGTGTGGATACCCCGGAGCCGGTTAATACGATGCGCTAATTTCCACTTGTTGTTCCAGCGCATTATTTTGGCATACGTTACCGAGTTTAGTCTTGATTTCCCGACAAGTGCACGCACCAGTGTATGTTGCACCAGGAAGTTCTTGGAACACCAAAACCAATCCGTATCCCATCGCCACAGGTAGTCGACCACGGTGAGATAATCCGTTTCCCGTCGGCGTATGGACTGGTAGTAAATGTTCTCGTAGGTGTAATCACTGGTATAGGGCGCTTCGCCGACAAACTTACCGATCGTCATATACATCTCATCAGGGCCAAAGACGGTGCCATCCAGGAAGTCGATGTCCTGTGCGCACACGTTTTTCATGTCTCTAAAGTACGTGTCTGCGTTTGTATAGCGGACATGCGTGAGCTGCACAAAGTCTTTCACTGGTATGACTTTGAGTTTCAGTTTCAGTGCATAGCCGAGCGTCCCGTACGAATTAGGAAACGCGAAGAATAGATCCTTATGCTCGTTAGTCGGACTGCAGACAATGACTCGGCCATCGGCAAGCAGGACTTCCATGTCGGTAATGGTTTCGTGTACGAGACCGTACTTGAACGAAGACGATTCGATGCCAACCCCGGTCACAGCTCCACCTAGGGTTATCGATTTCAGCTCGGGCACAACCGCCGGCATTACGCCATGGGGGAGGGTGGCATCAACGATATCCTCGTAGGTCGCCATACCCTCGATTTCCGCCCAGCCTTCGTTTCCGTTTATGTTGAGGGCTTGATTAAAGCCGGAGGCATCAAGCTTATGTTGGTTTGTTCGAGTGCGATCCCGAAACAGGTTAGAGGTCGTCTTCTGTAATTGGATAGCATTGCCCTCATGGGATCGCATTTGTTCAATCAGGCGTTGTTTCTTGTATTCGTAGTCGTTTGCCGACATTTTTCTACTCCGTCAACAGTTAGCCGGCACTTTTCGCCTGCTCTCGTCACGAGACCGTAAGTTGCCGCAGTGTCGGTTTGATGTAAAGGCTTGCTAGCGCGGCAGTGATAACAGGCCTAGGAAATATGCCTGTTGGCTTGGGTCGAGGGATCTTGCGATTTGGCTAGGCGACTAACCGGGGTGACTTATATCGCTCGATTTCTGCGTTTTTGGAGAGCCTCGACGTCCGAATCGGTCAGAGACAACGATGGCATGGCGTCGTTTGTAGTCGGGAATGTAAACCCACAACCGCAGCCGTCGGCATCCATGGGCACCAATGCTGTGCAATTGGGGCATTCTTTCTCTGTACATCCTCGGCCGCCGTTCTGAGTCAAATTACCTAACCGTGCCTGGGCGTTGGGATCGAGTAATTCTTGGGGCACCGCATCCGCTTGATCGGCGCCATTGCCGCTTTCTGTCGGCGTGGGTATGGTTGGGTTGGTTTCCGGTTCTTTCGTATTTAGCGCCCGCAGTGCGGCCTCAAGATCGGCCTTGGCCGTGGCAGTAGTGCTAGGTGTCCGGACCGCTTTTTTGGCGGCTGACACCTCTATGGTATCGCTGGCCGGTGGTACGATATCACTACCATTGACCTTCTCGGGTTCGGGCGTCGTTGTTTTATCAACTGTCTGTGGTTGAGCGGGTTTAGTATCGAGTGCCACGCTAGTTGGTTTGCTAGGTGAAGGCGCACTCATGTCGTCGGTTTTGGCTGCTGTCGGCGCTGTCAATGTCTGAGGCGTTGCCGGATCCCTCACAGGTGCTGGGGTCGCGGCCGCAGGTGCTGCCGGTGGGTGCGGAGTTGCTGTTGCCGCCACAGTCGTGGAGTCGGGGTTGGGTTTTGCCGCCGCCGAGTTTGTATCGATCTTGCTAGTAGCGTTCGCTCCCATAGCCGCGGCCTTGCTGTCCCGCCTGGTCTGCACTGCTTTAAGGCGCTGCTCGAGTTTCTTGGCGCGTTCCGTTGCCGACATCTTGGCCGCATCGACATTTGTGGCCGTGGGTGTCGGTCTCGCATTAGTAGCGGGCTTAGCCGGCGTTGTCATCGCCGGTTTTACCGCCGGTGGCTGGGTGGGTGCATCAGATTGCGCATCCGATTCAGCCTCCGATATCAACCAGGATTGCTTGGTTTCCCCGGTTGGCTTCGGCACCTGCGTTTGGGTGGTAGCGGCGGGGACCGTAGTTTGAACAGGCGGTGTAGGCGCAGGCGCCTTTGGTGCCGGCGGCGCAGATTCCACATTGGCTGTTTGGATAACGGCCGGCGGTGCGGGGGGCTCAACTTTTGCGTGTTTTCTTTCGGCGGTGCTCTTGACGAGCCGGGTGGTATGTACCTCGAGTTCTGCCTGGGCGCGCTCGGCCGCGGCCTTTGCGTCCTCGGCCTCTTTGAGTCTTGCCTGGTCCGCGGGTAGGGCGGCCGCTAATCTGCCAGCATCATCGGCGGTACTGTCGGCTTGCTTGGCGCGTGCGGCCAAATACTCTTGATAGAGCTTTTCCTCTTCGAGGGCAATATCCTCCCTAGTTTGGGACTCGGCGCTGGCAGCATCCGCACCGAACACGAAGCCACATTTGCAGCGTATGGCGTAGGCAGCATTAGTCTCTGCGCATTGCGGGCAGTCTTTGGTGAAAATGCTCAAGGCCCTATCTCACTCGGGGTTTAATTCAGATATACCGCTGGCCCCTGCAAAAAAGCAATTTACGTGCCAATGCCTGGGCGGCCGATGAGGACTGCTGAGGGCCAGGGACCCCTAAAGGTATAGCTCATACAGACGGTTTCGGCACTAAATGATCCGATCAACTGGCCGCAAAAGGGCAAGGCATCGCCGCGTAGGGTCCGCCGCGGGTTGCGGCCGGCGTCGGGCGCGCCGACACCGACGGCGCTCAGTTGGCTTTATGTAATGCGCGCTTATCCACCGCCAATGCAGCTTCGTGCAAGGCCTCGGAGAGAGTAGGGTGGGCGTGGATGGTGCGCGCCAGATCTTCGGCGCTGGCAGAGTACTCTATCGCCAGCACTGCCTCGGCGATGAGTTCGGACGCAAACGGGCCAATAATGTGGACACCCAGCACGCGATCGGTGTGTTTGTGGGCGACAATCTTGACCATGCCGAGGGCTTCTTCCATAGCCCGAGCGCGGCCGTTTGCCGCAAATGGAAAGGCGCCTGCCTTATAGGGCTCCCCGGCCTCCTTAAGCGCCTGTTCCGTCTTGCCAACCCAGGCAATCTCGGGGGCTGTGTAGATGACCCAGGGTACGGCCTCGTAGTTAACATGGCCGATGCCGCCGGCGATCATCTCCGCCACTGCCATGCCTTCTTCTGAACCCTTGTGGGCCAGCATTGGGCCACGCACCACATCTCCAATTGCGTAAACATCAGGCAGATTGGTTCTGCACTCTTCATTCACATTGACGAAGCCGCGCTCATCCAACAAAAGCCCTGATTCTGGGCTAAACAGGTTGTCAGTATTGGGCTGACGGCCTACCGCCACAATCAGGCGATCTACCTTAAGCCCTTGTTCACCGTTTTTTCCATGATGCTGAATAGACACTTGTTTTTGTTTCACGGTGGCGGATACGACACGCGTCCCTAGTTGAATATCAAGTCCCTGACGCGTGAACTGTCGCATGGCTTCCTTAGCTACCTGCTGATCTACCGCGGGCAAGAACGTATCTAAGGCTTCTAACAACACCACCTCTGATCCGAGTCGGCGCCACACGCTGCCGAGTTCCAAGCCGATTGTGCCGGCGCCAATTACCGCAAGCCGCTTTGGCACTTCGAGAAACTCCAAGGCACCCGTAGAGTTCACAATACGGTCGCCATCGGTGGGCGCTTCACCCATGTCTACCGGATCTGAACCGCTGGCAATGATTATGCTCTGCGCTTCGATGGTCTCTTTGGGCTTGTTCGAGCCGGGATCAGAGATTTCCACGCGGTTGCTATCGAGCAGGCGTCCATGACCATGTATTGCTGTGATTTTGTTTGTCTTGAAGAGAGTGGCGATCCCGGAGGTCAGGTCATTCACGACTCGATCTTTGTGCGCGACCATGGTCGGAACGTCGATACTGACTTTCTCCGCTTGGATGCCGTAGGCGCCAAATTGGTGTTGTAACCGGTAGTAGTTTTCCGATGCCTGCAGTAAGTCCTTTGAGGGGATACAGCCGACGTTTAAGCATGTACCGCCGAGGGCCGGTTTGCTTTTCTTGTTCACCCACTCGTCAACGCACGCCGTTCGCAGCCCAAGTTGGGCACAACGAATAGCAGCCACATATCCGGCAGGTCCTGCCCCAATTACAACGACATCGTAGGACTTAGCCATACTCTCCCCCTGCTAGTGAAGGTCGACCAGCGTTTGTTGTTGACGTTTGCTGCCCGCTTGTTACTTGACTACCGGTACTGGCCGCGTTACCGCGATTTCCTAATATGGTTGTCTGGCGGCCGGTCAGATCTCGAGCAATAGCCTTGCGGGATCTTCCAACACATCTTTGATGGCGACTAAGAACTGCACTGCCTCGCGCCCGTCTATAATGCGGTGATCATAGGTCAGCGCCAAATACATCATGGGTCGGATGCGCACCTCGTTATCTTCGGCAACCGGACGTTGTTGTATCTTGTGCATCCCTAGGATGGCGCTTTGTGGCGGATTCACTAATGGTGTGGAAACGAGCGAACCAAAGACGCCACCGTTTGTAATGGTGAAAGTGCCGCCCATGAGTTCTTCCATGGTAAGTTTTCCATCGCCCGCCTTTTTTCCGAAATCGGCAATGCGCGTCTCGATTTCGGCGAAGCTCAACTGGCCGGTGTTGCGCAACACCGGCACCACAAGCCCGCGTGCCCCAGCTACCGCAATACCGATATCGTAGTTATCGTGATAGACGATGTCTTTGCCGTCGACTGAGGCATTGACTATCGGATACTGTTTTAGTGCTTGCGCACTAGCTTTGACAAAGAACGACATAAAGCCAAGCCTGGCGCCGTGTTCCTTCTCAAATCGGTCTCGATACTGTCGCCGCAGATCCATAACTGCCTGCATGTTCACTTCGTTAAAGGTTGTTAGCAGCGCGGCTTCATGTTGTGCGTGCAGCAAGCGTTCCGCTATGGTCGCGCGCAGCCGGGTCATAGGTATGCGACGTTCCGAGGGCTCGCCGTCGGTGGGTCGAGGTTTGGGTGTAGTGGCTGGTGACGGTGTTGGCGCCGGGATGTCTGCCTTTACTTCCGTCTCGTGCGACTGTTCGCCTTGTTCGCGCACAAAGTTCAGTACATCTTCCTTGAGAAGTCTCCCGCCTTTGCCGGTGGCCGGGATTTGCGCCTGATTCAAATCGTGCTCGGCCAGCAAACGGCGCACGGCCGGGCTTAAGGGTGCTTCGTTGCCAATCGTTTCCGACTTTGCTTCGTCGGCCGGCCGTTCCTTGGGGGCGGTAGTGGAACTTTGTTGGCTTGCCGATGTGCCGGCGGCCTCAGTTTCGATAATTGCAATCGGCTCGTTGCTGCCGATTGTTTCGCCGTCGCGCTTTAGCACTTCTTGTAGCACACCATCTTGGGGAGCAGGCACTTCCAAAACAACTTTTTCGGTCTCGATGTCGACGAGGTTTTCGTCGCGGGCAACGCTTTCACCTGCCTGTTTGTGCCAACTCAGGAGTGTCGCTTCGGCCACCGATTCTGGAAGCGTGGGAGATTTCACTTCAACGCGCATTGTTCTGTTCTTCAGTGTTTGTGATTGTTGATATCGGTTACTTGGATTGACGTTTGCGTTTCGCGGCGATGGTTAGAGCGTCATCCACCAGCGCTTTCTGTTGCTCGAGGTGTAAGCTGAAATGGCCGACGGCGGGAGAAGCGGAGGCGGCACGCCCCACGTAACCCAGAGTTTGATTCGGCAGCATGCACGCGCGTAGGTGATGTTGGATTTGGTACCATGCACCCTGGTTTTGCGGCTCCTCCTGACACCAAACAACACTCTTTGCTTGTCGATATCGTTTAAGTTCACCCCCAAGCTGCTCACGTGGAAATGGATGCAGTTGCTCTATGCGAACAATGGCTATCTTGTCGAGTTTGCGAGATCGGCGTTCTTCTAGCAAGTCGTAATAAACCTTGCCGCTGCAAAGGATAACACGTTCAACTAATCTGGCGGTTAGTGTGTCGATTTCAGGGATGACCGTCTGGAAGCCGCCACTGGACAAGCTATCAAGCGCAGACATCGACAGCTTGTGTCGCAGCAGACTCTTGGGGGTCATGACAATCAGCGGGCGGCGGAACGGCCGCAAGTATTGTCTTCGCAGCATATGAAACATCTGTGCCGGTGTTGTTGGCACGCATACTTGAATATTGTGGTCGGCGCATAGTTGCATAAAGCGTTCAAGACGAGCGGATGAGTGTTCCGGCCCTTGCCCTTCGAAGCCGTGTGGTAGAAACATCGTCAGGCCGCATCGACGTTCCCATTTGGCGCCACCGCTGCTGATGAATTGGTCAATAACAACTTGGGCACCGTTTACAAAGTCCCCAAATTGCGCCTCCCATATGACGAGTGTATTGGGCTCTGCCGTGCTAAAGCCGTACTCAAACGCCAACACGGCTTCCTCAGAGAGCAGCGAATCAATCACTTGGAAGTAAGGCGGACCCTTTACGACATGTTGTAAGGGTATATAGGTCTCCCCATCTTTCTGATTGTGAAGTGCCGCATGCCGATGGAAGAATGTCCCTCGTCCCGAATCCTGACCGGTTAGCCTCACGGAGTATCCATCACGCAGGAGGGTGCCGTAGGCCATGATTTCGGCAAAGCCCCAATCGATAGGATGGCCGCCCGCGGCCATCTTACGTCGGTCTTGGAGGATTCTGCTTACGCGCGGATGTAGCTCGAATCCCTTGGGGTCTTGATTTATCTGCTCCGAGATCTCTTGTAACGTTTCTGTGGGTACCGCGGTATCGGCGGGGTGGGTCCAGGCGACATCCTTGTAAGGTGTCCAATCCACCACATACTCGCTGCTGGCGCCAGTGACGATTCGATGGGCGACCACTTCTCCGTGGTCAAGCGCATCCCGGCAGTTGCTGACAAACTCTTCGGCTTGTTCCTTGGTGATCACGTTTTCTTCGATAAGCCGGTCGGCATGGCGTTTGCGTGTGGTTGGATGGGCCTTGATCTTCTGGTACATCAGTGGTTGGGTTACCGCCGGTTCATCGGCTTCATTGTGTCCGTGGCGTCGATAGCATACTAGATCCACCACCACGTCCTTCTTGAATTCCATCCGGAAATCCAATGCTAGCTTGGTAATGAGTACGACTGCCTCCGGGTCATCACCGTTAACGTGAAAAATCGGCGCCTGCACCATCTTCGCGACCTCAGTGCAATACAACGTTGAACGCGAATCGAGTGGGTTGCTGGTGGTGAAGCCAATCTGGTTGTTGATAACAATATGAACAGTACCGCCGGTTGCGAAACCACGGGCCTGCGACATATTGAAGGTCTCCATTATCACGCCTTGCCCAGCGAAGGCCGCATCCCCGTGTATGAGTATGGGCAGCACTTGGTCCCCAGCATGGTCGCCGCGGCGTTCTTGGCGTGCTCTTACCGATCCCTCAACCATGGGATCAACGATTTCCAAGTGTGACGGGTTGAAGGCCATCGCCAGATGAACTGGTCCACCCGGTGTACCGATGTCGGACGAAAAACCCTGGTGGTACTTAACGTCACCTGAGCCGGTGGTGTCACCGGGGTCGACTTTGCCTTCGAACTCGAGAAACAATTCCGCGGGCGATTTGCCCAGAATGTTGACCAGCACATTAAGGCGTCCACGATGGGCCATACCCAACACGACCTCTCCGATCTTGTGCGTGCCTGCCCGTTGGATCAACTCATCTAATAAAGGGATGAGGCTCTCGGCCCCTTCGAGTGAGAATCGTTTCTGGCCAACGTATTTGGTATGCAGATATCTTTCCAAGCCTTCCGCCGCGGTTACCCGTTGCAGGATCTGCCGGCGCTCTTCGGCTGTAAACTGTGGCTTGCCCAGCTGTTGCTCCAGACGTTCTTGAATCCACCTTTTCTGCGTGGTGTCTGTGATGTGCATGTACTCGCTACCAATGGATCCACAATAGATCTGTCGAGCGAGCTCGATGATTTTTCTCAACGGCAGCTGACCGGCGGCCGCTAGCGCACGTGAACCAGCCTTTTGACCGCGAAGTCCCAACTCTAGTGCGCCGGTATGGAAGACGGTGTCCATGTCTGCTTCGCTGAGGTTGTGAAACGCGGGGTCGAGATCCGGCACCGGTGGGCGGGGACGTAGTTTCAGTGGGTCCACATCGGCCTGCTGGTGGCCACGAACGCGATAAACTGTGATGAGCCGCAGTGCTGCCGTCTGTTTAAGTGCATCAACGGCTGGGGAAGGCGCGGAGGTTCTCGGGACTGCCGCCGATGCTGTCGTTGTGCGCATTGCCGTTGCCGCCGTCTCGCGCGCGTCCGGGATGCCGTCTTGAATAGTGGTGAAGTAGTCTCGCCACGCTTCGGGAACCGCGTTCGGATCCTTCAGGTAGCGAGCGTAGAGGTCTTCGAGGTAGTAAGCGTTCTCACTAAATAGATACGAGGGGTCCTCTGATTCCTGTGAGAACGAGAACGGCACTCCAATCATGCTACTAGGCTACGCGCTTTAATAAGCGCTTGCAACATTCTCAGGCGTTGAAGTGTTTGAATTGACTAACGCTTTTGGCGACTTGGCCTTGCACGTAATCGTCGCTTTGGAAACGCTACTCGACTTTCATCATCACCCGATATCCATGCCCGGACTCATGAGCTCTGTCATCGAGGATGACGCGAGTCACGAGACCAGGCAAAACGTTAACGTCAGGCTTCTGCCACTCACATCAATATGCTCTTAAAGCCCAAGGGTATGTACGCCAGGCATACTCTGACTGCGTTCCCACATGCGCTCATATCGAATCGCGAACTGCCGTGTCTTGCTACGATCGTCAGTACTGGCATGGAATTCTGGTCGGTCGAGGTGTGGCTGATGAAGATATCCACAATCATCCACGATCACAAACTGTTCCTGAAGACCGGTGTTGTCCTCGTCTACTTGGTGCATTTTGATGAAGTCGCCAAATCGGCGGCACAACCCAACAACCCGTGCATTTTGGTGCAACGACTGATCAGCGCCCTCAACAAGGAAGCGTACGAGGTTGCCGCGATGGGAAGCAGTGAAACTTGCGAGCATGCTGATGACCCGAGATGTGTTGAAGAGATCGCCCTCGAGCGTTGGTGCGAATACTGAGATCTTGCGTCGTGCTTGTTGCAGGAGCGTTACCAAGAAGTCTCGCACCTCTTCCGGACTGTTTAATTGCCCAACTGTCACTGGCTGACGGTTATGTTCACTAGTGTCCATGCGCTTCTCGATGGTGCAAAATCTATGAGTGTAGGCATTACATATGTATACTTAATACTCTGTTAAGTATAGCTAAGCCTTGCCTCAACACGGAGACCAGGGAGATGAAGGTGCACATCCAATTGAACCTATTGATCGTAGCGGCGCTATATCTGGTATGGGCGCTGTTCTTGTTCATGGGCCAAGAGCAAGCTCACCCATTGCTCAGCAATGGCCCATACGACGCGGCGACCACCTCGATGTTCGGTGCCTCGCTATTTGCGTTCGTAGTGTTGTTTATCATAGCGTTCTTGAACCCCGTCAAGGAACTCGTTTATGCGTCAGTTGCAGCGCTTGGATTTCTGACGCTGGTGTCGCTGTATCAATTGTTTCTTAGTGGTGGTATGCCGCAGAATCCGGCGACATTTTTTGGCCTGCTTGTCAGCGCTACGATAGCAGCCATCCTATTCTTTTCGATGATGCAGACCCCGGAGGCGGCCGAAACCGGACCGCGAGTGGCGGCTGATCGAGGCCGACGAACCGCGCGCAAGACCCGTTCTGCCGGGGCGACGCGACGCACTGCGGCGAGCAAGCGTCGGGTAACTAAGAGTCGTACGAAGGCACGAAAGACCAAGAAGAAGACCAGTGCCGCGCGGCGCAAACGTCGGTAGATTGGCCACCAATGTCTAGTGAAACACCCGCCTAGTCGCGCTGTTTTTGTCTGGTTATCTTTTGAATTGACGGATGTTGCCAGCCAAAGAAGCGGCATGGCCGATGTAGCTGTCTGGGCGCAATGCCAGTAGCGCCTGTTTGGCGTCGTCGGGAATGTCCAATGATTCGATAAAGCGGCGCATAGATTCCCGATTGATCCCGGATTTTCCACGAGCATAGTGCTTGAGTTTTTCATAGGGCTGCTCGACACCGTGACGTCGCAACACGGTTTGGACCGCTTCCGTCAAGACTTCCCAGCTCTCGTCTAGATCCTGATTGAGACGATCTGGATTTGCTTCGATCTTAGCCAATCCGGCCAGGCAAGATTCATACGCTGTGAATGCGTATCCCAGCGCCGTACCTATGTTGCGCAACACGGTGGAATCGGTTAAGTCGCGCTGCCAGCGGCTGATAGGAAGTTTGTCCGCTAGATGTCCAAGCAAGGCGTTGGCCAGACCAAGGTTGCCCTCGGAATTTTCGAAGTCGATCGGATTGACTTTATGGGGCATGGTTGAGGATCCAACTTCACCCGCGACCACTCTTTGCTTGAAGTATCCAACCGATATGTAGCCCCAGATATCTCGGTTGAGATCGATCAGCGCAGTATTGAAGCGGGCAATGGCGTCAAATAACTCGGCCATGTAGTCGTGCGGCTCGATCTGAGTCGTATACGGGTTCCACGAAAGGCCGAGCCGTTTCACGAAATTTTTCGTTGTCGTTGACCAATCGATTTCCGGGTAGGCGGCAGCATGAGCGTTATAGTTGCCGACAGCACCATTGAATTTGCCCATGATCTCCACGCGCGCGACCTGCTCATACTGCCGTTTTAGCCTAAAGGCAGCATTCGCCATCTCCTTTCCAAGTGTTGTCGGTGAGGCCGGTTGCCCATGGGTGCGGGCGAGCATGGGTCGATCGGCATAGCGTTCAGCGAGTGCTTCCAGGGCGGAAATGAGTTGACTCATCCGTGGCAACAAGATTTCGCCGCGTCCCGCTTGTAGCATCAAGCCATAAGCGACGTTGTTAATATCCTCCGACGTACAAGCGAAGTGAATGAACTCCTTAGCGGCATCTAGTTCCGGGTTGTCCTGGATTTTTTCTTTTAGGAAATACTCGACTGCTTTCACATCATGCTTGATTTCATTCTCGATCTCCTTAACTCGAAGAGCATCTTCTTCCGACATCTCTGCTAACAGTGTGTCCAATCGCGCAAGCGTTGCTGACGAGAACGTAGCAACCTCTGGTACTTGTGAATGCTGCGAAAGCCACTTAAGCCATTCGACCTCGACCCTCACGCGATAGCGAATCAAACCAAATTCGCTGAACACGGCGCGCAATGAGTCGACTTTTTTGTGGTAGCGCCCGTCTAAGGGTGACAACGCCGTTAGCGCAAATCGCGCGTCAGCGCTGGTGCTCCCTGGTTGCTGGTCAATGTAGGCACGTAGTTTCTCGACCTTGCTTGCGCCGGGATCATGAATCTGTCCGGCCACAAGTTTGCGTAACCATTCGAGTCCAAGCCCCGCCTCCCGGGCGATGCGCGGTAAATGGCCTTTTTGGGTCTCCAGGAACGTGATGATTTGATTGACTGAGGGCGTAGTCACGGGCGTATTCTAGTAAAATATTACCCGATTGTGTAGCTTTGGTTCGTATTTCCCTTACCCATAGCGGCGAGAGCTATCCGGATGTTGCCACCAGGCGCTCGCTCGCTACCTCCTGCCGATGATCGTGCCGCGGTACAGCGGCAATAACACCACCGCCGAGACATATCTCGTTGTCGTAAAAGACCACGGATTGCCCAGATGTGATTGCTCGTTGCGGCTCGGCAAAGCGAACAGTGATCGAATCGTCGTCGAGCTTTTCGATAACACAAATTTGCTCAGCCTGTCGATAACGGATCTTGGCGTGACATCGTAATGGTAACTTCGGCGCATGGCCGGAGATCCAATTGACGTCGAACGCCTGTAGGGAAGTATCGAATAGAGCCGGGTGATTTCGGCCTTGGACGACATAGAGGATGTTTCGTGCGAGATCCTTTTGCGCTACGTACCAAGGTTCACCCGGCCCGCCGATCGCCAGCCCATGGCGTTGGCCAATGGTGTAATACATCAGGCCATCGTGTTGCCCCTTGGATTCTCCATCGAGTGTTCGGATATCTCCAGGGCAAGGTGGGAGATAGCGGCCAAGGAAGGCCTTGAACGGCCGTTCGCCGATGAAGCAGATACCGGTGCTGTCTTTTCGGTCGTGGTTTGGCAGTCCAATTTCCTGCGCCAACGCACGCACCCTTGGCTTAGTCATTTCACCCAGCGGAAACACGCTCTTGGCGAGCGCTGCCTGACCCAGGCTATACAAAAAGTAACTTTGATCCTTGTTTTTATCCTGACCTTTCAGTAGCTGGTAGCGGCCATCTGAATGTAAGACTCGGGCATAGTGACCCGTGGCGATGCAGTCAGCCCCGAGTGTTAGCGCGTGTTCCAGAAACGCCTTGAATTTGATCTCACGGTTGCAGAGTACATCTGGGTTGGGGGTGTGGCCGGCAGCGCTATCGGACAAGAAGCGAGAAAACACCCGATCCCAATACTCGGTAGCGAAATTGACCGTCTTCAAGGGGATGTCTAGTTGCTCGCAGACGGTTCGGGCGATGGCATGATCTTCGGCCGCGGCGCAGTAATCCTGATCATCGTCCTCTTCCCAGTTCTTCATGAACAGCCCTGTGACCTGCTGACCCTGCTCTCGCAAGAGCCAAGCTGCTACGGCTGAATCTACCCCACCGGAAAGCCCGACTACGATATGCCTACGGCCGGTATTAATGGTTAACCCCCTTGATAATTTGAAGCCAGCGCCGGGCCAAAGTTCCATGAAGAAAAAACCCGGCGGCGCCGGGTTTTTAAGAAACGAACTGATCGGCGTTGGTCTATTCGGCGACCGTTCGAATTTTCGAGGCTTGTGGGCCCTTGGGGCCATCCTGTACCTCGTATTCCACCTGCTGTCCTTGTTTGAGCGACTTATAACCCTCCATCTGAATCGCAGAGAAATGCGCGAACACTTCGGAGCCGCCATCGCTGGGTATAATAAACCCATACCCTTTGCTGGCGTTAAACCATTTTACGGTTCCTGTTGCCATACCCATGATCCCCCTAGTACTGCGGCGCGGAACATTCTAGGTCCTCGCGCGTTATAACGATTACGTAAAAGCCCGTGTCGTAATGCTGTAAGGTTTTAAAATCCAACGATCGCGGGTTCCGCATCATCCTTCTTTTTTTCTCTGCAAGTCAAGTAATACGGTTGATGGCGGTATCCGTGGGTATTCCTTTACGGGAGTGAGGCGGGTGGATGGGTCAAAATTCATGCCATAAAATCAGGGTTGAAATTTTGGCCATGGACCGCAAAATGAGTGTCTTGGACAATAAGCGAAATCGACTATTTTTACGGCTATGAGCGTGAAATACCCTGAGTCCAGCGACGGGCTCGTCGTCCGGGAAGCTAAACCAAAGTTAAAAAAACCGGACCTGTATAAAGTTATCCTGCTTAATGACGACTATACTCCCATGGAGTTTGTCATCATCATACTGGAGAAGTTCTTCCGCAAGGACCGCGTAGAAGCGACGCGAATTATGTTGCACGTTCACCAGAAGGGCGTGGGGATATGCGGGGTGTACACCCGTGATATCGCGGAAACGAAGGTGAAGCAGGTGATGGAATGCGCCCGTGACAACAAACATCCATTGCAGTGCACAATGGAGCCTGATTGAGGTTAGAGTAGTTGTAGTCCGCGGAGGTTTTCGATGTTATCGCCGGAGCTAGAGGTCTCGCTGAATACCGCCTTCCAGAGCGCGCGCGAGAAACGGCACGAATACATTACGGTAGAGCACTTGCTCACCGCGTTGTTGGATAACCCAACTGCGGCGCGGGTGCTGCGTGCTTGTGGCGGTGATGTCGATGAACTACGTCGTAACCTCAATGAATTTCTGGAAGAGAATGTGCCGACGCTGCCGCCCGATAGCGAGATAGACACGCACCCAACTTTGGGGTTTCAACGAGTGATTCAGCGTGCAGTGTTGCACGTG
The DNA here is from genome assembly GCA_964194625.1 of Acidiferrobacterales bacterium. GTDB lineage: Bacteria > Pseudomonadota > Gammaproteobacteria > Acidiferrobacterales > SPGG2 > SPGG2. The sequence continues at coordinate 28,491 of CAXMNC010000069.1, forward strand.
CAGGGCGCCGGCAAGAAAGAAGTGACCGGGGCCAACGTACTAGTCGCGATCTTAGCGGAAAAGGAATCACACGCCGTGTATTTCCTTTATAAGCAAAACATCACGCGTTTCGATGTCGTGAACTACATCTCCCACGGCATCTCCAAGGTACCGCAGGAGGGTCAGGACGAACTGCCCTCGAGTGAAGAGCCTGATGACGGGACACCGGCTCCTGAACGCAGCCCGCTCGATGTATTCGCAGTGAACCTCAATGAACAAGCACAGCAGGGTAAGATCGATCCTTTGATTGGCCGCGACGAAGAAGTAGGGCGCACGATCCAGATTTTATGTCGACGGCGAAAGAACAACCCCTTATACGTGGGTGAGGCCGGTGTCGGTAAGACCGCCATTGCCGAAGGCTTGGCCAAGAAGATAGTCGACGCTGAGGTGCCTGAAGTTCTCGCTAGCAGCACGATTTTCGCGCTAGACATGGGCGCGCTTCTAGCCGGCACTAAGTATCGCGGTGATTTCGAGAAACGCTTGAAGGCAGTTTTGCAGCAGTTGAAGAAGCAAAAGAACGCAATCCTCTTTATCGACGAGATCCACACCGTCATTGGGGCTGGTGCAGCGTCCGGTGGTGCCATGGATGCATCCAATCTTCTCAAGCCGGTGTTGCAGTCGGGCGATGTCAAGTGCATCGGTTCGACCACCTATCAGGAATATCGCAATGTCTTCGAGAAGGATCGTGCACTGGCTCGCCGTTTCCAGAAGATCGATGTAACTGAACCGTCGATGGATGAAGCAGTGCAGATCCTGCGCGGCCTAAAGAGTCGATACGAAGATCACCACCAGGTCAAATATACCAATCAGTCGCTACGCAGCGCGGTTGAGTTGTCGCACCGCTACATCAACGACCGTCATCTGCCGGACAAGGCGATAGATGTGATTGACGAGGCCGGTGCCAGCTTGCATTTGTTGCCACCGAAGAAGCGCAAGAAGACCATCGGTGTCCACGATATCGAAACCATCGTAGCCAAGATGGCGCGGATCCCGCCGAAGAGCGTTTCACGCACCGATCGGGATGCACTGCGTACGCTCGAGCGTGATCTGAAAATGGTTGTGTTCGGCCAGGACGAAGCAATCGATGCGCTTGCGACCTCGATCAAGCTCGCGCGATCAGGCCTAGCCCATCCTGAAAAACCAGTTGGTTGTTATCTGTTCTCGGGACCGACCGGTGTCGGCAAGACGGAAGTGGCTCGACAACTCGCAGCAGTCATGGGTGTCGAGTTGATCCGGTTCGACATGTCTGAATACATGGAGCGGCATACCGTTTCACGCCTGATTGGCGCACCGCCGGGATATGTGGGTTTTGATCAAGGGGGCTTACTGACTGATGCTGTCAATAAGCATCCTCATGCCGTCTTGCTGCTAGATGAAATAGAAAAGGCACACGCCGATGTGTTCAATTTATTGTTACAGGTGATGGATCACGGAACGCTCACGGACAACAACGGGAGAAAGTCTGATTTTCGCAATGTGAGTTTAGTGATGACGACCAATGCCGGCGCGGACAAGCTTGGACGTGCAAGCATGGGCTTTACCCACCAAGATCACAGTGGTGATGAACTGCAAGACATCAAGCGCATGTTCAATCCAGAATTTCGTAATCGACTCGATGCCATCATTCATTTCAAAACCTTGGATGACGATACAATTGGTCACGTGGTCGATAAGTTCATTCTCGAGCTGGAAGCACAACTAGCGGATAAAAATGTAACTATCGACTTAGACAACGCCGCCCGTAAGTGGATAGCCAAACACGGGCATGACCCGGCTATGGGCGCCCGCCCGATGGCGCGATTGATACAGGAAAAAGTGAAAAAACCACTCGCCGATGAGTTACTTTTCGGCAAGCTTGTCCATGGCGGGCAGATAAAGGTTTCCGTCAAGAAGGGCGAACTGACCTTCAAGATTTCGGCGCCTGAATAGACACCCTATTCACACTTCGATGTCTATCGCCCGGTTCGCCTAGCGGGCGCGATATACGATTCGACCTTTGCTGAGATCGTACGGTGTTAGCTGTACCGTAACCCGATCACCGGTGAGGATGCGAATATAGTGCTTACGCATCTTTCCTGAAATGTGCGCGGTTACCACGTGATCGTTGTCCAGCTTCACCCGGAACAGAGTATTGGGAAGGGTCTCTATAATTGTACCCTCCATTTCAATGTGTTCTTCTTTCGCCACTAAATGCCTCGGACTACGCTCCTTAAACTTTGCATACCAATTTGGCGGCGTATGATGCCGCATACGCTGCGGCTCGTAAAGTCATAAAAGAAGACCGCCGACAACGCACAAGGTTCATTCGTCATCGATCGTCATCAAGCTGCGACCAGCGGCCGTTACGATAGGCTTGGATCGGTCGGAAGTTACACTTGTAGTTCATCTTTGGACTTTCTTTGATCCAATAACCCAGATAGAGCCACTGCAGATTAAGGCGTCGTGCCTGCTCGATCTCCAGCAAAATCGAAAAGATTCCAAGACCACGCTTGGGAACAGTTGGGTCATAAAACCCATAGACAGCTGAGAGTCCATCAGAGAGCCGATCCGCCACCGCAACCGCCAACAGTTTCTGATGTAATCGTAGCTCGTAGAAGTAGGTGTCTACGTGGCGTGTAAGCAAGAATTCGATGTAGCGCTGCGGGTCACCCTCGTCCATGCCGCCGCCACGATGGCGATGATGTTGATATTCCCTATACAATTCGAAATGCTCCTCGTTGAATTCGGCCTCTGTATTGCAAATCGTTAGGTCCTGATTCCTGAGCCAGTTGCGTTTTTGTGATCGATTAGGTGTGAAGGCATTGACAGGTATGCGCACCGGCACGCAAGCGGAACACTGCGGACAATGCGGACGATAAATAAAATCACCACTACGTCGAAAACCATTGCTTGTTAGGCGAGTGAACCATGCCGCATCAAGATGCTGCTGAGGGTCGACAAACAAGGTAGCTGCCGTGCGCCCAGTGAGGTAACTGCAGGCGTGCGGTACCGAGGTGAGAAGAGTGGCCTGTCGTGGATTTGATGTCATGCGATGGTTGATTACTTGATGAGTGTAAGCGCTGAGTCAAATTGCCACGCACCGAGTCGGTTGGGGGGCGCCAGAGTTTCGTCAAGCATACGCAAGAAATCCTGACGGCGAATTTCTTCTGCGCCTAGGCTAGAAAGATGGGCTGAGGGCAACTGACAATCGATGTGTGTATACCCCCATTCCTCAAGTTGTCTCACTAAATGGACGAACGCAACTTTAGATGCATTAGATCTATGATTGAACATCGATTCGCCGAAGAATATTCCTCCCAACGCCACCCCGTAGAGTCCACCGACCAATGTGCCGTCGAACCACGTCTCAACGGAATGCGCATAGCCTTGTTCATGCAAATGGAAGTAGGCTTCGATCATCTCCGGTGTGATCCACGTTTCGCCCTCAAGGTTCTGTGCTCGCGGCTGGGCGCAGGCATGCATAACGGACAAGAATTGCGTATCTAGCGTCACGATGTATTCGCCTCTGCGCAATATCTTTCGCAGGCTTCGCGAAATCTTAAGCTTGGGAGGTAGAAGTACTGCACGCGGATCCGGAGACCACCATAGTATTGGCTGACCCTTGTTGTACCAGGGGAAGATTCCGTGGCGATAGGCTTCGAGCAGGCGTTCGCTGCGTAGGTCGCCACCAATAGCAAGCAACCCCTCCGGCGATGCCAATTCAACTGGCGGAAAACGAAAATCTTTTGAATTAGCCGGAAGTATGAACATGCGATGCAATTATGACTTCTTAAAGAGTTACACACTTTGCTTAAAAGGCGAATGTTCCTGCAATTCGTCCATGTAATACTTCATACTGTGTTGCTCGCGTTCTAAGAAATCTGTAACCGCCAGTTCGAATTCGGGATGGCTTAACCAGTGGGCAGAGTAGGTGGTCTTAGGAATAAAGCCGCGCGCAATTTTATGCTCGCCCTGGGCGCCTGCCTCAAAACGCTTGAGGCGCTGTTCAATGCAGTATCCCATTGCCGCATAGTAACAGGCTTCGAAGTGCAGTCCATTTACATATTTGCGATGACCCCAGTAGCGCCCGTAAAGTGTGTCAGCGCCAAGCAAGTTAAGGGCGCCGGCGATGTATTCATCGTTCTGACGTGCGAATACCAGTAGCATGTCTTGGGCCATTAGGGCGCCAAGTTTGTGAAAGAAGCTCCGGTTGAGGTACGGAATGGCTCCATAATTGTGAAGGGTGGACAGATAAAATTGATAGAACGTGTCCCAGTGGTGAGTCTTGATATCCTCACCGCGCAGTAGCTCAATACGCACGCCTGCTTCGCGTACATAGCGTCGCTCTTGCTTGATTTTCTTTCGTTTTGCAGATGCAAATTCAGCAAGAAACTGATCGAAACTATCATACCCTTGGTTGTGCCAGTGAAACTGGCACCCGGTGCGGTGCATGTGTCCGGCCTCTGCGAGCGGCGCCATATCCTCCGATGGTAAGAACAGCCAATGTAGGGAGGAAACCTGCGCTGCTTTGGCGTGGTCAAGCACTGCTCTAATCAAATGCCGCTTAATTGTTCCTTGTTCAGTGTCGGGGGCTATCAGCAATCGTGGCCCGGTAACCGGCGTGAAGGGTATGCTTACCACTAGTTTGGGGTAGTAGCGCAGGCCAGCGCGTTCATAGGCACTTGCCCATGCCCAATCGAACACATACTCACCGTAAGAATGGCTCTTGAGGTACATCGGCACCGCCCCGATCAAGCGACCGTGCCCCACTCCCTCGCTGTGCAGCAGCACGTGCTGTGGAAACCACCCGGTCTCGGGCGTAACACAACCGGTCGTTTCCAGTGTGGATAGGAACGCGTGGCGTAGAAACGGGTTTGTATTTCCTGCCAGTACGTCCCAATCGACCGCGGTTACGGCATCGATGTTTTTGACGACACTTGGGTACATTTAGGAGTTTCAGATTTGGCGCATGGCTGCTTATACGCCACAATAGCATAGCGGGAATGACGTGATCTTGTTAGATTAATTTATGGGCCAACCTCTGCGAATTGTCATGGGCCAACTGAATCTGTTGGTAGGCGATGTCGCGGGCAATACGGAGGCGCTCATCGCTGCTGCTACCCGTGCACGCGATGAATTCAGCGGCGACATCGTTGTCTTTCCAGAACTCGCTCTCACCGGCTATCCACCAGAAGACCTGTTGTTTCGTACGACCTTGTTAGATAGAGCGCAGGCAGGTCTCGTCAAACTTGCACGAACGGTTGAGGGCATAGACATGATTGTTGGTTATCCGCATCGACAGGGCGATCAGCTGTTCAACGCCGCCTCATTGATTCGAAGCGGTGCGGTGGAAGCAACCTACCTAAAGCAACACCTGCCGAACTATGGTGTATTTGATGAGAAGCGCTATTTCTCGGCGGGGGATAGGCCGTGTGTTGTTGAGGTGTGCGGCGTACCAGTTGGTATCACCATATGCGAAGACATATGGGCTGATGGCCCGGTGGAGCAAGCAGCGCAAGCCGGCGCGAAGCTCGTTATTAATATCAACGGCTCGCCCTATCACGTTAACAAAGTGCACGAGCGTATCGATGTCGCCGCCGAACGTGCGCGCGCAGCAAGTGTTCCCATTGTCTACGTAAATCTTGTCGGCGGACAAGATGAGCTGGTTTTCGATGGGGAGTCTTTTGTTGTCGATGCCGCCGGTAACGTGACGCAGCGAGTACAAGCGTTTGAAGAGGGATTATATACAGTAGATATCGATACCAGTCAGACGCCGGTAACCCCGCAGCCCGGTGTAATGGTGCCATGGTTGGACGAAGTAGAGAGCGTCTATCAGGCGTTGGTGCTGGGGGCGCGTGACTATATTGATAAGAACCGCTTTAAAGGTGCGGTACTAGGATTGTCGGGAGGTATCGACTCCGGTCTCACACTTGCCATCGCTGTCGACGCGATTGGTGCCGAGCGGGTCGAGGCAGTAATGATGCCGTCGTGCTACACGGCCGACATGAGTTTAGAGGACGCGCGGGCTGAGGCCGCGGCACTAGGAGTTCGTTATCGAGTGATACCGATCGAACCTATGTTCGACGCCTTTCTCGCGGCGTTGGCAGATAAATTCCGTGGACTACCCGCCGATACCACAGAGGAGAATATTCAGGCGCGGATACGCGGTGTACTGCTGATGGCGATCTCGAATAAGACCGGCAAGATTGTCCTTACTACTGGCAACAAGAGTGAAATGGCGGTCGGGTATGCGACCCTCTATGGTGACATGGCGGGCGGCTTTTCGGCCATCAAAGACGTGCCTAAGACCCTGGTTTATCGCTTGGCTGAATACCGAAACCGAGCCGATCAAGTCATTCCGCAACGAATGATCGAGCGTGAACCCTCGGCGGAACTTGCGCCCGACCAGCTAGATAGTGACACTCTTCCATCATACGATGTCCTCGACGCGATTCTTGAGCGTTATGTTGAACAAGAACAAAGCCCCGAGCAGATTATTGCAAATGGTTTTGAGCCGGCTACCGTGAAGCGTGTGATTGCTAGTGTGGATAGTAACGAATACAAACGCCGCCAGGCCGCTCCAGGTGTGCGCATTACACCGCGCGCCTTCGGACGTGATCGGCGTTACCCCATTACCTCTGGATTTCGCCGTAACTGAGTAAGCTCGTTGGTGACGTAAATTAGTAATTTATAATCGATCCTTCCTTTTTCTTTTTGTCCTTTTTTTTCTTCTTTTTTCGCTTCTTTTTCTTTTCCTCAGATGCATTGATGTCCTCGAAATACTGACTATTGGGGAAGTTCAGTTCAAGCACTTGCACGGTATCCCGCATGAGTTCGGTCAATCCCATGCGCTGATAAGCTATGGCTTGAATGCCAAGTGCATCTTCCACGGAGGGGGTAGCCTGAAAGTTTTCGAGCACGAACTTGCTACGGTTTACCGCTGCTACGTACGCATCCTCATCCAAATAGAATCTGGCTACGTTGATCTCGTGTTTGGCGATTTCATTACTTAGATAAGCCATACGCCGAGAAGCGTCTTGCGCATAATGACTATCGGGAAATCGTTCAACCACTTCCTTAAAGGCAAGGTAAGCGTCTTCCACCGACTTCGGATCTCGGCGTTGAGCGTCGTCACCTGTGTTTAGGTATTTGGATAGGCCACCGTGTCTGGGCACATTTACTATCCCCTTGAGATAGTACGCATACGCTACATGGGGATGGGTTGGGTGCAATCGGATGAAACGATCCGCCGCCTCGATCGCTAGCGGGCCCTGGTTGTCCTTGAAATAGGCATAAATAATTTCCAATTGTGCCTGCTGCGCATAACGACCATACGGAAAGCGTGCCTCCAAACCCTCAAATCGCTTGATGGCAAGGTCATATTTTCCGTCAGCCAGTGCCCGTTGTGCTTCGTCGTAGAAGCGTTTCGCATCCCAGTCTTTGGTTGGATTCTTGATAGCAGCGCAGCCAGTTATCAACATGGCGCCGACGAGAAGGACATTCCAGAATAAAGGGAAACGCATACCGAGCTAGTCGTTGAATTTGGTGCGTGGACGTATCAAGCTTACACTGATTCCAATTTACCGTGAAGCACAGTGACTGCCAAGAAGCTCTTAGCCCAAGTCCCAGCTGAGTATGCCGGCAAACGCGTTGATCAGGCGCTCGCCGCCCTGTTTCCGGATTTCTCGCGTTCTCGACTTCAGCAATGGGTGCGAGCGGGCTACATACGACTTGGTAGTAAGTCGCCAAGAAGTTCAGACAAGGTTGTGGGCGGTGAAGCTATCGAAATCGATGTTCCGGAACTGCCGACGCTCGTGTGGGAAGCCGAAGCAATCCCGCTAGCGTTGATCTATGAGGATGACCATATCTTGGTGATCAACAAACCGCCGGGCATGGTTGTACACCCGGGCCCGGGAAACCGCGAACACACGTTACTAAACGCGATCTTGCACCATGCGCCAGGACAAGGCTCGCTCGCCCGGGCCGGCATCGTACATCGTCTGGATAAGGACACTTCTGGATTGTTGGTGGTCGCTAAGACTGAAACCGTGCGTCTACGATTTATCAATGATTTGCAGAAACGCCGCGTTAAGCGTGAGTATATTGCATTGGTCCAGGGGGTAATGGTTGCCGGTGGCGACGTCGAAGCGCCCATCGGACGACACCCTAGGCATCGCAAACGCATGGCGGTGCACCCGCGTGGCAAGTCTGCAGTTAGCCATTATCGGGTCAAGACCAAGTATCGGGCCCATACCTTAGTGCGAGTCGGTTTGGAATCAGGGCGTACACATCAGATTCGCGTACATTTGGCGTATATCGGGTATCCGGTTTTTGGTGATGCAACCTATGGTGGTCGCCTGCGTATGCCACCGCACGCGAGCGAAAGCTTCGCCCAGGCCTTACGCAACTTTCGTCGGCAGGCCTTACACGCGACCTTGCTCGGCCTTACCCATCCGGTGAGTGGTGAAGCGATGGAATGGGAAGTGCCGGTGCCGGAGGACATGCAGGCGCTTATTCTAGCGCTGGAGGCAGATGCGAAAGAGCACAAATAGTGAGTCGGCCGCTCATGCGCATCCCTGCGCCCGCGGCATTAGTGCATCCTTGCACGTCACCTTCGGCGACGATGTACTACCGGGGCGCCGGCCCCGTACGGCGGGTGACTTTTGTTTCGGCGAAAGTACCCAAAGCCATTTTGCCCCGCGGTCTTCGCCCCACCCCAAAAGCTGGGCGGGGAACCTCGGATTTCGCTTGCCTCAGTGGGTCCGTCGACGGCACATCCATGATGCCGACGACGGACGCACGGCTTGCAGCGCTCCGCTTTCCCTGCTCTCGCTTGCAAGTCCAGGGCTCGCCATCCGTGGCGAGCCCGTTCAGCGGGACAAAGGTCCACTGGACCTTTGTCTTGATCCGCTTCACCCCTCCCGGCCCCCACCAGGGGGAGCGCGATGTACAGGGATGTACGAGTGCCGCGAGTGCAGGATGCATACGAGCGGCCTCCGGCTGCACTCATCCTCGGCTCGACCGTAGGGGCAAAAGACAAGAAAAACACGGTAGGCCGTTTCTGGCATGAGGTAATGACTAAAAAACCTGAATTCATTTATCCAGAGTGGGAGGCGCCGGCGAATGTGAGGGCGCTGACGACCACGCGTATAGGTGGATACAGCAAGCTACCATTCGACTCATTCAATTTCAGCTTGAAATCGGGGGATGATGTTGAAGTCGTGAAGAGAAACCGCGCACTCTTGGTTGAAAGCGCAGGGTTACCGTCCGAACCGGTATGGTTACATCAGGTACATGGCAATCAAGTGGTCGATGCAGTCACCAGTGAGCCTTATACCGAGGCGGATGGTGGTTTCGCGCAGCGCGCCGGTGTCGTGTGTGTGGTGCTGACGGCTGATTGTTGTCCCGTTTTCCTATGCGATCGACGGGGCAGCCGGGTCGCCGTGTTACATGCTGGTTGGCGCGGGCTTGCGCGCGGGGTGATCGAGGAGGGTGTGCGACAGATGGGCGTGCCCGGTTCCGAGCTAATGGCTTGGTTGGGCCCGGCTATTGGCCCGACCGCGTTCGAAGTTGGCGACGACGTCTATGGCGCCTTTCATGAACGAGGTGCTGACGTTGCGACGGCCTTCGTGAAGAAACCGGACGGAAAGTGGCTGGCGGATATCTATCTGTTGGCAACCCAACGCCTCAAAACGGTTGGTGTGGAGAACGTTTCTGGCAATAGTTTTTGTACAGTGGGTGATAGGGATAAATTCTTTTCCTACCGTCGCGATGGGAAATGCGGCCATATGGCTTCGGTAATTTGGTTGGATCGCGACGCTGCTGTCTAGGCAGCGTCAAACCGCATTGAATAGTCGACGGCGATGACATCCTTTGTTAAGGCACCAATCGAAATGTAATCCACCCCGGTTTCGGCAACAGCGCGAATGTTTTCGAGAGTAATACCGCCAGAAGCTTCAACCTTGGCACGCCCACGGGTCTCTGCAACTGCGATACGTAAAGTTTCTAAATCGAAATTATCTAGCAGCAAACGTTCGCTCCCTACCGCCAGCGCTTCTTTAATCTCCGCAAGATCTTCTACCTCTACCTCGATCATCGCCCCAGCCGGTGCCGTGGCCTTTGCTTGTTGCACTGCCTGTGTGATCGAGCCGGCGGCAAGGATGTGGTTTTCTTTGATAAGAATACCGTCATACAGTCCCATGCGATGGTTGTAGCCGCCACCACAGGTCACTGCATACTTTTGAGCGTTACGTAAAGCTGGCAGTGTCTTTCGGGTATCAAGGATTTTCGCCTGCGTACCATTGACGGCGTCGACGTAACGGTGCGTCTGCGTCGCCGTGCCCGATAGCAGCTGCAGAAAGTTCAACGCCATGCGTTCACCGCTTAGGGCTGATCTTGCGGGCCCTCGTACCTGGCAAATCGTTTGCCCAAATTGTATGGAATCACTGTCGTTTGCATGCCATTCGATGGTGATGGCGCTGTCGAGTTGACGAAAGACTTCATCGAACCAGGCAGTGCCACACAGAATCGCGTTATCGCGGGTAATAACATGTGCATTGGCCTTCGTAGTTGCCGCAATCAACCCCGCCGTGAGATCGCCAGTGCCGATGTCCTCGGCCAACGCTTGGCGAACGATTTCCTTGATATCAGTGGGAAGCATGGTGTAGAGATTCGCTTATTGCGGCAGTTGTTTCAAAATTAGCGTGTCGCCGCGCTGGGTAAACTCGAGGTGTTTCAAAAAACTCATGCCAAGCAGCACCTCATTGCCACCCATGTGTGGGTTAATGTTGGCCTTAACGTTGTGCAGCGTAATGTCTCCCACGCTGACGCTCGCCAGGCGAGTTAGATAAGTAGTAATGGTGCCATTGGCGGTGCTACTCAATACTGGTGGTCCTTGCTTGAGGCCCAATCGTTGGGCTACTGTCGCGGGAATCGATACGGTTGTGGCGCCCGTATCCAACATGAATTCCACCTCACGCCCGTTGATCAGTCCGTTTGCATTGTAGTGACCGTAGCGGTTTCGTTCGAGGGTAACGGCGTACACGCCATCTTCGACTACGCTCTTTACCTGGCGATTGGGATTACGCTGCGTGTCAAGCCAACCACTAAAAATCCAAGTCAATAAGCCTAGTGCCAGCAACCAGGCGACATAGATCATGCCTCTACCCATCCGTTGCTGGGTGTCGCTACGTGGAGATGGATCAGCTGGCTGTGTCATGTGCGCAAAATACTCGTTATTAGGCCATTGTGGACCGAAGTGATTCGAAAAGATTCAAACTATCGGCATTCGCTGGTTAGGAAGCATAGCTTTTCTGGAGCTTTTGGCGCGATAGCCGGTCCAACCACCGAGTGTGCGCACCGGAGGCGGGGGCACTTCGCAACGTCAGTTAGCGCTTAACTGACCAGAACGGGTTTAAAATTGTTGACATATTGCGCCAATTTATTATGCTGACGCTGTGGGTGTGTCGGTGTCGCCCTCACCGACGACATAGAACCAGATGTAGATGTAGATGAAACCCGAGTACGCTGAAAGCCTTCCTGAAGGCTGGGGGGAGTTTGCCCGTTTTTTCGCTGCGCTTGGCGACCCTACGCGGCAGAAGATCCTGCTCGTGTTCGATCCAGGCGAAGAAATCTGCGTAAACAAGATCGCTCGCGTATTCCACTTAAGCCGCCCCGCCATCTCCCACCACCTCAAAGTCCTGAGAAACGCCGAACTCCTCGTAAGCCAGAAACGCGGCAAGGAGGTCTACTATCGGGTCAACTACCCGTATTGTGCTGAGGTCCTAAAGCTCGTCCAAGGGTTTGTGGCGAGCAAAGTCAACGGCGAGAAGGGCCCAGATTCTCTTAACACCCACGACCATGGGGCTATCAGCTAAGCGGTGCCACCTCGCTCGGCACCATGCCGACCGCTAACCTCTGCGCTAATTTGATTCGGTCTCGACGCCGTGGCTAAGGCGCCCGCATCATCGCCCGTTAGCCGCGTCGCGCCATCGCGCCAGATATTTGCCTGGGCGATGTTCGATTTTGCGAACTCCGGTTACACAACAGTTGTACTGACGGCAGTGTTTAATGCTTATTTTGTTGGCGTGGTGACGGTGAATGCCAGCGCATCAGCGAGCGGTAGCGGCACATTGTACTGGACTATTGCCATTGCTATTAGCAACGCCCTTGTTTTGGTAAGCGCACCGGTACTCGGCGCTGTTGCAGATCATCGTGCAAACAAGAAACGTTTTCTAGGGGTGACAACGATGGGTTGTGTCGTATTTACCGCGTTGTTAGCAACGATTGGACCAGGCGATGTGTGGTTGGCAATGGTGTTGGTTATTGTCGCGAGCTTTATGTTTGCCACGGGTGAAAATCTCATTGCAGCTTTCCTGCCGGAGATCGCGCCACAATCGGATATGGGTCGAATATCCGGATACGGTTGGTCGCTGGGATATCTGGGCGGGTTGCTTGTACTCGGGGAGTGTCTGGCCTACGTCACCTGGGCGCAGGCCCACGGCCACAGCGCCTCGCAGTACGTCCCCATTACGATGTTGATTACCGCGTTTATGTTTGCGTTGGCGGTAATGCCGACATTTCTGTGGCTTCCCGAACGCGCGGTGGCGTCTGCGCAACCCATACGGCAGAATTATTTGCATATCGGGATGGCCCGCTTGCGCCAGACGCTACGTCATGTGCGCGACTTCCGTGATCTGTTTCGATTCCTGCTGAGCCTCAGTGTTTACTATTCTGGAATCTATACGGTCATTGTGTTGGCGGCGGTCTATGCGCGCGAGGTGATGGGGTTTGATACGCGCGACACGCTTGTCCTCATTCTGGTTATCAATGTAACGGCTGCTATCGGCGCCTTTGTTTTCGGTCATATTCAAGATCGTCTGGGTTCGCGGCAGACATTGGCCATAACTTTGGCGATTTGGATATTTGCCTTGTTGCTGGCCTATTTCACAGAGGGCCGGGCAGGGTTCTGGCTGGTTGGTAACCTAATCGGGCTTGCACTCGGGTCGAGTCAGTCAGCCGGACGCGCGATGGTTGGCCAGTTTTCGCCACCCGCGCGCTCAGCTGAGTTTTTTGGTCTGTGGGGGCTCGCCAGCAAGTTCGCAGCCATCGTCGGGCCCCTGAGTTACGGCGGTATCACCTATCTTTCTGGCGGCGATCATCGACTGGCGCTACTGTCCACAGTGGCGTTTTTTGTGCTCGGTCTGGTGCTGTTGGCGACAGTAAATGAGAAGCGGGGGCAAGCGGCGGCACTGACAGCCTAAAAACGTGATTTTTCGCCCGCAAAAGGCTTGAATTAGACACTCTTGTACCCCAATTATTGAACATAAGGATCGAAGTACACGGGGTTCCACACATGCAGATGGAGAAGCTAACCGCCAAGTTTCAGCAAGGTCTGGCCGAGGCCCAGAGCCTGGCTGTTGGCCGTGATCACCAGTTCATCGAACCGGTGCACGTCATGACCGCATTGCTGGATCAGGAGGGCGGTACTACCCGACAACTGCTTGCCAACTGTAATGTCAATGTTAATGCCCTGCGTTCCCAACTAAGTCAGGCGCTCGATGCCCTGTCAACCGTCGAAGGCATCGGTGGCGAGGTTCTGATATCGAATAATCTAGGTCGGGTGTTGAACCTCACGGACAAATACGCACAGAAGCACGGCGACCAATTCATTTCGACCGAACTCTTCCCGCTGGCGGCACTGGAGGACAAGGGAGAGTTAGGCCGCCTGCTCAAGCAGGCCGGTGTGTCGAGAAATGGCCTCGAAAAAGCGATCGATGAAATCCGTGGCGGGCAGAAAGTAGAAGATGCGAATGCCGAGGATCAACGCCAAGCGTTGGAGAAATACACGATCGATCTGACCGAGCGCGCCGAACAAGGCAAGCTCGACCCGGTGATCGGGCGCGACGATGAGATCCGTCGTGTCACGCAGGTGTTACAACGACGCACTAAGAACAACCCAGTGCTAATTGGCGAATCCGGTGTAGGCAAGACTGCGATCGTAGAAGGTCTTGCGAGTCGCATCGTTAATAGCGAAGTGCCTGAGGGTATGAAGGACAAGCGCCTACTCGCTCTGGATCTGGCGGCGCTTATCGCGGGTGCCAAGTATCGCGGTGAGTTTGAAGAGCGCCTCAAAGCCGTGCTCAAGGACCTCGCGCACCAGGAGGGGAGAATCATTCTATTCATCGACGAACTGCACACCATGGTGGGTGTGGGTAAGGCCGAGGGCGCGATGGATGCCGGCAATATGCTTAAGCCCGCCCTTGCGCGTGGCGAACTCCACTGCATCGGTGCCACCACCTTGGATGAGTACCGTAAGTATGTCGAGAAGGATGCGGCGCTGGAGCGGCGCTTCCAGAAAGTATTGGTTGATGAACCAACCGTGGAAGATACGATTGCTATCGTGCGCGGACTAAAAGAGAAATATGAGGTCCACCATGGGGTGGACATTACCGATCCGGCTATCGTCAGTGCCGCCACGCTTTCCCATCGTTACATCACCGACCGCAATCTGCCGGATAAGGCCATCGATCTCATCGATGAAGCGGCGTCCCGTATCCGTATGGAAATCGATTCCAAGCCCGAAGAGATGGATAAGCTCGACCGCCGGTTGATACAACTCAAGATCGAACGCGAAGCGCTCAAGAAAGAGACCGATGAAGCATCAAAGAAGCGACTTGATACGCTGCACTCAGAGATCGACAAACTCGCACGCGAATATGCAGATTTAGAAGAGATCTGGAAGGCAGAAAAGGCGGTTGTTCACGGGATACAGCACGTGAAAGAAGAGCTCGATCGCGCGCGTATGGAGATGGAGACGGCGCGCCGAGCCGGTGATCTCGCGCGCATGTCGGAGTTGCAATACGGCCGTATCCCCGAGCTTGAAAAACGCCTGGCGAGTGCCGACGATAGCGAAGGCAGTCAACGTAAACTGCTGCGCAGCTCGGTAACCGAGAACGAAATTGCCGAGGTGGTGTCGCTTTGGACCGGCATACCGGTCTCGAAGATGATGCAAGGCGAGCGCGAAAAACTGCTGAGCATGGAAGCTAAATTAGGAGAACGCGTCGTCGGACAAGACGAGGCGGTCTCGGCCGTTTCCAATGCGATCCGACGCTCACGTGCGGGCCTGTCAGATCCGCGCCGCCCCTATGGTTCATTCCTATTCTTGGGCCCAACCGGGGTTGGTAAGACCGAATTGACGAAGGCCCTGGCAGCCTTCTTGTTCGATAGCGATGAAGCCATGGTACGCCTGGATATGTCGGAGTTCATGGAGAGGCATTCCGTGGCGCGCCTTATCGGCGCCCCCCCGGGCTACGTCGGCTACGATGAAGGCGGTTATCTCACCGAGGCGGTACGCCGTAAGCCCTATTCGGTGATCTTGCTCGATGAGGTAGAGAAAGCGCACCCCGATGTGTTCAACGTGTTATTACAAGTGCTCGATGACGGCCGTTTGACGGATGGACAGGGACGCACGGTGGATTTTCGTAACACCGTCATCATCATGACCTCGAACCTAGGATCCAACGTGATCCAGGAGATGATTGCGGCCGATGTACAGGGACGTAAAAGTGCCGCGGGAGACAGGATGTCGGGAGCGGCCGATGTACAGGGACGTAAAAGTGCCGCGGGAGACGGGATGTCGGGAGCGGCCGAAGAGAATTACGGCAAGATGAAAAACGCGGTCATGGAGATTGTCGGGAACTATTTCCGCCCGGAGCTGGTCAATCGTATTGACGAAATAGTTGTCTTCCGTCCTCTGGGCCGGGAACAGTTGCACCGAATCGCCGCCATCCAGGTACAGTACCTGCGAGATCGTTTGACCGCTCGCGATATGGGTCTGGAACTAACCGATCGTGCGCTGGACAAACTGGCGGAAGCTGGGTTTGATCCCGTTTATGGTGCGCGCCCGTTGAAGCGTGCGATTCAGAATGCGATTGAAAACCCACTGGCGCAGGAAGTACTTGCTGGCAGGTTTGGCCCAGGCGACATCATCATCGTCGATGAACGTGAAGACGCTTTTGTGTTTGCCAGGAGGCAAGGAGATCAAGCCACCGAAGTGGCTTAACACATTTTTGATCAATTACAGTTGGAGACATTCGTATGTCGATAAATCGTCGTTCCTTTAAGCTCGGAGCTCTGTCGAGCATGTTTGTCATTACGGCCGTGGTGCTGGGACTAGCGTTTAGCGCCAGCATGAATTGGATACCGGCCGTTAACGGTGGTGCTACCGCCCATGCAGCTACTAATGTGCTGCCGGCAAGCGGAAACTTCACTGATGTGGTCAAAGCGGTCAGGCCGGCCGTGGTAAATATCTCCACGACACGGGTCGTCGAGTCTGCCAGCATGGAAGATCTACCGGAGCGTTTCAAGGATCCGTCGTTCCGTCGTTTCTTCGGTGATGAGTTTTTCCGACGCTTCGAGGCGCCGCGCAATATCCCAAGCAGCGGTTTAGGGTCTGGTGTCATCGTCGACGCTTCTGGTTACGTCGTCACGAATAATCATGTGATCGAGAACGCCGATGAGATCAAGGTAACGCTTAGCGACAAACGTGAGTTCATTGGCAAAGTAATTGGTACCGATCCGAAGACCGATCTTGCCGTGATCAAGATTGAGGGCAAGCAGCTACCGACTGTGGATTGGGGTGACTCAGATTCGCTTGAGGTCGGCGAGTTCGTGCTCGCGATCGGGAGTCCCTTTGGCCTCACCCAGACGGTGACTATGGGCATCGTTAGCGCCGTCGGTCGCGCCAATATTGGTATTGCCGACTACGAGGAGTTCATTCAGACCGATGCCGCTATCAATCCCGGTAACTCCGGTGGCGCTATGGTGGACGTGAACGGACAGCTGGTTGGTATCAACACCGCTATCTTCAGCCGTAGCGGTGGCTACATGGGCATCGGTTTCGCCGTACCCAGCAACATGGTCCGCCGGGTCATGGACAGTTTGATCAAGAGCGGTAAGGTTGTGCGCGGTTGGCTGGGGGTATCCATCCAAGGTGTTACCGCCGACCTGGCTAAGAATTTTGGCCTGCCTAAGGCGCAAGGCGCGCTAGTCGGCGATGTGTTTCCGGGCAGCCCCGCCGCTAAAGGTGGAATTAAGTCTGGTGATGTTATCGTCAGTTACGCCGGCAAGGATGTTGAAGATCAAACGGCACTGCGCAATATCGTCGCCCGTACCAACGTCGGTGACAATGTCAAAGTAAAAGTCATCCGCGACAAGAAACTCAAGACGCTAACCATCAACATTGGCGAGCAGCCCAAGGACCTGGCTAAAGTGGGTCAGGAGCCCGAGATCGGCCAGAGCGAAGCGGACAATACCGCGCTGGCCGGGCTCGAGGTACGTGATCTCAGCGCCGATGTGGCCGAACGTCTAGGCCTGCCAGCCGGCTCGACCGGCGTGGTGGTCACTGCGGTGGAGCCGAATAGTAGTGCGAGCAGCGCCGGTATTCGCACCGGCGATGTAATCACCGAGATCAATCGCAAGGAGGTCAAGAACGTCGCTGATTTCAATCGCATCACCGCCAAACTCACGAAAGACGACAGCCCGCTGTTACTGGTTAAGCGCCGTAGCGGTAAGTTTTTCGTCGTCGTTAAATCCTAAGTGTTTTGACCTAGGAGCCGATTGCGGCTCCTAGGTTGAGCCCGTATTTCTCACCAACTCTCTACTGCGGCCGAGTAGCTACCCGCGTCTACGGCGTTGCGCTTCGGAAAATGGGCTTAACGTACTGTCGAGTACGCCTGCGCGCATTTTCCTCGCGCGCCTTGTATCCGCAGGCATCTACGCACCCTCGCTGCGACAGCCGGTAAGAAATGCGGGCTTTAGCTCCGCACACCACGATTCGATCGCCTCCCGAACTTCCACTGGCCGCTCGGTTAAGGGCCAGTGATAGGCGTCGATCGGGACGATCTTCACATCCGGAATCCGCATCATCATCTTCCGACTTCGATCGGGGTCGGTGTAGGTTACGCTCCTAGAGAGCAGGATAAGCACGGGCACCTTAATGCTGGAGAGGGCGGGTAGGGAACGCACCATCTCCATAGTTTCCTGAAGGAAGTTCGCGGTTGGAAACACCTTCAAGTCCGGCCACGGCGATGAGTATCGGTCGATCATTTTCTTGTACTGACCCGATGCCAGCAACGTCGTGCGCATTTTCTCATCCAGCGCGCGCAGGTCGCGGCTCGGAAGATGTCGCCGGTAGAGGCCAAGCCAGTTAAGCAGTCTGATGACACCAACCAATAATGCGATCACCGGGCGCAGATATCTCGCCCAACGCATGGAACCTTTGAGCGCCTTCTCGAATACCGGGCCGATCAATACAAGTCCCTTGACCTGGTTTGCATGGCAGCTCGCAAGGTGAATGGCGAGTTGTGCGCCTAGGCTATGCCCAATGAGCACTGCGTGCGGATAATCTTCAGCCTTAAGGATGCCCAGTAAATCCCGCGACCAGATCTCCATATTGAGTTTTCCACGCCGCATGGATTCGCCATGGCCGCGCAAGTCCAAACGCAATATATCGCAATCGTTTTTTAGCGACGTGTGTTCGAGGAACTCGGACCACCGCGTCAGGTTGCTGGCCATGCCGTGTATTAGAACGATCAACCGGCGCTTCTTATCACCACCTCGCCACAAGCGGTAGACGATCTTGGCACCATCTGGCGCCATGAAGGTACGGGCGGCCTCCATGGGCGGTCTATTTGTCTAGCGACATGTTCTGCCGATGCTTCGCCGTCATTCGTCGATAAGCATAAGCGCCGGTTATGAGAAGCAGTACCGCGAATGTGGCTGCACTCAGGTAGATTGCTTGACGACTGAATGTTGGTGGTGATTGATTGGGGACGCCTTTGTTTTTGGCCACGAACTCTTCTAGCTGCGCTAGTGTTATCGGCCCCACATGTTTATCAACGTACATCCCTTGTGGCGACACCAGAAAGGTCGATGGCAAGCCCAGTAACGGCTCAAACGGAGTGATCCGCATCGAACCCGCACGCAAGACCAGATAACTCATGCCTTGCTCCTTTATGAATGCACGCAAACTGGCTAGGTCGATCTCCTCGAAGTCGATGCCGAGGACGATAGCGTCGTTATCTTTGTGGCGATTGTGAAATTGGATCAGTTCCGGGATCTCTTTTAGACAGGCGCGCACCAGGTTGCCCAAAAATTAATCGCCAACCACTTGCCGCGATAATCAGACAGCTTGTGTTCTACGCCGTTGGCATCAGCCAAGGTGAAATCGACAACTTCCGCGTGGGCGGGTAGCCCCCAGAACGCGATAGAGAGAAACAAGATCGCTAAAAATCTCGTCACCAGGGTCCGATTCGAAAAAGTGTTGGAAGCGTAGCTTGGCATAGATGGGCCTTGTCGTTGAAGCATCGCATCTTAGGGCAGGCTGTGTGATCACTGGTTGCCCGATGTCCAGTGCGCACTAAATCCTTGCCGAAGGGCGGCTAAATCTTTTTGCCTTGAACGGGCAAAATCCGCTCGGCACCGAAGGCAGAATGTGTACAATAGTGCCGGCGCACAAGGATGATGCCGGATTCGACTAGGAGGGTCGCGTCGTGTGGGGCGCAGCAAAGCGAACGCAGAATCAGATCACGACGACGGGACCAACCTATCACCGTGGATACCCGGCTTGGCCCTGGCACTGGGTTGAGCCACCTACCACCCGATCGCACTACCAACAATCAGGCAATGACAGGGCCTTAGGATGCCCACTTAAAGTGAGGCGGCAGGTTTCGTGCATAAGCTACTGTACAGCCGCGTGAAATCCCGGTATGGTACAAAAAAATTGACAGTTTCCGATAACACCAATAAGGG
>CAXMNC010000070.1:0-3541 GCA_964194625.1 Acidiferrobacterales bacterium
AAGCGGACATTGCCTCAATCAGTCGTGCCAGTCGTTTCTATCTCACATTTCGCCGGACTGGGTTCCCAATCCTCTAGCAAGTGCTCGATCGCCCGAACTAGATTCTTCCTCACTAATGGCATGTGTTTGGTGGTGTTCCAACGTGGTGTTTCAGGCCATAGAGCATTTCTAACCGACCGTCATGTGAGTTCTCGAGCCGATGCATAGTGTTGGAAGGAAGGAAGAGCTCATCTCCTGGTTCAGCCTCGAAGCGTTGTTCCCCGACAACCAATGCCACACCCCCTTCAACCGCAGTGACAACCTCGTCGGAGTGATGTTCGTGGTTGCTGGATGTCCAACCACTCCCAAAAACACGTGACTTGCAGTCGTAACCCCGCGTATTCCAGTCTTGACCCACCTCGGCGCGACTCACCGGGACACTAAACACCTCCCGAGTTACCATTGGTTTTGCCGGAGTTGGCGCACCATGGGCGATAAGGAGCTCGACAACATCGAAATGAGCCAAACCAGCCGCGTAGTGGATGGGCCCGAGTTGGGCATTGTCTGTCGCGTTCACATCAGCACCCTTGGCGATGAGCGATTCGACGATCGGCAGGCGTCCACGTTCCGCCGCTATGTGCAAGGGCGTTTTTCCCGTCACCCCGGCAGCCGCGTTCACATCTGCGCCATGCTCGATCAGGATCTCGACCACGTCCAAGTGACCTGCATTTGCAGCGACATGAAGGGGGCGCCACCCGAGTAATAGGTACTCCATACTCACGTCCGCGCCCTTTTCGATGAGCAACACGGCTACGGCCGCGTGACCCTTGCTGGCTGCAAGGAACAACGGCGAGCGGGAGGCAGAATCTTCCTGATTAACATCTGCGCCTTCGGCAATCGCTTGCTTGACTTGATCGATATTGCCGGTTTCAACGGCTTCGTGCAGTGGTCCCGCCAAAGCTGGCGGGCCACCGGTGAGAAGGGCGGTAGCGGCCACTAAGGCCGATAGAAACCTTGTCATGATTACCTCCCCAGAAATGCGGATCGCGCCCCCGCTCACTCAACCACTCGGAAGGGATGGGGGCCCGTGTCTGTTACTATTACGAAGTCGCCTACGAAGTCGCCCCAGCGAATACGTGCCTCTCCCTCTGGAATGCGAAAGATCACATAGCATATGTCCAAGGTCTCTATCGCTGATACCCATTCTTCGCAGAGCATGTCGTCTTGAATAATGCGAGCAGAGCCGATGACTTTCCAAGGTATGCCTGGCTGGATCTGAAATCCGCCGTACTCCACCTCGCCATCGGACGTTTGCCGCCGTTGCCACGCTTGGTTGGTCCAGAACTCACGACCTTCAATTTCCCTCCCAGACAGCAGCGCCTCAATCTCTGCACCGCTTAACCTGTTCATGTTGTGCAGCGGCAGATAGCCACCGATACCGACACTGACTCCTGCAAGTTTGAAACCCCGAGCGAGCCGCTCCAGGACGCTGCGGTCCGAGAACGGGAACAAGACCATCGACCAGGCTAGGTTGGGCCGACGGCCGACGTAACCCTGCCGAAAGATATCATAAGCGGCCTTGGCTTGGTCGATGCGGCCAAGCTCCCCATAGGCCGCTGCCAGAATGCCTGCGTAGTCTATCTCTTCAGATCCAAGCTCGAAGGCGCGCTCGATATGATCGGCTGCCTTATCGGGACTGCCCAACGCAAACTCCGCCAGTCCCATCAGCAAGAAGGGGCGCGTCACAAGCGCCGGATTTTGGCGCATCGCCTTTTTAGCTAACTCAATCCCGGCTTTCGGTTGCCCTGCATATATCTGCGCCTTCGCGAGTGCTTCCAATGCGTCAACGTCATTCGGGTTGAGTTCAAGGGCCTGCTCTGCTTCGGCAATCGCCCGCTTCAGTTGATGCCTTTTCAAGGCGAGCCATGAACTAACAACATGAACGTCGGCATTCGGCTGTCCCAAGACCTTACTCAATGATCTCCGCGCCATTGCGGTGGCTGCCCGCCAGGGAATCCCCAATGCCTCGGGGTAAGTGATCGCTTCGAGGCTAGCTTGCGCGTAGATTTTGGCGAGCGCCGTATGGGCTGCGTAGTAGTTGGGGTCCAATTCGATTGCCCGCTCGAAGTGGGTTCTGGCTTTCGCATAACTCTCAGGTGTCCGGCGGTAATAGAAGTTTAGTCCCAAGAGATAGGCGTCGTGCGCCGCGACATTATCGGTGCCGGGTCCGCCCACTCGTTGGACTTCCTGCGGTGTCAATCGCAATGCCAGGGCGTCTACAATTCTCTTGGTGACCTTATCTTGCAGATCAAACACATCGGCGAGCGTTCCGTCGTAACGTTCAGCCCAGAGGTGCCCGCCCGTGGTCGCGTCGATCAGCTGGGCGTTGATCCGAACCTCGTCGCCGGCGCGCCGCACGCTGCCTTCGAGGACGTAACGCACCCCCAGCTCCTCCGCCACCTGACGGACCTTCACAGCCTTGCCCTTGTAGGTGAACGCTGAATTTCGAGAGATGACGAAGAGGCCGGAAATCTTCGAAAGATCCGTGATCAAGTCCTCGGCCATGCCATCGGCAAAGTATTCCTGCTCGGGATCGCCGCTCATATTCACAAAGGGAAGCACGGCGATCGATGGTTTGTCCGGGAGCGGGAAAGCCATGCGTTCGACAGAGGCCGGCTCAGTTGTTGGCTCCCACGGCCTCAGCCACGTAACCGCACCGGCCACTCCGATGAGCACGACCACGACCGCTGCTACCACCGCCCATTTCCATGATTGCGTCGCTCGCTTTGCCTCGCCGATGACCTTGCCGGCGGCCTCCGGCGCAGTCAGCACGCGATAAACGTGGACCGGCTCGGCGATGTTCTTGACCTCGTGCTCGCCAAGGTATTCGTAACCCAGATCGAGCTGTTTCCTGACCTGGTCGAAAACCGACCGCGCCAGGGAGATACCGCCAGGGTCGGCAAGCGTTTCGAGACGCGCCGCAATATTCACACCGTCGCCAAGCAGGTTATCGCCCTCGACCATCACGTCACCGAGGTTGACGCCTATGCGAAGGCGCATGCGCCGATCGTCAGGTAGATCGGCATTGTGAACTTCAAGTTCGTGCTGAATATCGACCGCACAACGCACGGCCTCGACCGGGCTCGCGAACTCGGCGATGACGCTGTCGCCGGCCCCACCGAACACCCTGCCATGATGGCTCGCGACCAGCCCTTCTATAATTTCTCGGTAGGTGCTTAGCGTGCGGGCAGTCGCTTCCTCGTCAGCCTCCATGAGGCGGCTGTAGCCGACCACGTCGGCGGCCAATATGGCGGCAAGGCGGCGTTCCATGCCTGATTTCCCCCGGTCAGGAGATTAGCTGTCATCGATGAGGGAATCCACGCTGAAAGGGAACGATCCGAATGTCGCCTTTTGGCTAAAAGCGGACTCTTTGGGAGCGTGCCTCGAACGTCTGCTTTACCCCCGGAAACGGACATCAGTGTTGCCAATTCCGAATAGCGGACATTGGATGTCTGCTTAACCCCCGAAAGCGGACGTAAATGGCTATGGCGCTGGAGGTCCG
>CAXMNC010000071.1:0-5242 GCA_964194625.1 Acidiferrobacterales bacterium
AAACATTGACTCTTCCTGGGATTGGGGCCGGCGACGGCAGTCTAGCTACCGCCGTGCCAATCATTTGGTGTTTGTCCAAACTCCAGCCTGGCTGCAACGCCAACGTTGCAGTTTTTGTTGCTAGTGACGCCGAACGTCACAAGGAGCCGCGCCATAGCGGCTGCGGCCCCGTGCCGTTTCCGCCAAGTCGGCGGCACAACACCAAACTTGGGCGGTATCCTCTTGTTGTCATTGGCGTTCTGTCACTCGCTTAGATCGGTACGCACTTAACCGCCTTGGCGGCACGAAACTTGCACACGTTAATTCTTAAACGATTATAATATATCCACCATTAACTAGGAATCAGCCGTGGCGTTAGGGTCTCGCAATCACCTAATACGTCCCACCCAATATAAGCGGGCCGCCTTCCCCCAACTGATCGATGCCGCCACCGTCGCCGGATCATTGTGGCTGGTTTGCCGGCTCTACGGCATGCCGTGGCGTGAAGATTACAACATCGTAGCCGGGTGTGCGGTGGCTCTGTTTTTATTTTTTTCTTACTTCTGCGGAGTATACCACGACTGGCGAGGGGGCTCTGTGCCACGCGAGTTCGGGCGTCTATGGTTAGTGTGGTTCACAGTGGCGCTGGCTCTGTTATTTCTCGCCTACGGATTCAAGACTTCGGCGGAGTATTCACGCAAACTCTTTCTGACCTGGTTTGTTTTGGCGCCGCTGCTATTGATGCTGTGGCGCGGTTGGTTCCGTATCTTATTGGGGGCGATACGCAGGCGCGGGTTCAACGCGCAAAATGTTGCGATTGTCGGCGCCCAAGATCTAGGTGTACGCCTCGCTCGTACCATCCTCCAGACACCCTGGACAGAGTTGCGGCTGGTAGGGTTTTATGATGATCGGACCCCTACGGGAGGTCGGCCGTTGGCGCAGGAACCGATACGAGTAATGGGCAATCTCACTGCCTTGGTCAAGCAGGCGCGTGCGGGCAAAATCGATCAGGTATTTATCACTTTACCGTTGAGCGCCCAAAAGCGAATCAAGCACTTGATTGTAAAGTTGGCAGATACTACGGTCTCCGTCTACCTTGTACCTGATTTCTTTATATTTAATCTGTCGAATGCCACGTGGGCCAACGTTGGTGATTTGCCGGTTGTCAGCATTTTCGACACCCCATTCTACGGGATAGACAGCTGGGTCAAAAGGCTGGAAGACATTATTGTTGCTAGCCTTATTTTATTAGTGATCGCGGCACCCATGCTAGTGATAAGTGTTGCGGTTAAGCTTTCCTCGAGGGGTCCAGTGTTTTTCCGGCAGAATCGATATGGGCTGCGGGGCGAAGAGATCGAAGTGTGGAAGTTTCGTACGATGGAAGTGACCGAAACTGACGCCGAGATGACACAGGCAACCAAACACGACCCACGCGTCACTCGTCTTGGCGCCTTTCTACGGCGCACCTCGCTTGATGAATTGCCGCAGTTCATCAATGTGCTGCAAGGCAGGATGTCAGTTGTGGGCCCTCGTCCGCATGCGTTGGTGCACAATGACCAATACCGCAAGCTGATCCAGGGCTACATGCTACGTCACAAGGTGAAGCCCGGTATCACCGGTCTGGCGCAAGTGGAAGGCTGGCGAGGTGAGACCGAGGTCATCGATAAGATGGAAAAACGCGTGGAGCATGACCTTATTTACATCCAAAATTGGTCCCTCTGGTTAGACCTTAAGATCATATTCAAGACCCTTTTCGTCGGTTTTACGAGTAAGGGCGCCTATTGAAGAATATGTTTTGCGCTGACAGCACTTTTACACCGTGCCGTTGTTATATTGAAGCGCAGGATCGCTGAAGTGAAAAGTGGGGAGGGAAAACGATGGCGGAAAAACAGATGAGTGCAACACTGAAGAAATTCGATAATTATCTCTGTGGTCTCTGTGGTGAAAAATTAAGCTAGAAGGTCAATGGTTTTAGCTTGATCCGGCGTTTATAGGCCTGTTGGAGTCCTATAACCGCAAGGCGTAATGCGCTGCCCCAATCAGTGGCGCGCGCGCATTGAGTGCCACCTTAACGGGTATTCTTTTCATCAAGCCTCGATAGCGGCCCTTGGCAGTAAAGCCCTTCATAAACGGGCCCTGCTTTAGGGCTGGCAGCATTTTCGGCGCGATACCGCCACCGATGAGTACACCACCAACCGCAAGACACTTGAGCACTAGGTTCCCGGCCTCGGCACCGTAGATGGAGGCGAACATCTCTAGCGTTTTGGCGGCGATAGCATCCTCGTCGCTGAGGCCGGCTTCGGCAATGGCCGCACTTGGATCGCCCGCTGTTATCTTTTTGGTCAGCCAGCTAGGCTCTGGTGTGCCGCTCGATTGGCGTAGAAAGATATAGAGATCGAATAGCCCGGGGCCCGATAGGATACGCTCGTAGCTGACATGGGGCCCAAACTTGTCGCGCAGAAAAGAGAGTAGTTCGACCTCTTCGGGATTGGTTGGGCCGAAATCGGTGTGCCCACCCTCGGACGCTACCGGATGGTGTTGTTCGCCATCCCAAATAAGCATGGCCTCCCCCAAGCCGGTACCGGCTGCGATCACCGCGATGTTGCCCACTCGTGCCGGCTTCGCGCCTTCGTTGAGGACGCAGAATTCATCCTCATTGAGATGCAACATGCCATAGGCGGCTGCTTCGAGGTCGTTGAGGAGTTTCACCCGCCTTGCGCCCGTCGCTTTAGCAAGTACCGTCTCATTGAGCTCCCAAGGCAGGTTGGTGGTCTTCGATTTCCCGTCAATGACCGGCCCGGCGACGCCAAAGCAACCGACTTGCAAGGAATCGTGCGCTTCGTCTTTCAAAAATATCGCTAGGATTTCTTGCAGCGAACCGTGTTCACGGCTAGGGAAGGTCGCATCACGTAGCTGGCGTAGGCCGGCCGCCGTTTCTTCGAACAACGCGATAACCGTCTTTGTGCCACCGATGTCGCCCGCGAGAATCATTGCCCCTCCCCAGCCCTCCCCCACAAGGGGGGAGGGAGAGTCAGTATAACTTCATCCTAAGCGTTGCCGTCCCCAACCCTCCCCCATACCGGGGCGGGCGAGTTTGTGGACTACATTAACTAAGAATTGTTCCCCTGGCCCCCTCCAACGAGTGGTGGGGCAATTGTCTGGCGGCA
The DNA here is from genome assembly GCA_964194625.1 of Acidiferrobacterales bacterium. GTDB lineage: Bacteria > Pseudomonadota > Gammaproteobacteria > Acidiferrobacterales > SPGG2 > SPGG2. Next base: position 3,147 of record CAXMNC010000071.1, read on the forward strand.
TCTTCGTCGATTAGCCACGTGATGTTGCCTGACACGGGGCGGATGAGCTGGGCCGGGAGGCGTTCAGGTTCATACGGGCCATTGAGTACTTGCGCTAATGTTTCTGCTTTGTTGGCACCCGCTACCAGGAACAACACTTGGCGGGCGTTGTTGATTATCGTTGGCGTTAGGGTCAGTCGGAGGCTGTCGGATTGGGGCATTCGGGTCGGTACTACCCAGCGCTTGGTTTCACGCACGGCGCCGGCATGGGGAAATAGCGATGCCGTGTGTCCATCTGCACCCATACCTAATAAGACAAGATCAAAACACGGCGCGTCTCCATCACTTACTGTATCAAACCCGCAGGCTATCTCTGCTTGATAGTCGCGGGCGGCGGTGTCGAGATCGGGCTGCTCTGCCGACATCCGGTGGATGCGTGTTTCGGCTATATTGAGATGCTTGAGCATGACATCGTTGGCCATGCGGTAATTTGAGTCCGGGTGTTCGGGCGATACCGCACGCTCATCGCCCCAAAAAAATTCCACCTTATCCCACACGATCTCTTCGCGAAACGATGTGCCCGCTAAACGTTCATAAAGCCTTCGCGGTGTCGAGCCACCTGCGAGGACCACGGCGAAACGGCCTGTATCGGCAATAGCAGTACGCCCGATTTTAGTAAACTCCTCGGCGGCGGCATGGCTCACACTCTCTAGGTCGGGATATGTCCGAATCACGGCATTGCTATCCACAACTGAACAAGGCCTCGATCAGAGTATTCGCCACTTACGATTATCCGCCTCGATCAACTTATCCGCTTCAACCGGACCCCAGGTGCCGGCCGCATACTCGGGCAACCAACGCTCGCCACTTTTTTCCCACGCCTCCAAGATATTGGTGATCCACGTCCAAGACGCCTCTACTTCATCACCACGCATGAACAATGTCGCATCACCCGCCATAACATCCAATAACAAGCGCTCATAGGCCTCTGGTGACTGCTTGTCGAAGGTTGTGCCATAGCGAAAATCCATGGTTACCGGTTTTATGCGTACCTTTGGCCCGGGTAGCTTGGTGGCGATATGCATCGATAATCCTTCGTCCGGTTGAATCCGCAACGTCAATACATTGGGTTCAATCGGTTGCTTAGGGTCGCAGTTAAACAGAATGGGTGGTACGGCCTTGAATTGGACTGCGATTTCGCTGGCGCGCTTCGGTAGGCGTTTGCCGGTACGAAGATAGAACGGCACGCCGGACCAGCGCCAATTATCAATAAACACCTTAATGGCGGTGTAGGTCTCCGTGATCGAATCGGCCTCGACGTTGTCCTCGCGCCGGTAGCCGGGTATGTCGACACCATCGTGCTCGCCAGCCGAATATTGTGCGCGTACTACATGGTTCTTCAAATCCTTGGTCTCGATCGATCTTAAGCAATTCAATACCTCCAGCTTGTGATCTCGAACGACATCGGCGGTGATCGCCCATGGCGGTTCCATTGCGGTGAGTGACAGCAGTTGCAGAATATGATTCTGCACCATATCCCGCAGTGCACCGGCTCGATCATAGTAACCAGCGCGGGTACCCACGCCCTCCTGCTCTGCCACGGTAATCTGCACGTGGTCAATGTGCTTTTGGTTCCAAAGCGGCTCGAATATTGAGTTGCCAAACCGCATGACCAAAATATTCTGCACCGTCTCCTTGCCGAGATAGTGATCGATACGAAAGGTCTGGCGTTCTTCGAGCACTCGCAACAACGTGGCGTTGACCTGGCGCGCACTCTCTAGATCGCGCCCGATGGGTTTTTCTACGATGACGCGTGAGAACGGCTTAGTATTATCGTCCGGATTAATCAGCCCTGCCGCGTGGAGTTGATTGACGCATAGTTCAATAAATCTTGGCGGGATAGATAGATAGAATATTCGGTTCCCCGGGATGCGGCGCTCAGATTCTATTTCTTCCAGCCGCTTTTTCATTTGTGAAAATGCGTTGGCGTCGTCGAATGCCCCTTGTAGAAAGAATAACGATCTTTCGTAGTTGGCCCACTCTTTGGGATCAAGTGGCTGGCGCGAGTAGGTCTCGATACCCTCGCGTGCGAACGCGCGGTAATCCTCATCACTGAG
>CAXMNC010000072.1:0-2137 GCA_964194625.1 Acidiferrobacterales bacterium
GCTGCTCTGCCTCACTTTTTCCAGTATGTTACTTTGCGCTTGTACTCAGTCTAGCGCCGGCGTCGAAGCCACTATTTTTACTTATGATGGCCAAGATTTTGTTCGAATCCAAACCACATTAGTCACGAAAGACGGAAAATCTGCCGTCAATACGAAACTCGATAATGGGACTCCAGCGTATAGGGCTTTATCCCATAAACGCTCCTACACCGGGGAGGCCACCCTCTTTGGTCGAGAATACGAAACCAACTATGCACCGCTCATCGACGAAAATGACCAATTGACGGGCGCCCTTTTTGTTACTGTCGTAAAGTAACAAATATTGTCGGAACTTAGGTTAGCTTCGTTGCGGCTACCATGCCAGGGGGCGAATATATTGTGCTGACCGGCTCCTTCTGGCCGAGGCTGTGTAAAAACGCAAGATCGACCGCGTGAGATCGTTTCCAGGCTACGCTAATTTTTAGTTGAGGTAGTTTGCTAACTAACTGGACGTTATCGTCACGTAAGCTAGTCAATAGCGTCTCACGTTGTGTTTGAAGGCGACTTCTGGGGTGAGACTGTTGTGGAGTTTTTACACAGCCTCGGCCGAAAGCGGCCCATGAAAACATCAGTTTTCGAGCAGTCTGAACGTCCGCTTTCGGGTGCGGATTCAATCGATCGACGCAACACATTCGGCAAACTTTTCAGCTGGTGAATAGTATGCCAGAGTTTTTCTCGGTCGTTCATTGAGCCGTCGCGCAATGGCGTTGAGATGGTTTTGGTGGATATCGGACAGGTCCATCCCTTTTGGAAAATACTGTCGCAGCAGTCCATTGGTCTGTTCATTTGAGCCGCGTTGCCAGGGGCTTTGTGGATCACAGAAGTAGACGTCAACGTCGGTGGCGAGCGAGAAGCGTTTGTGATCCGCCATTTCTTTGCCGCGATCCCAGGTCAGTGACTTGTAGAGCTCGCGCGGTAGTTTGTGTGCCTGCTTAATCAGTGCGTTGACCACCGTCTTGGTGTCTTTGCTTCTGACTCGAACCAGCATGCAGTAACGGGTTTGACGTTCCACCAGGGTCGCAATTTGGCTGTCTTGGGTACCCATGAGCAAGTCGCCTTCCCAGTGACCGGGTACGGCCCTGTCCTCGACTTCGGCAGAGCGCTCGCGGATCGATACGGCTTGTTTGATCTGCCGGTTCTTTTGCGTGTGACCACGCGGACGGCGCATCGCCCGGGTTTGTCTCAGATGCGCCAGCAGTTCCTTCTTCAGCGCCCCGCGAGCCTGAATAAACAATGTCTTATAGATCGTCTCGTGCGACACCTGGCGGTTCTCATCGTCCGGATATGTTCGCCTGAGCCAACCGGCAATTTCCTCAGGCGACCACTGAAGCTTGAGCCCGGCCGCAACCAGCTGGGCCAGTGCTCGGCGCCTTGCGAGTTTACAGATTCTTGGACGGCAAGCCCGATCCCAGGCCGCTTCATCCGCCCAACTTGCCCGGTAGTCGTCCCGACCACCGTTGCGGCACAGCTCACGACTCACCGTCGAAGGCGCTCTGCCTAAGCTCAGCGCAATCGAGCGCACTGATCGTCCAGCCGCAATCCCGAGCGAAATCTCTTCTCGTTCGGCAAGTGTTAACGAGCGTGCCGAGCGTCGACGAGCAACCGGTCGCATCCCGCCAGAGCGTTCAAAGATGCCTCGAACCGACGAATGGTGTCGATCAAACAGCCGCGCAATCTCATGTAATGAATCACCCGCTTGCCAGCGATCCCACATCAGCGCCTTCTGCTTCTCGGAGTAATAAATTCTCTTTCGATACTTCATCGACAACACCTCCTTCTCTACAATCAGAGTCTAGGTGTTGCGTTCACCGATTGAATCTGCAGGGGAAAGCAGACATCTGCTACACCAAGCCAATTTCTGCATAAATAGTCAATTTTCTCGGGCTGAAATGACCCTATGAACAGGCCATTTGGAGTGCTCCCCGAACTTTGGACCAATGCTATGTTAGGTTTTCCTCAATCTGAGGAGAACCGAGGTGAAGAAGAGTCGCTATAAAGAAGAACAGATCGTATCGATATTGCGGGAGGCCGAATCGAGCACGGTGACCGCCACGGCGCGCAAGCATGGAGTAGCCGAGCAGACGATTTATCGATGGCG
>CAXMNC010000073.1:0-2835 GCA_964194625.1 Acidiferrobacterales bacterium
AATCCAAACATCTGCCTCTCCTGGTCCTGATCAACGTACCAACCGTGTGTAACGAGGGTTCATCTGAGGGCTGGGCATTTTTTTGATTCTTTCCGTCTGCCAAGGACAACGCCAAAAGACCACGAACCCAGCCCGAGCCGCATGCCCGCGGCAGCGCAGACGTGTGCCCCGAGGACGACGACATCCTTAAGGGAGCATCCCCCAGCACTTCTGTCAGGGTCTCACGTGCCCGCTTGGCTTTCGCACGCGGCCGATACTTACTTCTGCATCATTTTGAAGTGCAGCATGTCGGCGGCCCTGGCGTATCCGAGCGCCGCGTCGGCCTTGGCGATGGCCCGTGCGTGGTCGTAGGCTCCCTGCGGCTTCTCGTGATTGTGCTTGGCCCCGGCGAGGTTCATCTTCGCATCGTCGAGCAGCGAGTGGACAAGAGCCATCTGCTCCTTCGGCATTTGTTTCGACATGGCGCCACCCATGTCTCCCTTGACCTTGTCGATGAGAGCCTGCGCCTCAGCGAAGTGCTTCGGGCATTCGAAGGCCTGAGCATTCCACGGCATCTGAAAAATCAACACCGCCGCGGAGCCGGCGAGTAAACATTTGAGCTTCATTTTAACCTCCCGAGTTCCAACACTGCCCCTGATGGTTGAACTTATTAGGGTGTTCGAACCGCGACCACCCTTTGTCTGCCCCAACAACAATTCGCATCCGTGTTAGGTCTCGCCCCTTGGCTAGACCGTTAGGTACAACGATTGAGCGAAGGGAGGAGCGCATCGCCCCGGAGCAGGAAGAAAAGACGTAGGCCAAGCTGCCGTCTACGAGCTCGACGGGCGAATGCAAAAAGCTTGAACCGAATGCGAGGAAAGTTCAACCACAACGCTGCAATGGCCTTTCATTTCAAGCGCAGTCGTCACCACAGCGCGAGGAAAAAGTCGAAGTGCCGCGCCGTTGGGCATATGACGCTCGGCAACTTGAAGCTGACGAAGAAGAAAACATGGCAGATATCTTGGATGAAATTCTTTGTGCGCTCCATGCGCTCGATGCGTAACTTGCTACTGATCACTTGGCGCCCCTCTTCGGAGACTGCCGGAAGGTCCGCTTTCGGCCTCCGATGCTATTCTAAGCTCATGCCGCTTCAAAATCGTGTTAGTCCGTTCGGCGACATAGTCTCAGTTTCTGCCCGTGGCACCTGTATGGGTAACCGTGGAATCATTCATGACGCCAAGACCAAAACGCTACTGACCCGGCGATGGCAACACCAGGCGTGGATCTGCTGTGTGCTCTCATACAAAGGTTACCAGCACCCTATTATGGGGCCGAGCGCTTACACGGAGCTCTTCTTTCTTGATGAGGTGACGGCGCTCGCAGCTGGTCATCGGCCCTGCGCCTATTGCAGACGTGCGGACTTCAACGCATTTAAAGAGGCTTGGATAAAGGCCAAGCAGCTCGGCGGTGACAAATTTCTAAACGCCCCGGGAATAGATAGAACGTTGCATCGTGAGCGAGTGACTCGAAAGCGAGAGAAGGTAACGTACATCGTTCGCGTCGATGACCTACCCGATGGGGTGATGGTGGTCCAATCCGGCCGAGTGCTATTGATATCGGGCGATAATGTTCTTCCCTGGACGCCATACGGTTATCAAGAAGGACTGCCCAGACCATCGGATGTCCGATTCTCTGTTCTGACTCCCCGCTCCACCGTACAGGTCATCGCTGCGGGCTATGTTCCGATGGTCCATGCGAGTGCGTAAAGGTTGCGCGACCCATTTGGCCCCAAATGCGCTCTACCCCAGTGAGTGATGATTGTTCATACAGAGTTTGACGAGGTGTTGGAGAAACCGGCTCCCTAACCTCTCCGAATAGCGGACATTGAAGCGTTCCTACCTCGGAAGACTAATTGCCACCGGCGTGGTTGTACTTGAGACAAATAGGATCCTAGGTGGTGACACGAGCTACACCTACGTTGGTGATTATGAGGTCAAGAATAAACGGCTCACCGCGCAGGTGAGGGTTAGGCGATATACGACCTATATACCGCAATCGGTCTTTGGCGAGCTTGACGATTTCGTCGTGACCCTTGAAGGAAACGTAGACGACTCACAGATGTCGCTCTCCGGACGGTCCCCGCAAGCGCCGGGGCAATGGCTGATCGCGCGTCTCAGTAGGCGGGCTGAGCTTCCCTAATTCATCGGTTTGGTGGGCAGTCTCAGAAGTCCTAGCCAGATCAGCGCCAACAGTTTGGGTCACACAGTTCCACCATCTCTGCGAATATCTTTGGATCGTAAGCGCATATTGTTGGATGCAAGCGTTGTTACAGGACCTGGTACTGTACGAACTAAGTGAGTGAAGTGGCTTGCGAGTGGCAAAGCAAAACAGTAACCCCACCTGAGGCAAAGTTACTGAAATCTTTGGCCATAGTTTGGCCTAACTCTGAGTTGAGTCCAGTTCTCATTACCTCTTCACTGCTGAACTCAAGCTCTACGATAAGGTAAAAAGGGGACTCTCCCGTTACTGCACCGGCTACGTGGTTGATTCGGAGTACCTTTAGATCGGGGAGCTTGGCAAGCAGCGGGCGGTGTGTTTGCTCGAAATAGTGGTCGAACCCCGCCCGATCCATTGGCTTGCCGAACAGCAACATTACCTTAACCATGATGAAGTGGTCTGTCCGCCGCTAGGAAGACGGCGGACAGACACCATCTTAATCAGGCCCGGGTTACCCTAGATTCCACCGTATTGGCGTACTCGATCATGCCATGCACCGGCGAATAGCTTATCAGTCGCTTGATCGTGTCTAGCTGCTCGTCGGAAATGTCACCCTTGACCTTAACCTCGGAAACAATC
>CAXMNC010000074.1:0-11481 GCA_964194625.1 Acidiferrobacterales bacterium
ATGGGACCCATTTGTATTTACGCCAAGCTCGAGAACGCAGAAGCAGCGACGCAACTCAAATTAGGTAGCCTTCTCTACGACTACACGGAACTATGCGGAATCTTCTGCGAAAAGCTCAGAGAAACCACCCACCCGTGGATACTGGCGGTTAGCTCCTGCGACAACAGTTACGCTCGACTTGACAGGTAACGCCAGAGTGGATCGTGCCCTCCACCGAATGGCAGGTATTGCCTAGCAAGAGCCGTTCGATTCAGAAAGGCTTGGCAATCTTGACAGGCAGAAACCGGCCAACAAGAGACGGTCGCTTGATGCATAACCATCGCTTGGTGCGTCCGGTGTACGCTTCGTTGCCGTCGTTCATCACTCTGCAGCATGGTTTTAAAACAGTCTTTGGCCGTACTTCAGCAACGTGCCCGTGAAGCGGACATACGGCCCTCATGGAATTGTCTTGTCCATCCCCCTCGCGATTTTCTTTTCTGGATCGTAGAATGGCAGATTAACGATTTCACATTCATACGTTTCGCCATAGGACAATTGAAGTGAGAGTCTTTGTCCGGCCCAATCTCCCGGCACATTAAAACGAACGTAGCCGATCGCCGTATCCAGATAGGGTGACCAGGCACCCGCCGTCACGCGGCCGACAGGCTGATCAGCGTTGAGCACTGCGCTATTCATGGTTGGCGTTACATCCTTGCATTTTACGCCGTAGAGCAAGGTGCGCCGATCAGCGTCGACAAGCGCCTCACGCCCCACGAAGTCGCCCTTATCCATGTCGATAAATGGCGCAAGACCTGCCTGAAACGGTGTCATCGACATATCCATGTCAGTGATGTTATCGAGAATGCCTGCTTCAAGCCGGCGAATTTCCATGGAACTGGAGGCTGAAAATTCCATGCCGTGTGGTTCGCCCGCCGCCATCAGGTGGTCCCAGAGCCGGCGGTAGTCTGTATCGTCACCCTGGCTGTAAACTTCGTAGCCGAGTTCTCCCGTCCATCCGGTCCTCGATACATAGAGTTCCTGACCGCCAAGGTCGAAGAAGCCTGCGTGAAAGTACCCCATGTTCTCGTCAATGGCACCGTTCGAAGCGTCGCGCATGATCTCCAGCGAAGCGGGCCCCTGGATTTGAAGCACCCGCGACTTCGGATCCGACACGGTGATATCGAAACCTTCGCTGTGCGCTATTAACCAAGTTTCGAGGGCGCCGTCAGGCTGCACGTACCAGAACCGGTTCTCGGCTAGCTTGAATAGAAGGCCGTCCATGAAAACGCCACCCTGCGGGGTGCAGGCAATAGCGTAACGGCCACGCCCTTCCTTCAGGGTGGAAACGTTGCGGGCGAAAACCTTCTCCATAAACGGGACTACATCGGGGCCGGAAATTTCGACGGGTCGCTCTGGCACGTCGTACATCGCTGCCTTCCGCCTCAAGACCCAGTATTTCTCGACTGGATTATCGCCGTTGAACATGGGATAGAAGCGTCCGGCATACACTCCACGCACCATCTCCGGGTTGTCGTAACAGGCGAGGTACGGTGACTGCTCGAATCGCTTTGCGCTGATGAGAACAGTATGCTTGTTGTCGGCGTGGATTGAAATATACCCAGACATTGAGATTCGTCCTCGCTAAATTATGCAAGTAGGTTTATAGCGGACCCACGAGGACGCGGGCTGCTAGACTTTGTCGATAACGAATGTTTGTTTAAGTTCCGGCAACGCGCACTCGCTATAAACAAACAAATGGGGATTCTGAGTATATCACAGAAGATTAGTAATTTTGATTTAAGGCCTTCTTTCGTGAATCAGAATATTCCTGGGAAGCGGACGTTCGCCAAAAATGTTTTACAGTCTGGGTTGCCCGATCCGGTCATTTACCGAATTGCCTATAAATGGGTGCTACCAGCCCATGAGGAGTCATTCACTGCCCTACCGAGAACGTCGGCTCCATGTTTTGAACTACTTCAAAGCAGAGTGGCTGGCTTATAATTCCCACCCCTTGGCAATTCGAAACGAAAAAATGATGGAGATCACGCAGGCCACAGGTTCGGTTGGTGACCGATTTGATATACGCGGCTGCCCCAGAACCATGATGGCAGTAGTCACCACTGGAAATGGTGGATATGACAAGCTTGTATACCGCCAGGTACCGGTGCCGACACTCCAACGTGGCGAGGTGCTGTTGCAGGTACTCGCTGCGGGTGTCAACAACACTGAAATAAATACACGGCTCGGCTGGTACTCGTCTTCGGTTACTACGGCCACTGAGGACGCAGCGGCTATTGAAGAAGAGGAAGACATAGTAAGGCCGGATGGCGGTTGGAGCGAAGCGACACCGTTTCCGTTCATCCAGGGAACCGATTGTTGCGGACGCGTTGTTGCAGTAGCTGACGGTGTCGACGAAAGGTTGATTAGTACACGCGTGCTGGTACGGGCATGCATGCGCACCGAAGGGTTTGACTCCCTAGAAAATATCTGGATGGCCTCCGATTTCGATGGCGCCTTCGCACAGTTCGTAAAAGTACCTGCCACGGAAGTGTTTGCCGTGAACTGCGATTGGAGCGACACCGAACTTGGCACTATTCCATGCGCTTATGGCACCGCTGAAAACATGGTACACCGCGCCAACGTTCGAGCAGGTGACCATGTGTTAGTTACCGGTGCCTCGGGTGGCGTGGGGTCTGCGGTAGTACAACTCGTAAAGCGGCGCGGCGCCACTGTGAGCGCGATTGCTAGCAAAACCAAAGCAGAGCAAGTCCGTTCCATTGGGGCTGAACACGTTTTACATCGAGGCGACGACATCGTGGCTGGTTTCGGAGAGAAATCGGTCGACGTAGTCATTGATAACGTGGCTGGCTCCGCTTTCGGCGATGTGCTTAAGGTCCTGAAACGAGGCGGTAAGTACGTATCCTCGGGTGCTATCGGTGGCCCCATTGTGGCGCTCGATATGCGCACCTTCTACCTTAAGGATCTGACCCTAATCGGCTGTACGGCGTGGGATGAACCCGTATTCCCCAATCTCATTTCCTACATCGAACGTGGTGAGTTGCGCCCACTACTGGCAAAGACGTTTCCGCTTGAGAATATTGCGGTCGCCCAGCGCGAGTTCCTCGAAAAAAAGCATTTCGGCAATTTTATACTGATACCGGCCCCGGTGAGAGATTGAATAACCCGATTCGGGTCCGCTTCGTTACGAATGCTTATATTCTCGGTCCTTGTCCCTAGAAGTTGGGAAACCCCGGTCTGAGTAATTGAGCGGATGGTGCGGTGATCTGCACGTAGGACTGCTCAGAGTATTAAGCACGCGTTCGATTGAACACAACAAGAAGTTCAATTTGGATTTTGCAACGCCGTGGGGAACGTCCGCTATGAAAGAGAACGGACGACTACCCATTTTGCAGCGTCTGTCAGCTACGGGTCGATTTGCGCCTGTCGCTCCAGACGTCCTCCACCGACCGGTTCCCAGCATACTTCAGCCATAGAGGATACAAGATCTGATTCCCATTCAAGAGATTAAGGAGTCAGAACGTGTATTCGCTACTTAAACACAAACCAAGGAACGTACCCTGGAACAAAGGCAAGCTGACGGGGCAGAAGCCTCCGCTAAAACTTAAAGAGATTTGGGCGATAAGAATTCGCCTACAGATCGATGAGAAACATCGCGACTTGGCGCTGTTCAATCTGGCTATTGATAGCAAGCGTCGGGCCTGTGATCTACTCAAGCTGAAAGTATCCGATGTCTCGCAAGGCAACCGAGTGGCATCCCGGGCGATGGTTTTGCAACAAAAGACGGGGCAGTCCGTTAAGTTCGAGATTACCGAACAAACCAGTCGAGCTGTTTCGGACTGGATTCGGCTTGCCAATCTGAGCGCATCCGACCGTCTCTTCCCAAGTCGGATCCATCGATCGCCGCATTTGTCGACACGACAATACGCCCGCATCGTCGAAGCTTGGGTAGCCTCTATCGGGCTTGACCCAACAGCCTATGGAACCCACTCATTGCGCAGAACCAAAGTGTCTCTGATTTACCGTCGAACCAAGAATCTCCGCGCAGTACAGCTTTTACTCGGGCACACCGAGCTCGAAAGCACGGTTCGATATTTGGGCATTGAAGTAGAAGATGCGCTGGAAATAGCCGAACAAACTGAGGCATAAGAACGGGGCGGTCGTCTGGAGGCGACCGCTTTCCAGCCGTTCGGGCCACTGAGCACCGACTGGCGCATGTTGACCCACCGTTGCCATTCGGTCTTCAGCACCTTGAACGTCCGGTTTTGAGCTAATAAGCGACCATTTTAAATAGTGACGCAATTAATAAGAAAGCGAACCCATTATCGGTTAATGGAAGATACGCACAGGGAGTTTCGGTTCTTCTAAAAGCGCAAGCTCCAGAAATGTGGATTTAGATCCTTAAGCGGATATGAATCGGACAATTTCCTGGTAGAATTCCGGATCCCATTCATAGCGTCAGCGAACTATGGAAAGCCGCTCGGCCACTAGGCTATCGCACTTGAACTTTCCCCGGCTCTGCCAGGTCTCAATAGTTGGACCCAATGGAGGTGGCGGTCTCATTAAACTTTATACTGGAGCCGGTGTTCGGGCTCATCTCGGAACATCATCATTAACAATGGAAGACGATATAGCTCTATCGCCAACGGTTAGGAGCACCCCTAGGATCTCCTGGGCTGTCATTTCTGTAATTGCGTCGCGAGTAGGAGCCCGTCAATTAACAAGGCGGCGGTCTCTGGCCGAGGTCGAGCAACTCGAGACTGCTGTATCGACTGAGACGGGGAGAACATGGCCACTAATTACAAGATTCTGATCCTGGGCGCTTCATACGGGTCGCTGCTGGGTGTCAAGCTGGCGCTGGCGGGCCACACGGTAAAACTCGCTTGCTTGCCCGAGGAAGCCAGGCTGATCAACGAGGAAGGCGCGCGGGTGCGTATGCCTGCGAAGGGAGTAGAAGGGCTTGTGGAGCTCAATTCTCAGGACATGCCAGGCGACCTGTCAGCGGGTGGCCCCGCAGAGGTCAACCCGGCTGACTACGATCTGGTGGCTCTGGCGATGCAGGAGCCCCAATATCGGTCGCCGGACGTGCGTGAGCTGTTGAATTCCGTTGCCGCGGCGAAAGTGCCCTGCATGTCGATCATGAATATGCCACCGCTGGCCTACCTGGCACGGATTCCCGGCATCGATCTTGAGGCATGCAAAAGCTGTTACACGGATCCGTCTGTTTGGGATGAGCTCGATCCCGCGCTGATTACGCTCTGCAGTCCCGACCCACAGGCTTTCCGGCCCCCTGAAGAAAAGGTCAACGTTTTGCAGGTCGGCCTGCCAACTAACTTCAAGGCAGCACCGTTCGAGTCAGACGAACACACGGCCATCCTTCGCCAGCTAGAGATAGATATCGATGCTATTCGCTTTGATACCGATAATGGCCAGGTTGAATTGCCAGTCAAGCTCAGGACGCACGATTCGGTTTTCGTCCCACTTGCGAAGTGGAGCATGCTGCTGACTGGCAACTATCGCTGCATCCAGAAAGGCGGTATGCGGCCCATCAAGGAGGCTGTTCATAGTGACCTGGAACTGTCTCGGTCGGTCTACAACTGGGTGTTTGATTTGTGCGTATGTCTGGGCGCGGACCGCGATGACCTTGTGCCCTTCGAGAGGTACGCCAAGGCGGCGTTGTCACTTGCGAAACCTTCCGCGGCCGCACGGGCGCTGGCCGCCGGGGCGCCGAATATTGAGCGGATGGATCGCCTTGTGCAGACGTTAGCGGCACGCCAGGGCATGCAGTCGGAGGTGGTGGATCAGACAGTGGCTGTGGTTGACGGTTGGCTGGAGGCTAATCGTCAGAAGACCTAATCCAGTAGGAAGAGCGGTTACTTTTAAGGCTTGTGACGTTGGGCTATTCCGATGGTCTGCGTAGGTTCGTTCATTGTTTCGGTATTCCCGCAAGCGAAATGTTTGGAGGCTGTAAATAATTGTTTCGGAGTTGGCAAAACCGAAACGATTTAGGCACGGCGAATGTGCGGATAAAGAGCTCAAACCGACCCTTCAGATGTGTTAGTTCCGACCTCTCCGAATGACAGGAGTTGGCCGTTCTCCGCCTGTCAAAACTTCGAAATCTTTCTGAATCGAACGGCTCTTTCCGGCCAACAGCAGACGTTGCTGAACGACCAGTATCGATGACCTATTTCCGCCGTTCCCCGACCGTCCACATTGAGTAAAGCGAGACTTCGAAGTGGTGGGCTACTCCGGGTCCGATGAGTAAGCCTTGATCGGGGCATCGACGACGAAGAGATCCTTGGTTTCCTGTTCACTGTCGGCGTGCGGGAAGGGATCGTCCGGCATCGGCAGACTTCGCCGACGCCGTGTCTCTTTTATGTACGTCGAATGGACTCCAGGTGAGCTCCTTTTCTGTTTCAGTTACTAAGCGGCTACTGCCCGATGATTTTGACCGAGCAGGATCTCTTTCGATTCCTCGGTCACCGTCGGAGTGGTATTGATGCTGGTACCTATTTCGTAGGCACGAGCAACGGCCGGTCGCTGTTCGATTGTTTTGAACCAGCGTATCAGGTTCGGATAATCCTCAAGCGGTAGTTGCAGGTAAGGGTGTTTGAACACCCAAGGATAGCTTGCCATGTCAGCAATCGAGTAATCGCCTGCGATGAACTCGCGGTCAGTTAATCGCTTATCCAGGACCTGGAACAGGCGGTTTGTCTCGTTTACATAGCGGTCGATCGCATAAGGAATTTTCTCGGTCGCATACTGACCAAAGTGCAGGTTCTGCCCGAGCATCGGACCGAGCCCGCCCATCTGCCAAAATAGCCACTGAAGTACTTCGACGCGTCCCGCCAGGTCTTGCGGCAGAAAGCGCCCGGTTTTCTCCGCCAGGTAAAGTAGAATAGCGCCTGACTCAAAAAGCGAGATCGGCACGCCAGATTCTCCCAGACTATTGTCGACTATCGCCGGCATCTTGTTATTCGGAGAGATTCGAAGGAATTCGGGTTCAAACTGTTGACCCTTGCTGATGTTAACGGGCTCAATTCGATACGGGATTCCTGTCTCTTCGAGGAACGTAAGAACCTTGTAACCGTTAGGTGTTGTCCAGAAATAAAAGTCAATCATTGCCATTTCCCTTTCGCTCTCGTTGCCGATAGTTGGTCACACTCTTTCCGCCAAATCCCCAGTTGTCCGTATCGATTTCGTCGATGACGACGTGTATAAACTGTGGGTCTTTATCGAGCACTTTGACCAGGAGATCGGTAACACCACGAATCAGCGCTTGCTTGTGTTCCGCCGTAACGGCTTCTTGCGTCACTTTGATGTTCACGTAAGGCATCGTTCTAAGCTCTGGTCGCCGTTGGGCAAGACGCCGTCCATGGCCTCCCTTTCACTAAGCCGCCCAGGGTAAGAGTGCGATGTTGCCGGCCACCTCGTTGTTGGCCACAAATCGATGTGCCTCTGCCGCTTGAGTTAACGGCAATGTCCTGTCCAGCAGTGGACGTATCTTGCCTTCGCGGACGAGCCGTAGGCCGAATTCCAAGTCACTCTTGTCGCTTGCCATTGATCCTTTTAATTCCTTCTGTTCGAAGAAGAGACTGCGAATGTCAAAAGTAACGTCTGTGCCTGCCGCGAAGCCGAAGGCAACGATGACACCGGTTGCTTTCGCGGCTGCAATACTGGTCGCGAGGACATCGCCGCCAAGGTTGTCGATAACGACATCGGCACCGCGACCGTCCGTCCACTCTTTTATGCGTTCCACGAGGTCTTCATTGCGCGTGTTGATCACGAGATCTGCCCCGATCTCGCGGACGATGTCAGCCTTTGACGCGCTGCGTATGGTGGTAGCCACCCGGGCTCCCAGCGCCTTGGCAACCTGAATCTGCATGCTGCCGGAGCCTGAGGCGCCGGCCTGGACCAGGACCTTGTCACCAGCCTTGACGCCCGCGACTTCCTTCACCGCACGTACCGCGGTAGCTAGTGCTACGGGAAGCGTTGCCGCTTCTTCCGGATTGAGACCGATCTCAAAATCGGTGACACCTTTACCCGGCCGGAAGACCTCACCGGCGGCATCTGCACCGAGGATGTGAGGGAATGGAAAGTCGGGCACGACCGACCCTTCACGTAGATAATGATCAAGCCGGTTGACACCCGCTGCGAGCACCTTCACGAGAATGTGCCCGTCGCGGGGTTCAGGTGTCCGGACTTCTTCGTACTTTAGGACGTCGAAGTCACCAAATTGATGGATAGTTGCTGCTTTCATGGTTTTGCCTCCAAATACTGTGTTTGTTTACTGCCGTCTGTTAAGGCTTTCGGGAGAACAAAAACTCTAGACGAAAGGATAATAAACTTATAATATTATTTTGCTAATATCTCGATAACTAATAGATATCATCTATGACCTTTGAACAGCTGCGTGTTTTGCAGGCAATTGTGACGGAAGGAACCTTCCGCGGGGCGGCCGAAAAACTATTCAAGTCTCAACCGGCCGTGAGCAAAATGATCAAAAACCTGGAAGAGGAAATCGGGGTTATCTTGTTCTCACGCGATGAGTACCGACCCGTTCTGACGCCACAAGGTGAGATCTTCGTCGAACGGGCGGTTGTGGTGCTGAAGGAAATGCGGGAATTGTCCAGCATGGCGAAACAGTTCGCGAATAAGGAGGAACCGCTCGTTCAAGTCGCCGTGAATGCGGTTTGTTCGCTACCGGCTTTGCTGCCGACATTCAACAGGATCGAGAAGGCCTATCCGCAAACACAGCTCAACGTATCCACGGAGCAAATGGGCGGTGCCATGGAGCGGCTGCTCGAAGGCAACGCTGATGTTGTTATTACCACTCAGACTGACATGGATGCGAGAATCATGGAGGCGGTTCCCTTCACGACCGTGCCAATCCTTTTCCTAGCTCGGCCCGGTTATGTTCCCAAAGGGCGGGACGGACTCATTCCGGCGACCAGTATGCGCAACCTCGTCCAGATAATCGTCGCGGACAGCAGCATTAGATCACCAACGCAATCGTTGGATGTCCTGGCAGGCGCCCGACATTCACGCGTGACCGATTTTGCGGCCAAAAAGGCGATCATCATGGCAAGCATGGGCTGGGGTGGCATGCCCGAACACCTCGTCAGGAAGGAACTCGATTCCGGTAAGCTCGTGCGGATCGACGTCGAGGGCATGGAGGTCCGGTATTCCCATCACTACATTATCCGCCGCACGGATCAGGCCGTGGGCATTGTTGCCGAAGCCCTCTGGCAGCAGCTTATCAACCTCTCGCAGAAACTGACCGTCAGAAATTAGGCGACACCAGCCATAAAGGTATCGCTATGGATACCGGCCAGACGAATTTCGCGAAGGTCTCTTGTGGGTCGTTTTCCGTCTGTCGCAGCTCTATTATCTGACCGGCTGTTTAGAAGGCGTAAGCCGCCGTTGAAAATATCGCCGTAACGTACCTAGAAAACGGCCGTTGGCGAGAGGGGTTAGGTATATATATGCAACTGACGCTGGAGACCTCGCGGATCGACGCTACCCCCCTGGGTCGCAGTGCTGTGGTATGGGACCCATCGCCACACATTATTCGTCAGCAGATACGTTTTCTCTTAAGCGGTGGCAACGACACGTTGTACTACACTGACACCACATCCCACCTCTGAGGCAATCTTGCGGATTCCCGTGCCTCGGCGTCTCGCTTTAAGAATAGCTCGCTCAACGCTGGGAGCCACCTTGGGCCGACCGAGGACTTTACCCTGCGCTCTGGCGCGTTCCAGGCCGGCTTTAACGCGTTCTTGAATCATGGCGCGTTCAAACTCGGCAAACACGCTGGTCATTTGAAATAAGGCCTTCCCAGCCGGGGTAGTGGTATCAACGCCTTGCTGATGTAAATAGAGATGTATGCGCTTGGCATGGATCTCGTCCAGGAAGTTTATGAGATGAAGAAGAGATCGTCCCAACCGATCGACGGACCACGCCATGATGACATCAAACTCCTTCCGCATGGCGTCCTTGAGCATTTGGTCGTACTCTGGTCTCTGGTCGCGTCCCTTCGCACCGCTAATGCCGTGATCGATGTACTTATGGGTAACCTTCCAACCGTTTCGTTTGGCGACTTTGCGTAGCTCTCGTAACTGGTTCTCGGTGTCCTGCGTCTTCGTTGATACCCGGCCATAGATCACTGCTCGTTTCATTGTCTATCCTCCAGGAGGTACGGTAAACGACTATTTTACGTACACCCAAATACGAGTCAATAACTCATTGATTTCGTGGTTGTTGGTGTGGCGCGTTTGCAAGGGGTTTTCCGTACACGCCCGTATTCAATCTTCACGACGGACCTAGAATCAACTTAATTCACTACTTGTTGGGCTAGACCTACCCGGCGGTGGTGGGAGCGTGCACACCTAACGTAGACGTGTAATAGTCCCTACCCAATTTTCTAACGGCCATGAGAAAGGCCCTGACAAGGGATAGGACATGGAGCGAACGCGGTTAATCGTGGGTGGCTTTTCCGAATTATTCGCTCGTGCCGTCGGGCGGGTTCTGCCGGGTGTGATCTGCCTGGTGTTTCTGATGCCCGGTGATGGGGTCGCTGCCGAGCAAACACCGCTTCGCATCATGCTGCTCGGCGATTCGATCACCCAAGGCGACACCAACAGCTACCGCCGGCCGCTATGGATCGCCCTGGGAGAAGCCGGGATGAGCGTTGATTTCGTCGGCAGCATGAGTCGCGAATATTCCGGTGGCAATGACACCAACGATTACGATGCCGATCACGAAGGTCACTGGGGTTGGCGTGCAGATCAGGTGCTCGGGCGGATCGACCAGTGGGCCGCGCAGGCCTCGCCCGATATCGTGCTCATGCACCTTGGGACAAACGATATCGGCGGTGGCCAGGACATCGACGAAACCATCGACGAGATCGATCAAATTATTAAGCGAATGCGTGCGCACAACCCGCGTGTGCACGTCCTGTTGGCGGCAATCATTCCGGTGGCGCACTACGCCGCGACTATACGCATCGAGCGATTCAACGCAGGACTTGCCGAGTTAGCGAAAGCGAAAGACACTTCGACGTCACGCGTCATATTGGTCGATCACTTCACCGGATTTGACGCATTGCAGGATACGTACGACGGCATTCATCCGAATGACGGCGGTAATGAGAAAATGGCCAACCGGTGGTTTATCGGTATTCAATCGTTTTTAAAGAGCAGTACGCAGAACTAATCCGCTTATCGTTATCGGGCGGCGGTGGAACGTCTTAATAAAACAGTGGGGGATAGATTTGAAGGTTTGACAAATGGTTGCTGGATCCCCTGAATAACGCGCTCGATTAATCTGTTAACTTTCGCGCTAAACAAGTTTTTGCACCGGTCAACGCAAGATTCTATTCTCTAACAATAGAGAGAGGGATGTTGATTATGAAGTTACAGACCGAGGATCTGTTACACCGAAACACAGAAAGCCTTGATGTGGGATCGATGGCAGATATGGAGT
>CAXMNC010000075.1:0-3569 GCA_964194625.1 Acidiferrobacterales bacterium
GACTGTTTTGAACGTTAACCACCCGTTCATGCGTATTTGCTTACGGTCTCTTTTTGGCCGATTCCCGCCTATCGCATCGCGACATAGTTGTTCAGCGCAGCGAATCAGCCCAATAAGCAACGAACGGCAAAAACCGACCCACTGTTGCCGTTCCGCACTCTTGCTATCCTCCCGCTCATCGACCTTATAGCGGACATTCGCCGAGAGGGCCGAGGCGGCAGCAGATAGCCATAAGCGGATATTCCCACCTGATGCGCAGTGTGCCCTTCGCCTGCGCCAATAGACTCGGCCATTGAGCTTCCATAGACTGCCATCATTTTCCCATCCAGTTTTTTGCGCTGCCCTGGGACGGTGTTTGCCGGTCCCTTACCGTGAGGGCTCGGATGATATCGGATAGTCGGCAACGGGGAGGTGGCAATGAGGCGCAGGGCCTTTGTTTCGTTATTTCTCGCTGCATTTATCGGCAGTACTTTTGAGACCGACCTGGGGGCTGCCCAAGCTCAAGACGCCCCCGAGTTCGTCGCGATTTCCGGCGTGCCAACGATGATCTATGGAGAGCGCAACGAATGCACAAAGGATGTTGCGCCATCCTATGAAGCGGTCTTAGAGGCGAATGCCGTGACCCGGCCACCGGAGCATGGCGCGCTTTCCGGAGGCGGCGTCGGGGAACGGTACAGTAAAAGCTGTGGCAGGCGCGTGCCGGTAAGAGAGATCCTGTACACATCCGATCCCGCCTATACCGGGACCGACTCCGTTACCTTCTGGGGTCGGGATACGGTGATTATCAACGTCGTGCCGGCTGCCATGGCGCAGACGCCGAGTTCTACCGTGCCGAACGCGGCGGGCGCTGTTCTCGATCAAGCTCCCGCCCGACTTGACGATGGCTGGGCGGTCGCCGCCCCCTCTGAGGCGGGCTTCGACCCCGCGGCCTTGGCCGCACTCACGGCGGAAATAGAGAATAACAACATCCGCAACGTTCACGCCGTCATTGTGGAGCATGCCGGGCGCCTGGTGTACGAGCAATACTTCTCCGGCTTGGACGAACGATGGGGCCGCTCGATAGGAGACATTAGCTTCGATCACGATAGCCTTCATGATCTGCGGTCTGTCACCAAGAGCGTCACGACGGCGCTCCTGGGAATCGCACTTGGCGACGACTATCAAAATGCCATCGACGAGCCGATCGTCGAATACTTCGAGGATCTCGAAAGAAAGTTCGGGGCCGGCGTAGAAGACATCACTCTGCGCCACGTCTTGACCATGACCGCGGGTCTTGAATGGAACGAGATCGACTTTTGCATGCTCCTTTGCGCACCCTATACCGAGAACGACGAACTTCGGCTTAATGCCACCCCGGACCCGATCAGCATGGTGCTTGGCCGTCCCGTCCGCGATCCAGTCGGCAGCCGATGGAACTACAACGGCGGTCTGACCCAGGTTTTGGCCGGCCTGATCCATCGCATGACCGGCAAGCACATTGACAAATTCGCCGAGGAAACACTGTTTGGCCCCCTCGGCATCACCAGTTACGAATGGCTGGGATCAACCGCCTGGAGCCCTGAGAAGTTTCCCAGCGCCGCATCCGGATTGCGGATGCGGGCACGCGACCTCGCCAAGTTCGGCTCGCTGTTTCTGCATAAGGGAGTCTGGAAGGGGCAGCAAATCATCCCCGCGGAGTGGGTTAAACTATCCACCCAACGGCATGTCCAGAACATCCCCTTGAGCCCGGATGGCACCATTGGATACGGCTTCATGTGGTACGCCGGCCGGATCACGGGAAACGATGACTACCACGTCATTGGCGCCGCCGGAAAAGGGGGCCAGCGAATAATCATCGTGCCCGAAACAGAAATCGTGGTGACGGTGTTCGCGGGCAACTACAACAATTCCCGGCACAGAAGTGGCGAGAAGGTTTTTGCCAAGGTGGTGGACGCGCGGCCGAGCAGAAACTAGCTGGCCCATGATGCCGAGTCCTTAGTTTCTTAAGCCAGCGTGACACATTGCGAAGGTTGTTGCGTCACCCGGCGAAGGCTTGTCCGGCATTGGCGCGGTACCACCGGCGATGGCTCTAGTCACGGTCCACAAACTGTTCAGATGTCGGCTTTGGGGCAGGTTCGGCCCCTCGCCTGACCCTGGCGAACGGCCGCTTACTCGGGTCAAGCAAAGCCTATTATGAATTGGTCGACCGGCCGGAGTTGGCCGTTTCCCGCCGCTCAGGCGATGAATTCCATCCCTGGCCCCCAACGGCGACTTGCGACCCGTTTTAGCCGTTGGACTCTAAGAGGCGAGTGTCCCCTATGCAGCAAATGCGGTCGCTCAGTTCCAGCTGTCTGACAGGTACCATCCGCCACTTTCAGACACTTACTCTCGCCTCCTAAAGCATCACTCCGGCAATCCCGCTTTACGCAATCCCGCGACACCCCAGTCTATATCGGCTTGTTGACTGAACGGTACGTACCTGGCGAACGCGCTAACTCGGAATCGAGGGTTGGTCCGAAGAACTTCCCTACCGGCGCGCTGTGCTTCCTCTGCTCGTCCGAGTGACGCGTAGCAAATCGCTAGGTTAACATGCAAGGAAACGAAGTCGGGCTCGAGTGCAGCGCCACGCTCCCCGGCGCGAACACAGTCGTCGTAGCGACCACCGGTCCCATAAGCAAAGCTGAGCCAGTCCAGATATGTTGACGGGTGAAACGGGTCTAAGCGGATCGCACGCTCGAGAACCTGTACCGCCTCCGTTGGCCGATGCGCCCACAGCAGGGCTCTCCCGAGGGTCGCGAGTGTAATCGCGTCAGTTGGTTGCAATGTCAACGCTTTATTCGCCTCGATCTTGGCCTTAGCGAACTCGCGTAAGAATTGGTGCGCTAGTGCAGCGATGGCGTGCGGACTCGGGTCCGAGTCATCGAGCCGTGTCGCCTTCTCGGCCAGCTCCAACGCGCGCCTGAGATTCTTATCGCGTTCTTCGCCCCACAGATGCCATAGGTCCCCATGGTATAAGCCCAATAGAGCATGGGGTCGAGCATAGTTTGGATCGCGTTGTATCGCCTGTTCAAGTAGCTCCTTTGCCTTCTTCGCATCGGCGTAGTCGAGCCGATGCAGAAGATTCGTTGCACGTAGGACGAGGTCGTAGGCTTTTGCGTCGGGATTTCGGCTCGTAGCCTGTCGCGTCGAACGTTCGGAGTTAGTCAACTCCACCTCTACGGCCGTGATGACCTTCAGTGTAATCCTGTCCTGAAGGCCGAAAATGTCAGCGAACCTGCCATCATGGCGCTCCGCCCACAGCTGCTGGCCTGTTGCGGCTTCGACAAGCTGCGCGTTAATCCTAAGAGTGTCGTCTGACCGCCTCACGCTCCCTTCCAGCACGTACTTCACTCCCAGCTCCTGCGCAATCGTCTTTATCGGCACGTTCTTGCTCTTGTAGGAGAAGCTGGAGTTACGAGCAATGACAAAGAGCCCGGAAATCTTTGAGAGGTCGGTGATGATGTCTTCTGCTAATCCATCTGCAAGGTAGTCCTGTTTCGGATCATTGGACAGGTTGTCGAATGCCAACACCGCGATGGAAGGTTTGTCCG
>CAXMNC010000076.1:0-9132 GCA_964194625.1 Acidiferrobacterales bacterium
TCCTTTTTGAATAGGTCGACGCCATCGCGACCGTTTTCGGCCTCTCCGACGACCTCGCATCCGAGGGCTACGAGCAACCCCTTAATCCAAGTTCTGATTGATTCGTCGTCATCGATCAAGATCACCCTCGGTTTGATATCATCGCTCATGGCATTCTCCTTATCGATTATTAAGATGAGCGCAACGGCATGGACAGGTAAGGATGCACGAGCCAAACGACCACTAATTCCGCACGAGTTGTTCGTAGTCAGGATCGGGTCCTTCAATCCAGCGCACAGATTGAGCGGCTCCGTTCACATACAATGCGCCGCTGATTTGGGCAAGTCAATGAGGATTCGGCAGCCGCCGACTGTGCTGATTTAATGATGTGCCCGGAGGGACTCGAACCCCCGACCACCTGGTTCGAAGTCACACGGACGAATTCAACATTTCAACTAGAACAGTCACTTGCGACGCTTGCCGCATTCGCAAAGTCGACGTAACTCGCTGATTACCTGTCTCACCAAATGTCACCGTGGCACAAATCTGGCACACGTGACTATCGATTAACAGCTACACAGATTGGCAAAGGCTCACACTAGATCGGACAGGGCGTTGTTGCAGAGCCTGGGCCGAGCCCGGGTTCTGCAACAACGCCACGGACAGGTCAAAACGGTACGCTACGTTCCTCGGTCGCATCCCTTCGTTGAGTGGCTTATTGGCTCCGTAAGGCGCGAGTTCCTCGATCACGTTCTATTCTGGAACAGCCTTGACCTCGAGCGAAAGCTCACCGCATTCAAGGATTGTTACAATGACGCTCGGGTTCACGCCTCACTTGATGGCAACGCTCCGACGGAAGCCGGCGGAAAATCCACTACCCGGCGCGCCGACATATCCCACATCACCTGGCAATCACATTGCCACGGACTCGTCCAGTTCCCCATCGCACCCTGATTAACAATTCGCGACGTACACGCTGCCCAACGGGAGCACATCCAAAATTCAAAAGAGCAGTCAGTGCTTGACCCCAGTACTCACTTATTCACTGGATTTGAGGGATAAGAAGGGGTACTTTAGGTTCGTGGCCTGTGCAATCGGGCCCTTCATTCGGTTTGCGTTTTCGAAGGTCGCCGAACGAGAACAGGCTTGTGGTGCCCCACTCCTTCGTCGTGAACGAGAACAGGCTCAGGAACAAGCGCTAACTCACCATTGCGAGGAAATCGAGGGGAGTGTGTGCAATGGGTCAGATCACTGCCACGGCTACTCCATCTAGTCGCTTCGGCGTAAGAGCACGCTTACTACTAGCGTTTTTGAGCATTACCGCGTTTGTAGTCCTCGCAGCGGTCGCGGCGGTGTATTCGTTCCTCAGAATTGGCGGAATGCTCGACACGATCACTGAGGAGCGCGTGCCGGTGGCGTTGATCGCACAAGAACTCTCCCGTCAGGCGGAACGGATCGTGGCGGTCGGTCCAGCGATGCTGACCTCCACGACCCTTGATGAGCAAGATCAATTATCGGAAGAGATGTACAAGACCAGCGAGCGTCTCAACGAACTGCTCGTCGATCTGGAAAATACAACCGTGGATGTGGAGGCGGTAGCGTCCATCAAGAATCTGACCGAACTGTTGACCTTCCAAGTCATCAGTCTGGACGGAATCTTTGTGAACAACATCACTCTACTCGAGAGAAAGGAGGAACTGCTGCGTCAACTCGCCACCACCCACGATCTGACTGGGGAATTTCTTACGGTAGAGGCCAAGGTCGCCCGGGCAAAGGCGGTGGAGCTGCAGAAGATGCTCAATAAATCAGACCTTGAACCCACGCAACGTCAGAAACTCTTTGAGCATCTGTCCGATTCCATCGATATGACCGTACTGCTCGACGAGGCGCGATCGGAAACAGCTGCCATCAATAGCACGTTGCTGCGTGTCGCCTTGGCCAAAGTCTCGGCCACCGAGACGCTGACCTCAGCGGGACCGACCTCGGATGACTTCCCGTCTCTGGCCGGCGCTATGAAGGACTCGCTGAGCAACCTCGAGGCCATCGCGGATCAGCTCGATCCTGCTGCCGGTGCCACTCTTCTGTCCCATGTAGAAAAATTTCGGAAATTTGCCCAGGGCAATCGCAGTTTGTTCCGGACTAGATCTCTCGAGCTGGATCAGCTGTTCGAGGCGAAACGACAGCTGGCGTCCAATGCTGATTTCTCACGGCGACTCACCGAGGCGATCGACGAATTGGTAGCTCGTACAAAAAACGACATGTCGATCGCCAGCCTCGAGGCAAAGGCGGTGCAGCGGACAACGACTGGAATCATGATCGCGGTGGTGGCTATGAGCCTCATCAGCTCAGCGCTTATTGTGTGGTTATACGTGAGCCGGAATCTAGTTGGTCGCTTACGGGCGTTGAGTAACAGCATGCTTGATATTGCGAATGGTAACCTGCAAGCCGAGATTCACTACGGAGGCCAAGACGAGATCGCGCAAATGGCGGACGCGCTCACGGTGTTTCGAGACACGGCCGTCAAAATGGAGGAAGCCAACCTGCGCGAAATCGAGGAAGCGCGCCGCCGGTTGACAGACGCTATTGAGAGCATTTCCGAAGGTTTCTCGCTGTACGACGCCGACGATCGCCTAGTGGTGGCGAACAATCGGTACAAAACACTCTTGTATCCGGGATTGTCGGACATTGTTACGCAGGGTTCTCCCTTCGAATTGATCATCCGCACCGCGGCCGAACGGGGCCTGATAACCGATGCCGAAGGTCGTGTTGAGGAGTGGGTAGCGCAACGCCTTCAGGTGCATCGTGAGCCAGGCGAGCCACATCTGCAGCACCGTCACGACGGAAGCTGGATCCGCATCAGCGAACGTAAAACCGAAGACGGAAGCACGGTGGCCGTGTATTCGGACATCACCGAGCTCAAGAAACGTGAAGAAGAAGCGCACGCCGCGAGTCGCGCCAAAAGCGAGTTCCTCGCGACGATGAGCCATGAGATCCGTACGCCCATGAATGGCGTGATCGGTATGGCTGGCTTGTTATTGGACACTGATTTGGACCGCGAGCAGCGCGATTTTGCGGAGATCATTCGGCATAGTGGCGAGGCTCTACTGACGGTCATCAACGCTATTCTTGATTTCTCGAAGATCGAGGCCGGTCGCCTTGAACTCGAGGAACAAGCGTTTCAGGTGCGCGACTGTCTCGAAACCGCCATCGATCTACTGACCAACGAAGCATCGACCAAGGGGCTGAACCTGGCATACATCGTCGAGGGTAAGCTGCCAGGAGCGCTGGTGGGCGATGTTACCCGTCTCCGTCAGATTTTGATCAACCTGTTGGGTAACGCCATCAAGTTTACTGACAAAGGGGAGGTGGTCTTGTCGGTGACGAGCCGTCCCCTCACCGCGGCCGATGGGGAAAAATACGCCCAAGCGTCCGGCGAACCGTGGCATGAATTCCATTTCGTGGTCCGGGATACGGGTATCGGAATCCCGGCAGACCGCATGGATCGACTTTTCCAATCCTTCAGTCAGGTGGATGCATCCACCGCGCGTCGATACGGAGGCACTGGATTGGGGCTCGTCATCA
Source organism: Acidiferrobacterales bacterium (assembly GCA_964194625.1). Taxonomy (GTDB): domain Bacteria; phylum Pseudomonadota; class Gammaproteobacteria; order Acidiferrobacterales; family SPGG2; genus SPGG2. Next base: position 3,562 of record CAXMNC010000076.1, read on the forward strand.
GCCTGCGGTTCTGCGAGTTGATGGGCGGCACGATGTGGGCCGAAAGTGCGGGAATCCCCGGTCAGGGAACCCAATGTCATTTCACCATTCGCGCACAGAGCGCACCCAGCACCGAGCATTCATACCTACATGAAACACAGTCCCTGCTGACCGGTAAACACGTGCTGATTGTGGACGACAATGCGACGAACCGGCGCATTCTAACCCTGCAAACTCAATCGTGGGGCATGGTGCCACGGGATACCGAGTCAGCCGAACAAGCACTGGAATGGTTGCGACAGGGTGAACGTTTTGCCGTGGCGCTTTTGGACATGGAAATGCCCGTGATGGATGGGCTGGCCCTGACGGCTGGGATTCGTAAGTTGCCAGGCGCTCAAAACAAAAGTGAATTACCGCTGGTGATGTTGTCATCGCTCAGCGAGCGGGACGCGGTGCGACAGCTCGATGACGAAGGAGCTCAGTTTTCCGGGATCCTCGCCAAACCTATCAAGCCGTCTCAACTGTTCAATATGTTGATCGATATTTTCGGCGATGACACATCGCGGGCTCATCGGCACGCAAGCCACGCCAAGTCGTTATTCAATCGAGAGATGGGGAAAAAGGTACCGCTTCGAATCCTGCTGGCCGAAGACAACGCCATCAATCAAAAACTCGGACTTCGACTGTTGGAGCGCCTCGGTTATCGCGCAGACGTTGCGGCCAATGGCTTCGAAACCCTGGATGCGTTGCGTCGGCAACCGTATGATGTCGTGCTCATGGACGTGCAAATGCCGGATATGGACGGCTTAGAGGCAACCCGCCACATCGTCAAGGACTGGCCGAGCGACAAGCGCCCGCGCATCATCGCGATAACCGCCAACGCCATGCAAGGCGATCGTGAGATGTGCTTGGCGGCAGGGATGGACGACTATATTAGCAAACCGATACGAACGGAGAAGTTAATTGAATCACTGAGCCGATGCCGCCCGCTCACCGATGTAAAGTGGGATCCGTCCGTGTACGGGGCCAAGCAATCCAGCGTTCTCAAGATGCACGAAGTGCATCATGCCAGCCCGCGCAGGGGCGACGGTGAAGACCGGGAATCAGCCAATCCACTTGCCTCAAAGGTGCGAGAGAGCGTGGAGAAACTAACCGGAGGAGACAAGGACTTTTTGGCCGAGATTATCGACACGTTCCTCGAGGATGCCCCGTGCATGTTGGAAACGATGCGTGAGAGTGTCGAGCAGGGCAAGGCGCTAGAACTGAGAATTGCGGCCCACAGCCTTAAGTCCAATAGCGTCGACTTCGGCGCTGAAAGCCTGGGGGACCTATGCAGACAAGCGGAGATGCTGGGCAGGGATGACAACCTGGGTGGAGCGAATAACCTGGTTACGCAGGCCAGACTGGAATACGAGAAGTTGGAGGCGGTGCTGAAAACATTGCGCGCGCAAGCATAACGTCAAAGTGGACGGCAGACGTTCATCCGTGATTCCGTAGCCGGCCAATTGAGCCGCGACGACGAACATCCGCAACTTCGGAGCAGACCATGACTCACGAACTCAATCGCGTACTGTTGGTGGATGACGATCGACAGACCCGTCTTAAGCTGTCCCGAAATCTCGAGAGCGAGGGCTACTCCGTGAGCGTCGCGCAGGGTGGCCGCCAAGCGTTGGACATGCTGGAGTCCGAGTCGTTTGACTTAATCATTCTGGATATCTTGATGCCGGAGGTAGATGGATTTACGGTGCTGAGCCAAGTAAAAGCTACCCCCGCGTTGCGCGAGATTCCAGTGGTCGTGATCTCGGCAGTGGATGACCCCGAAAGCATCGAGAAGTGCCGGCAACTGGGGGCAGCGGATTATCTGATAAAACCCGTTTCCGCTGAGAACCTAAACGCGTGTGTGAGCACCGTGCTTGCAGAAAAATAGAGTGCCCCATGGTGCCGCCGTTGGATTTTTCGATGGAAATTGTTTGCTGGATATGGAATTGATGGGCCGCGACCCACACGGGAATCTTACGCAATGACTGACACCCTTGGCCACATCCTCACGGTTGACGACAATCGCATGAACCGACTCAAACTGGTTCGCATGTTGGAGAAAGAAGGTTACGACGTGAGCCAAGCGGAGGGTGGTCGAAAGGCGTTAACCATGCTCCGCGCAAATGTCTTTGATTTAGTCCTGCTCGATATCCTTATGCCGGATGTCGATGGTTTCCAAGTGTTACGGGACATGAAACAAGATGCTGCGCTACGCGATATTCCTGTGATCGTTGTGACGGCGGTGGAAGAAATGAACAGCGTGAATGAGTGCTTGGAATTGGGAGCAGTGGACTACCTGGCAAAGCCCGTCGATGCGAAGGTACTGATAGATCGCGTCTGCAACTACATCAAGGAATCCTGATGAGCGCATCCGATGATGGCTGCACCGGTAGCAGGGAGAGCGGCGCATGAGCGATGGACTCGGGCATGTATTGGTTGTCGATGACAATCGGTTGAACCGCCTAAAGCTTGCCCGGGGTCTTGAGCAACAGGGATATGCCGTGAACACCGCAGAGAATGGACGCGAGGCGCTGGAAATGCTGCGCTCGACGTCGTTCGAATTACTACTGCTCGATATCATGATGCCGGAGATGGATGGCTTCCAGGTTCTCGAGGAGATGAAAAGCGACCCCGGCCTGCGCGATATTCCGGTCATCGTTATCTCAGCGCTCGAAGAAATGGACAGTGTGGTGAAATGCATAGAGATGGGTGCCGAAGATCACATGCCCAAGCCCTTCGATCCGACCTTGCTCAATGCGCGGATTGGCGCCAGCCTCGAAAAAAAACGACTACGTGACGAAGTGGTCGAACAGCTTAACTTCATTCGCGACATTTTCGGCAAATACGTGCCGGAAAGCGTCGCCAAACAGATCGTCGCCGGCAAGGGTGTGCTGGAGCCGACTCAGACGACGGCAACGATCCTATACACCGATATAGAGTCATTCACCAGCACCGCGGAAAGCGTTCCCCCCAAGCAAGTCGTTCAAATGCTAAACGAATACTTTCCGGCGGTTATCGAACCGATTACGCGTCACGGTGGTGTGGTCAATCAGTTTCAGGGCGATGCAATGCTGGTTACTTTCAATATCCCCATCCAAGATTCACAACACGCAGATCACGCGGTGAACGCGGCGCTGGAGATACAGAAACTGTTGAAAGGGAGAACATTTGCAGGTATCCCGTTGCGTACCCGAATTGGAATTAACACCGGCGAGGTGATTGCTGGAAACGTGGGCACCGGAGACCGGATGAACTATACGGTCCACGGTGATGCGGTGAACCTTGCCGCCCGGCTCGAGCAGTTGAATAAGCAGCATGGGACATTAGTCTTAATCTCCGAATCCACCGTCGCCTTATTGAACGGAGAGCACCCCATTGAACCGCTCGGAGAGGTGGAAATTCGAGGCAAAACCCAGTCCGTTCGCATTTTCAGCCTGCGTGCTGGCCTTTGAGTTGAACTTAAGTCTAGGCAATCCAATGGCGGTTTCTTGGGATTCTGCAGCGGGTTCGAGCGGGCGCACCGACACTGAGAAGCGACCCGGTTCGCGGTGCAACGACAATTACCTATCGGACATAACGCTCATGAAGCCGAGGTAGCCTGTCCATGGCGAATTGGCAGCTACGCGGCCACGGGGAGTTGACAGAGCCCGCCACAGTGCGACTGCCATCGATGCTCGAGGATGTTGGCCCTCTGCCTTCCGCGATTCTCGCTCACCTCGGCCGGCGTCTGGCCACCAAGGGAGCTGTGAATTCGGCTTTCGTTGTAATAATCGCGGAACGAGCCCAGTTTCCGCTCCAGGTCCAGCGAATTCCAGAACAACGTCTGGTCGAGAAACTCTCTACGTACCGATCCGATCAGGCGCTCAACGAAGGGGTGGCTCAACGGCACATACGGCACCGTCTTGACCGGCTCGATGTCCAATACCCGCAGGCTGGCTTGCCATCTGTGATATCGAGACAACGGATCATGATCGGTGCTGAGATAACGCGCAAGCGCGTGTCTCGAGATCACGCGATTGAACATACGGCACAGCGACAAACCGTCCACATTGCCAACGTGAACAGCAAATCCGATGATTCGCCAGCTGAACTGATCCATCACGACCGGGACCCAATGGGTCTTCAGGGCGTTGTTGCATAACTCACCCTCGGGAGCTGCCTTGTCTCCGTAGAATCGGGAGATGGGCAAATCCGACTTCATCTTCAGGTACCGCGTCCGCAACTGGTCCGTGTACAATCGCGCGCTGATCCACAGAGGCAACCTGACCCTTTGGATTGACGAGCAGGCCGTCGAGTCCTGGCGTGACGCAAGCGGCTCCGGCGCCCGCGGCGGCCGGCCTCGGATCTACACCGACACCTCGATCGAGTGCGCTCTAGTGGTGAAGGCGGTCTTCCACCTCAGTCTTCGGGCCACCCAGGGATTCCTCGAGTCCGTCGTCCGGCTGATGGGTGTGGAGCTTCCTGTGCCTGACTACACCACCGTGAGTCGATGCCAGGGCGGACTCGAGCCCAAGCTGGGACCAGCGCCCGCTTGCGAGCCGCGCCACGTAGTGATCGACGCGACTGGACTGAAGGTGTTTGGCGCTGGCGAGTGGTACGTCCGCAAGCACAGTATGGGCCGGGGCCGGGGACGGCGCCGAACCTGGCGGAAACTGCATCTCGGCGTGGACGAGAAGACAAAAGATATCGTGGCGGTCGATCTGACGATGAGCGGGGTCCACGACAGCTCTCACCTTCCGGCGTTGCTCGACCAGGTGGCCGGTCCGATCAGCCAAGTCTCCGGGGACCGAGCCTACGACAGCGGCACGTGCTACGAAGCGATCCTCGCTCGCGGCGCAGTACCGACGATTCCACCCCGGCGCAATGCCCGTCCGAACCGAGTCAAGGACCCGCCACCGCATCGGGTGGAACGCGATGCAGTGCTGCATCGAATCAAGGAGGAAGGGCGGTACGTGTGGCGTACCGCGAGCGGGGCGACCCGCCAGAGCCTCGCCGAGAACGCAGTCTTCCGGTTCAAGGCGTTGGTCGGGGTGAAGCTCACCGCTCGGAAGTTCGAGAACCAGCAGGTCGAGGCCCTAGTGAAGTGCCGAGTGCTGAACCGCATGGCCTCGCTTGGGATGCCGCGATCGGAGCGCATTCAGCTGGGTTGATCCGTCCGGAGTGTGTGGACGGCGGAAGCGGCTGGGCCGAGCCCAGGTTCTGCAACAACGCCAGCCGGGGTCTGTTCGCTCAATTGGCTTGCTGTTAATGCAGTCGTTGCCTCGCAAACCCCAGCCCCGCTAAGCCAAGGCCCAGGAGGAAACCAAGTAATGACCAAAGGTGCGAGAGCGCGACGCTTGCGCAAGATCGCGCAGAAACGAGGGTTTGGTCAGCGACAATTAGATTTGGGCGAAAAAAATGGTTGTCGCCAGCCAAGCGGCGCGTCGAGAGCGCTCGCCAGACGGCATGGACACCCTCGGAGGGGTGGCGTCGACTCACCGTCCCGAGCGTACCGACGCCGATTACATTGGATTTCGCGTGGCCCGGGCATCGTCCTGACCGGCAGGGCCGTTG
>CAXMNC010000077.1:0-6807 GCA_964194625.1 Acidiferrobacterales bacterium
AAAGGCCCCATATTCATTGGCATGTTACCAATCATATCTTGCATGGAAATTCTCCTTAGAATAGTTTCTTTTAGCCACCTAACAGTTATTGTACGTATCGTTGGGTCCGCATACTCACCCTTAAAAACACGAAATCCTTAGTAACCTAAAAAATCAGATGCTCACATATTCGCATGCCGTTGTCGGTTACCTAGCGTTCTTTAAAACATCTTCGCGCGCAAGAAAACTTGCTATTTGGGGCAGTATAACGCCAGATATTTTGTTGGTCGTCGGGTTTTTATTTCTAGGAATTGGCAATATATTTGGTGGCTCATCAGCCCATGAAATTCACATGGCTGTGCATCGTGCTGAAGTTCCTCAAGCTATTACGAACGCCCTACACTCTATAATTATAGTTGCACCGATAGCGCTTATCGTAGGCTTAATATGGGAATCAATTTTTCCATTCTTCGCTGGAATATTGCTCCATATAGGCATTGACTTTCTTACTCACCAAAAATGGCCATACAACCACCTATATCCGATTGATGCCGAGCCCGTTGTTGCCATCCTTTCGTTTTGGAATCCATGGTTCATTGCAATCGAACATGGAATACTTTTTGTACTAATCGTTATTTTTTATATACGCCGAAGGCGCACCCACGCTAAAGACTCATAGTAGCATTGTTTAAAACTTCGAGGATTTTGCTTCCGGTGGCTAAGCGGTCAATTGTTTGAGGCTGCTACAATGCGAAATTTACTTTTTGTAAAGTAGATCCAGCGTTCATTGAGTTTTATCGGGATAGATTAAATACTTAATCAAATAAAATCCGCTTTTGTGAAAGAAAAGGCTAAACTTTTCGCAGAAAGCTAATAACCCCAAGGGTTTCAGCGGAATTGAATATTCTCCGTAGTGGACTAGGGAGGGTAGAATTCCCAAAACCTACAACCTATGGGGTAACGTGGCAACTGGCCCCCATGACAAAAATTAACCGCCTCATCATGCGCTGGTTCGTCCCGCTGATCGGCGGAGGTTTAGCTCTGTCGGCTGTGTTCTTTCTTTATCGCAGCTTGAACTTCAACTTGTTTCTCGCCGAGTTGAAGGGGGCGAAGTTCGGGTGGATTGTCTTGCTCGCTGTCACGATACTTCTTGAACAGCTTATTCAGGGCTGGAAGTGGCGGCAGCTTCTCTACGACCTGAAACCCATTTCAAGCTGGCGGCTGACTGGTGCTTTCCTCGCGGGATACGGCGCCAATATCCTCGTGCCCTTGGGCATCAGTCCACTGGTGCGTTCGTGGCTCGTCGCCAGGCTCGAAGAATTACGTATGGCGACCGTGCTTGTCACCACGGCTATTTCCCGTTTTATCGACGGGATCGTTTTTGCGATCTTTGCTGGCATTGTCGCCGTCGCCGGCCAAATCCCTAAGATCGAAGGCGATCTGCAGGCGAGTTTGGCGGCTGCAGGTGCGCTCAATCTTATCTTGTTCTCGGGCGCACTCTGGTTGCTGTTTAAATCACGTGCCCAATTCAGACTGGACAACGCCTGGATCAGTCGCGTCATCGACTGGTTGGCGGCAAAGAGCCGTGGAACTCTCAATGACCTGCGGGCTGCGCTTGCCAAAGGTATCGTCTGGCCACACCAGCCTGCCCGTCAGACGGCCATTATCGCTGCAAGTTTCGCCATGAAGGCGGTTGCGACAACTCATTTTGTGTGGGCGGGTTTAGCCGTAGGCGTGACGTTGCAATTTTTCGACTACCTGTTTCTGATGGTGTTCGCGGGTTTCGCGCTGGTACTTGCACGGTTCATTCGCGTACCTGGAGGATTCGTGATCGGCTCAGGTTTCGCCCTCAAGCTGCTTGGAGTTCCCGATGAACAGGCACTGGTCATGATCCTGTTCAACCATATGATTTCCATCATCTTGGTGGTCGGCATCGGCCTCGTCGTGCTTTGGCAGAGCGGTATCGATATCCGAACCATGGCGCAAAGCATCGAGAAACCTGATGGGTCAGCGTGACGCAAACGCGAAGCCATTGGGTCCAACTTTCTGGAAGATTGCGGGTGCAGGTGCCGCCTTCGAGGCCGGTTCCTCGGCCGTCGGTAGTGCCACCATAGTCGCGAGCCTCGTCTACCAACTCACAGGAAACCTCTTTGCCGTGGGTGCTGCAAGTGCGGTTTTAAGACTTGGATGGCTGTTGCCGCAAATTGTTGTGGGATTTCTCGCACAACGTGCCAGGCGCCGGATGCCTTTCTACATTTTCGGTGCGTTTGGACGGGCGATCTGTCTCGCCCTCATCGCATTTTTGCTGTGGTTCGCTTTTGATCTGTCGTTGGCAACGACGGCGGGCGTCTTTCTCGCACTGTGGGCACTCTACGCCTTCGTCAGCGGTACTGTCGCCGTACCCTACAATGATATTGTCGGGCGCTCCATCGCCTCCGCGGCCCGTAGCCGAATGCTCGCCTGGAGTTCTTCGGCGGCGGGATACTCGCGCTGGGCGTTGCGGCCCTCATACACCGGATACTAACAGCCGGGCCCATGCTTACGGCATACGCGCTGATCTTTGCACTTGCATCGGTGCTGATGTTTCTCTCGTCTGTCTGTTTCGTGCCGGCAGGTGAGCCACCGACGTCATCAAAAAGCGCTGCATCTTCTAGGAAGTTTCGCAACTTTTTAAAGGATGGTTGGGGCACACTCCGCTCGGATCAGCGGTTCCGATTGTTCCCGTATATACAACGGCTCGCGGGCGTGACGCTCGTGGCCCTGCCGTTCTATGTTGTTGCTGCCTCCGGTCTTGGATTGAAGCCAGAGAATGTTGCCATTCTGCTTGGCGCACAGACAATCGGCGCGCTCGTCTCAAATGCTTAATGGGGCCGGATCGGCGATGGCTACGGCAAGGTCCAGCTTCTGCATGTTGTCGGCATCGTCCGCCTTCTATCGCCAATGGGTGTTCTGGCGCTCCTGGTGATCGATCTTGATGCAGGCGTTCGTCTTGCCGCCTTCGCTCTGCTGTTTGGCACCATCGGTGCACTGCTCAACGGGATGACGATCGGCTATCTCGGCTACCTCATGGAAATCTCGCCCAACAACCGCAGGCCCGCTTATTCGGCATATTTCAATTCACTTGCTTCGCCGGCGGCGCTGTTGCCGATTGCGGGGGCGGCCATTGTGCACATCATTTCGATCCATGCAGTATTCATCACTGCGACACTCGCCGCTGTGGTACAGCTCATCTTTTTGAGCCGCATCGCGCGAATGGAGACAACAGATGTTGATTAGAGTTCGACGCTTGCTCAAGCGTTTTTGGGTGCCGATGATTGTCTGTGTTTGGCCGCTCGCGCGGCTGTGGTATCGCGCCTGGGGACTTACACTGGACGGCAATCCGAAAGACAGTGTCTGGTATTTCGCCTATGGCGCGAACATCCATGACAGCGCCTTTCGAGAGCGACGCAAAATGCGACCGATGGAATGGCGTGTTGGCCGGGTCCGTGGCTACCGCCTGCGATTCAATCTGGAGGGCCGGCCGAAGGGAAAGGCGGCGCCCGCGAACATCAGCCCAGACGAGGACGCGGAAGTTTGGGGCGTACTCTACCTAATCACGCGGCGAGATATGATTTGGCTGAACGCTACAGAAGGAATCCCGGGATGGCGCTACAGACCGATCTGGCTCGATGCGGAGGGTCCGACCGGAGGCCCGCTGCCTGTTTTCACGTATATCGCCGATGGTCTGGAAAAGGATGGGAATCCCTCAGAACGATATATCACGCTTTTGCGTGATGGTGCCCGGGCCCACGGGCTCCCCCAAACATGGATCAGTTATCTCGAGAAAATTAAACATGCCGAGTGATCGATGCATTTGATTCGGTAGCTCTAGTCCAAATCAAGCCGTTATTTGTTGCAAAACTAACAAATCGTGAATGACGGGTTTGAGTTGCGGAAGATTATCAAAATATCTTAAATTTCCGCTATTGAGGCGATTGGTTACTTGTTGGGTTGTCTGATCAAGTCAAGACTAAATTGTTATTCTGCTAAATCATGTGACAACTTTTACAATAAAGTAAAAATGTTAGGTGAATATTTCCGACCAAAAATGTGCAAGATTTGCGCGCTGCGCTACCCGCACTTGACTCGACTCTAAGTACCTTTTGTGTGTGTCGTGTCGCTGTTAGAGGCGGCTGCCGACCCGATATAGCGGACAATCTGCTAATAACACTTGATTGGCCGGAGTTTGCCCTAAGCCGACGTTGAGGTAATCACGGTTTTTCCGCATTGAATATGTACCTATTAACCGAGAACATATACTGACCAGCCAGTGCCGTTTCCTTTTGATCAGCATCCCATGCCTCCCAGTCTTCCATCGTGAATTCATTAGAAGCTTCCATCATTGGCTTGATAAATCCAACCAGTTGCACGGAATAGCTGTCAGGGTTCGGCTCCCAGTTCAATACGGTATATGAATGTCGGCCGGTGATCTTGAAACCCGTGGTTGTCAGGCATTGTGACAGAGTGCGCGGAACATGAGGGTCTGCATATGGGCCGGTCATCATTTCGATTACACGAACCATCAATTCCCGATTGCGACAATTCCAAACGAGTGAGTCCCAATCCGAATCAAGAATAACCAATCGACCACCTGGCTTCAAAACGCGGAACATCTCCGATATCGCTTTAGCGACATCTGGGACGAAACACAGCAGCTGGCTTGCAGTTACCACGTCATACGTTGAATCCTCCACCGGCAGTTCAGTTGCGTCACCTCTTAGAAACTCACCACCCGGACATATACCTCTGGATATGTTAACCATTGACTCGACGCTATCAACACCGCAAACATGACCGGAATCTCCAATGACCTCCAGCATTTCACGAGCAAAAATCCCGCTGCCCGATCCTATATCAAGTACAAACTCACCCTCCTTAAGTGCGAGCTGGTTTAACATGATTTTACGTTGTGCAACCATATCTGGTGTCGCGGCAACCTTTTCTTGCTGCCTGACCATGCTTTCATCGTAAAACTGTTTAGTCATAGCGTTTTTAACCAATTTGTCGCAATAGTGAAGGATTTAGGAGTGCCATTTAGTAGGGACGAATCATGGTTTGATCTGTCCATGCCATGTTAGTCCGAACGGCAGCTTTGAGCAGTCCCTCACAATCTCACAGCGAATGACTGCTAAGGAAAAAGCGGACGCTCACGCGTTTGGAAAAAACGTCCGAAAATTGCCCTAAGCTGCCGTTCGCGTGAATTCACACGAGGGCAGTTAACGGCCAACAACGGACCCCGGTACCTGGTAATATCAAGCGATAATCCCTGGGCAGCATGCGATAGAATTATTCGCATAACCAAAACGGAACATCCATGGAACAAGAGTATCTATCGCGTAAGCTTGCAGTAATCCTCCATGCCGATGTGGTCGGATCAACCGCACTAGTGCAGAAGAACGAAACCCTGGCACATGAGCGCATTCAATCAGTATTCCATCGATTTTCAGAAACCATCAGTTCTTATGGTGGAATAACTCACGAGCTACGCGGCGACGCTCTTGTAGCTGAGTTCAATCGAGCATCCGACGCAGTTCCCGCTGCGATCGCATTTCAAGCTCTGAACGAAAAATCTAATTCTTTGATCAGTGACGACATCCAGCCGCAATTGCGGATAGGTATCAGCCTGGGCGAAGTGATTGTCGCTGACAATACCCTCACGGGAGCTGGCGTTGTTTTGGCGCAGCGCCTTGAGCAGTTAGCCGAATCGGGCGGCATAGTGGTGCAAGGATCGGTATCGGAAACGGTACCCACGCGCATGCCATTCGATTTTCAGAGCCTGGGTGAACAGCACTTGAAGGGTTTCGAGCAGCCAGTAAGAGCGTTTACCGCGAGACTAAAAGCAGACAAGGAACTACCGGCTCCGGACGTAGCCGCGACGCGGCAGTTCGCACACCCGGACATCGATCGCAAGTTTCCGCAATTGAGTTCCGTCGACAGCGATCCAACGAACCTGCCGACCCAGCTATCGAGCTTCGTGGGTCGTGAGCACGACCTTGCCTCGGTACGCCACGCGTTGACCGCCAATAGGCTCGTCACCCTGACCGGCCCCGGAGGGTGCGGCAAGACCCGACTGGCTGTGCAGGTCGGAGCCGAGGAACTCGAGCAGTTCGTCGACGGAGTGTGGTTCGTCGAGTTGGGGCCCGTGGTGAATTCTGATCTCGTCGGGCACACGATCGCAGGTGTATTCGGGTTACGTGAGGAGCTCGGCCGGCCGATGGTCGAGACCTTGGCGGAGCAACTGCGGGGGTTCAAGGCCCTGCTCATCGTCGACAATTGCGAACAGGTGCTCACGGGCGCATCCACGACGCTGGAGCACCTCCTCAAGCATTGTCCCGGATTGCGGGTACTTGCCACGAGTCGTGAGCCGCTGGGCCTGGTGGGGGAATCGACTTGGCAGGTACCGTCGCTCGACGAGCCAACAGCCGTCGAGCTATTCGTGCAACGAGCACAGAGTGCCCGCGCCGGGTTCATGCCCACCGACGACGAAACGGCGGTCATCGCCGAGATCGTCGAGCGACTCGATGGCATACCGCTCGCGATCGAGCTCGCCGCGGCACGGGTTCGCATGATGAACCCGGTTCGTATCGCCGCTGACATCGACGATCGGTTCCGTCTGCTCACGGGAGGAAGCCGCACCGCGATGGCGCGACAGCAAACGCTGGAGGCGTCGGTGGCGTGGAGCTACGACCTGCTCGACGACGAGGAGAAGTTGCTGGGTGGACGGTTGGCGGTCATGCACGGCTTTACGCTCGAGGCTGCCGAGGACATCGCCGGCGATGAACAGTTCGA
>CAXMNC010000078.1:0-8794 GCA_964194625.1 Acidiferrobacterales bacterium
TATGATGCGCGCTGGCTCGGCATCATGGTACTAGTGGCCTGTGCTAGGAGTACCTCAAGCTCACGCGCTGGCAGGGGGTTGCTGGTCAAGTAACCCTGGAACTCGTCACACTGACTCGGGCGCAATATATTTAACTGTTCCCGGGTTTCCACCCCCTATGCGACGACCTTCAAATTCAGACTGTGTCCAAGCCCGCTAGTAGCAAAGAACTAGAGAGATAGCAGGGAATCACGGAGTTCGACAGAAAAGCGAGGGAGTTTGACGACATAAAAACGAGCAGATTGCTTGCAAGCTTTTACCGAAGGACATAATCGGTGTGGATGCGCCAAATATCGTACGACACCGGCGAAGACTTGTGACAAATAAGATAGGCGGGGCGGACGCGCAGACTTCTATGCGCACATCAGCCAAGAACTAGTTCAGTTTAGCCAAGACCTTATCCAATGTGCCAATAAAAAAATCAGCATCATCCGATGTAATACACATCGGCGGCTTAATTTTTAGCACGTTGTCGAACGGTCCGTCAGCACTGAGTAAAATGCCACGATGTTTGAGTGCTTCCACGATACTATTTGCCTCTTCGGTCGCAGGTTCCAATGTGTTGCGGTCACGAACAAGTTCGGCGCCGAGAAAAAGCCCCATGCCGCGTACATCACCAATGAGCGCGTGCTTTTGCTGCAGAGACTCAAGTCCTTGTTTGATCAACCCGCCCACGTGAGTGGCGTTGGCAGCGAGATTCTCATTGCGAATCACTTCTAGTACGGCGAGACCAATTGCGCATGACACGGGGTTACCCCCAAAGGTGTTGAAGTATTCCATGCCCGTATTGAAGGCATCAGCGATCTCGGGGCGGGTAATGACCGCCGCTAGCGGATGACCGTTACCGATAGGTTTACCGAGCGTGACGATGTCGGGAATGACCCCCTGAGTTTCGAAGGCCCACATAGCACTGCCGACACGCCCGAACCCCACCTGCACTTCATCGGCGATGCAAAGCCCGCCGGCCGCACGCACGTGCTCGTAGGCATGTTGCAGGTATCCTGGTGGCGGAATGATCTGACCAGCGACACCGCCGAGCGATTCGGCGATCAAGGCGGCGGGCGGGCGGTCACGCGCCAGCATGGTGTCGATCTGACGTTTAATGGTGTTGGCGTAGTACCGTCCGGCATCAGGATCGGCGTAACGGAACCTTCCGCGGTAGCCATCGGGGCAAGGGATGGTCCAGACATAATCTGGGCATCCTGCCCCACCCTTGCTGGCGAACTTGTAGTGACTAATGTCGATTAACGAGGATAGATGCCCATGATAGCTGTGTTCGACGACTAACAAGTCACGGCGTTTGGTGTAAGTCCAAGCGAGTCGCAATGCGAGATCGTTGGCCTCACTGCCGGAATTGACGAAAAAGCATACTGATAGCGGCTGTGGAAAGGTTGCCGCCAGCCGTTGAACGTATTCAACGATATTGTCATGAAGGAAACGGGTGTTGGTATTGAGTTGCGCCATCTGCGCTTGGCCAGCGGCCACTACATAGGGGTGACAATGGCCGACATGACAAACATTGTTGATCATGTCTAGCCAACGATTGCCTTGGTCGTCGTAAAGATATTGCCCTTTACCGCGTACGATCTTGATCGGCCGTGCATAGAACAGACTCAGCATTTTTCCAAGAAAACGACGACGTCGGCCCGTGAGATACTCTGATGAGCGGGGAACGCCGGCTCGGCAACTGAAAGGGATACCCAAAATCAGATTCGGGTCCGGCGATATACTTTCCCAAACGTCAAGTTGGCCTGTGGTCGCGACACCATGGATACCGATTCCCATACCTAGGAGAGTAGTGAGCAATTGAAAATGCAGGTGCGGAGGCCAATCGCCGTTGTTGGGATAGTTTCCAACCCAACCTACGAGGCCGCCTTGCTCTATTGCTTGACCGACCCGAAGTTGGTCGAGAGACTGTTCGCTCAAATGCCCGTAGAGCGTCCACAAGGGTATGCCGTCATCGGTATCATGGCGCAGGATGACAACTGGGCCGAAGTCGTAACGGTCGCTATTATTGGCGAACGCCTCTACCTTGCCGTTTAGCGGCGCATAGATAGGTTCGTCGGCTGGCATGAATAGGTCGATTCCAAGGTGGATGTCCCGCTGCTCCATCGAATTGTCGGTGACGAAGCGGTCAGATTTATATAGACTGCGGCGTTCCAGGTAACGCCCGATACCGACATTCGCACCCTCGTTTTGTATCTTCCTGAATAAGTGTTCGCTGAACTCAGCTGTACTTGTTGATGCATCAACATCTTGCATGTCCGAGCCGTCGACACTGAGGTCAATAGTTAGCAGCTTGATCGGGTCTGATAGGTCGAAGTCACATACCCTGGCAAACTGATGTCGGTTCTGCTCTAACCAACGGATAATCTTCGGTGCGTTGGAATTTGCGGGCAGCCCACAGGCATCGCGAAAACGGTAAATGGCCAGCTCACGATTTTCCGTAGCTAGATGTTCGAGTAGTGCTCGAAACGGTTTCTGGCTGACAAGGAGGTATTCATTGTCGGGATCATTAACGATCTGACGGGCAGCCATGCAAATACTGATGGCAATACGTGCCTCGATTAAGCCGAACAACATTGTGATTTCATCTTCGCACAGTGGGTTCTCTGCATAATAAGCAGTCACTATCGGTAGTACGGCACCAATGGGATCTGACCGGCCTGTCATGGTGTAGGCACAAGCTACAGCTATTTCGCCCGCTCGATAGCTGTAAAGCATGTCGTTGAAATCAATCAGCCCGACCAGACTACCGTCAGCCTCGAGTACGATATTGTGACCGTTGGCGTCATTGTGGATAACTTGCTTGGGCAGGGCAGCAAGTTGCGGTGACAGATCGTTAGTCAGGCGCCGAATCACCTTGCCAACCGTCTCGCGCATCGCAACGGGCTCGATTTGCTCGATTACTTCGCGCTGGCGGTTGATGTGCTGTAGGTCCCAAAGATAGTCGCGGACCATGGCTGGGTGCGAGAAGTTCACGAGTGCCTTATCGAGCTTGGCGAGAAACGCGCCAAGCTCTGGACCACTCTTCGCGACATCTGGTTTTGCTTCGGCCCAGAGCTTGCCACTCAGCCAAGTGAGCAGACGCGTTGAGCCCGTGGCACCAGTAGCGTCCACCCATACACCAATTTCATCACCGCTTTGGGTCGTAACGACGCGGGGAATACAGAGACCAGGAGCTGTGCTTTCCAGATAGGCAAGGGCCTTGTTCTGAAGATCCAAAACCGATCCATCACGACCAGGCGGGTAGATCTTCAATAAATACTGATCGCCTGAATCGGTGCGGATGTGGAAATTAAGATCAAGCTCACCTGGCAATTGATTCGCGGAGCCACTGACACCATAAAGCTGGCGCAGGATGTCTTTCGCGTCTGTCGTGGAGAGGGCTCTCATAATCTACAAAGTGGCTTCCTGGTTACGAAGTAAAGCCCAACCTATGGATGGCCGGCGGTCTGGTGGCCTCATCCCTGCCTCCTTGGTAGTGGTTAAAGCTAAGGCTTACCTTACCAAGCCCTGGTTAAACGGGACAGGGCGAAGGCGTTGGCGTGGTACAGGCATGTAGCGGGTGACGGTAGCCTAATTAGCTGGGGCGCGTAGGTTCAAAACTCATATCCGAGTTTAACAAATACACTTTTAGCGTGTTCGCCAGCGCTTTCCCCGTAGGCATTCCCCGATTCGAAAATGGCGGCGGCTAGATCAATCTCGAGATTCTCCCACTTGCGTAATTCGACCAGCAAACTGAGTTCCTCACCAATGTCCTTGCTATTGCCGGTGGGGTCGGCTTCGATGCGTGCCTCGCGTAAGAAGGGAGCAGGGTACACCTGCCGAAAGCGATGATAACCAAGGGTCAGGTAAGTTTTTGTGTGAACGGGGAACGTCAGCGCAACCGTGCTGACGCGCAGGTTTGATAGCTCGGGTCTAAGTAGTTCCCCGTAGGTACGGAATTCTTCATCACTATCTTGAAGACCCGTCTGGTGGAAGCTGCGGTCCGTATCATCGGTAAGATCTTTGTCACCCGAACCATGGGCGTGGCTAACGGTTACGATAGGCGCCCCCCACCATGGTAGTGTCCATATAAGGCCCAGGTCTATTGCCCAACCCCGAACGTCACGGCGCGTGAGCGAACCCACCCGACTCAGGCCAGCCCCTGCGTCGTTGAAGTCGAGTAAGGTCTCATCCCCATCTACGATGGCAGCGTCTGCCCAATAGCTGAGCCGATGATCTCGGGATGTAGGTAGGTCACCACTAGCTCGAAGCCCAAACCAGTCTAGATCAGCATCACTTTCATCCTCGCGGGCGGTCTCGATAATACTGCCTACGGGCAAGATTCCTGAGTTATCACGTTGACGTAAGTAGAATGCGCCAAGATCGAGGGTTTGGGAGACGCGCCAGTTCGCATGCCCCAACAACCGCTGTACGTCTTCTTTCTCCGGGTCAATGAAGTCCTCGATCGACGAAGTACGACCCAACTCTTCGCCGTAGCCAACGTAGCCTTGCCACTGATTGTCCAGATAGCTGACACTGATCGCGTCGAGGTCATCGTCCCACCACCATCGCCGTGACTCGAAGAAGTTTTGGCGTCCGATCTTTATCGAATACGGGCTCTCGAAGAGGTTTTTGAGGAGCACCCAAGTTTCGCCGCGCTCTACGCCTTCTTCCGAAACTCTTGGTGTTGCGTCATCACGCTTTTCTTGTTCGGCTATCAGCTTGAGTTCACCGAATATCGACATTCGTCTACTTGGCCTGTATAAGAACGCCGCTTGGATTTCCTGGTCCGACATTCGAACATTGTCACCCGACTGTTGCCCGAGGGTGACGTTGTTCAGTCTAGTGCCGTTGAATTCGAACCCGCTAACGATTTCGAGGACTTTATTTGGGCTTTCTTGATT
This sequence comes from Acidiferrobacterales bacterium, assembly GCA_964194625.1. GTDB lineage: Bacteria > Pseudomonadota > Gammaproteobacteria > Acidiferrobacterales > SPGG2 > SPGG2. The sequence continues at coordinate 4,932 of CAXMNC010000078.1, forward strand.
GGGATTGACCGGTGGATCGACCGAGCGTTCCCCGGTTGTCGCCTGCGACAAGTAGGCATGGGATTTTGCGGTCGGGGGTTGAGCGTTTTCGCTGACCGCAACGGGGGTGGCGAGTAACAGTGTTAGGCCAATGACTATCCGAGTATATGCTTTTGGTACGCTATCGTGCGCGCGTTGCGGCTGATGGCTGACTAAATTAATGCAGCAGGTTGGTGCGGCTAAGGCAGGTCGAGGTGTTAGCTTACAATGGACTGCGTTTGCGATTTTCGGCATAGCGCGATCGAGCTAAAACCACGGTGAATGTACTGCCGTGTTCAGGCTTGCTCCTGACCATAATATCCCCACCGTGGGCGCGCATAAATGCCATCGCTAGACTCAGCCCCAATCCGTTCCCATGTTCCGAACGGCTCCGATCACAGCGATAAAAACGCTGGAAGATGCGGGGTAATTCATCGGCCGCTATGCCAATACCCGTGTCCTCAATTGATAAATTCACGAGGTCGCCTTCATCGGTCAACTTTATGGTCGCATTACCACCGGCCGATGTGTACTTCAACGCATTGTCCAGGAGGTTGGCGACTACTCGTTGCAGTCTTTGCAGATCGCCTCGAATACGACAGTGTTCCGGTAAGTCGGTAGCAATCGTTATTTGGCGGTCCTCTGCGATCGTCCTAAACAAGTCACAGGCATCGATAACCACGTCCACTAGATCGACATCAGTGACTCTCAATTTGGCTGCACCCGATTCAGCCTCGGCAATATCGAGTGTCGTGTTAATCATCTCCAGTAGCCGATCGCATTCCTCGGTGGTATTGGCGGCCAGTGACTCCCACTCGGCTCGTGATCCGCCGCCGGCCAAGGTCATTTCGGCAAAGGCACGGATCCGTGCGACTGGACTTCTCAAATCGTGGGCCAGGTTATCAGTCATCTGGCGCATTCCAAGGATTAACGCCTGAATGCGATCGAGCATGGTATTGAAAGTTTGTGCCAACTTATCGAGTTCATCGCCACCAGATCGTACCGGCACACGTCGATCAAGGGCGCCGTCGGCGATTTCGGCCGCCGTCCGTGTGACCTCTTCGACACCACGCAAGGCTCGTCGCGCCATAAACCATCCGATCGGACCGCCCAGCGCGATGATCGCCATTATCGTGATGATAAATCCGGTGAGTAAGGCACGAATAAACTCTTCGTCCTCCTCTAAGGATTCTCCGATTTGGAGTACCAGACCGGGTCCTATGCTGCCATAGACGCTACGCACTTTGTGCTCGCGATCAGGTAGCGCCAGAGTTTCCAGTACCGGTTCATCGGTGCGGTCGAGCTGTAGCAGGTGCCCATCTGGCGTGCCCAGTTCGGGCCACGAAGAAAGATCCGTCGTTGCGATCTGATCACCGTTGGGTGTCCATAGACGAAGGAAAACATCGTTCACTTCTTCACCCTGCGCTTCCAACAACATCTCGGCCTTGACGCGTTCAAGCCCGCCTGATTGCATGAGGCCTGCAAACTCGTCGATGTCCTCTTCCAAATCTGCATCGGTGCGTTCCTGCACGATCGACACCATCAGCACATACACCAGCATAAAGGCAAGAACGCACGAAGCAACGAATATCCCGGCATACCAAACCGTTAGACGCAGAGCTAGGGTATGGCGCAAGCTACGAAGTTTATTTAAGAACATAGCCCATCCCCCTTACGGTATGAATGAGAGGTGCGTCAAAGTCCTTGTCGACTTTGTCGCGCAACCTGCAAATCCGAGACTCCACGACGTTCGTATGCGGATCAAAGTTATAGTCCCACACGTGTTCCATGATCATTGTTTTGGAGACCACGCGTCCAGCGTTTCGCGCAAGGTATTCGAGAAGCGAGAACTCCCGGGGCTGAAGATCGATTGTTTTTCCCTCGCGGGTGACAAGGCGCGTGAGTAGATCTATGGACAGGTCAGCAACCGTGATTCCCGTAGGCTCGGGAGAGTCGTTCGCGCGGCGAATCAAGGCATGAATGCGCGCCAATAATTCGGAGAAAGCAAAGGGTTTCGTAAGGTAGTCATCACCGCCCGCGTAGAGACCTTCGATCCGCTCATCGATCGATCGCTTAGCGCTGAGGATAATCACTGGTAGTTTAATACGCCGCAGCCGCAGCTCGTCAATGACCGAAAGACCATCTAGGCCAGGTAGCATGATGTCAATGACGCCAGCGTCATAAGACTCGTTAATCGCCATCTGTAGCCCAGTTTTGCCGTCGCTTGCGTGCTCGACGACAAAACCAGCCTCCTTCAGCCCTTTGCTTACAAAGGCAGCAATCTTGGGGTCATCTTCGATCAGTAATACGCGCATCGTCGGGTGTCATCCCCAATTCGCTGGGGACGGTTTCACTCTAAAGACCGCTTTGCGGCTTGTCTACTCGTTGGCCCAGTTCTTGCCGTTTATGACCAAATGGTCATGTTTTCGCAGCGTCCAAGCGATCGCGATTTCTGCAGACTGCTATGGCAGGTTGGGGTTCAATTACTCTGACTCTTGATCTGGGAAAGCAATTCCGCGGCAGTTTCCCGAACGAATTCATCGTTATCGTGCACAGCCTGCTCTAAGAGATTCATAGCCACGTCACCACCGATGACGCCAAGTGCTTCTACCGTGTCTTCCCTGAGTGCGGCATCCTCGTCTTGTAACATAACAGCCAGCGCCTGTGCAGCTTCATCACCACCGATGTCGGTAAGCGCATCGATGGCGGCCTCACGCACGTCAGTGTTCTCGTCAGTCAACGCTAGGCTGAGCTTTGCAATCGCATTTGGACTTCCACTTTGGCCCAACATTTCTACTGCGTCTTCTCGGTTCTCGGGATTATTGCTTTCGAAAGACGCTCGCATCACAGCTTCGTCCAAAGCAGTCAGTCCTGGGAGTAGTCGCGGTTCCGCTGTTTCGAAAACGAGGGTTTTAACCGGGTAATCACCGTCTTCATTTCCAAAAACCCACAGTTTCGCAGGTCGAATGACCACGGATTTACCTGCCTTGGTTGTCTGCTCGTCGTATTCCACGACGAAATTCCGATGGCGCAATATGCGGCGCAATGCCTTATCCAGACGAAGCCCGTGAAATTCGATGGTAACCCTGTCTTGCAACGGACTCAGGAGCACGAGGGCAAGACCACTTTCCCAAGCAACTTCCTTAAGGAGTTCTCTCAGCGGGATATCTCGCACCTTCACTGTCAAGCGTTCATCAGCGAAACGAACAACAGGAATACTGTGAGAGGACCTGACCCCGGGTTGTGCCGGTGTTGGATTCTTCGCCTGTACCATAGCAGGCAGCAGAAGAAAAATACCAACCGCGATGCTAACCAGATTATACGTGCAGCGCTCTAGCTGTTTCATGGTCTCAAGAACATTTTCGTGATTGAAACCGAGACAATTCTAGACTCCACATCGCCACGTTGTTAGAACTTTACGAGATCAACACGCGGTTTGTCTATGCACGAGTACCAATTTCGACCTTACATTACCAAATGGTCATTTTGGGAACACGTTATGGTCATTTTGGGGCCACGTTCTGGTCAGGTTGGCTCAGTAGTATGTCAATCCCGATAAACTTGAAAGGGAGAGCATCATGGCCTACCTGATTTTTTCACTAGTGATTATCACTGCAATGAAACACGTACATTTGTCACGTGCTTTTGTCGCGACAATAGCTGCACTTGCCCTAGGCATTGTCGCGCCGTCAAGCTCGGCCGATGATGACGGGGATGAGATCCCCTTCGATGAGGCGAACATCTTCTTCGAGCTCAACGACACCGATGGGGACTTGGGCATTCACTCTCTGATCGACGGGGATCCGTGGAAGTGGCTCGAAATCGAGGACCCGAACGAGCGCCGA
>CAXMNC010000079.1:0-63127 GCA_964194625.1 Acidiferrobacterales bacterium
CACCAACGAATACCGGCTTTTTGAACTCCAGCGCATTGACAGCCACCGTAACCACCCTACCCCGGGCTCGGCGGGCGGCGGCAATGCCGCCGGCGATATCGACCTGCGACATGATCCAACCCCCGAAGATGTCTCCCATACTATTGGTGTCGGCCGGCATAGGTACCACCCTGACGGTCACTGGCCGGTCAGCCGGCAGATCTGGAGTAGGCATACAAGCTCCTTGGAAGCGGTCGGTCGAAAGTCCCGAGTGGAAATCTAACGGGTTCTTCTTTAACACTTTTTTATCGATTCAAATCAACACGGTTCCCGCATCGCTGGGATAGCTTACCGTGTTGGAACCTCAGTGCAATCGACGCTCGGAAATTGTCATGGCAACAGATTTCTTTTACCATATGATGGCTCCATCGAGCAGCTGGCGCGGAGAAGAAAGATGAAGAAGATCAATGGTATATTGTCAGATCTGGTTGTCGACAACGAACACCACGCATTTTCGCCAAGCCAGTCCGCCGATCGCGGTCATGTCAGCTTCCTGGACAAGTGGTTCCTGCAAAGATCGTTGGCGCTGTTGGGCAATCCAGCCATCAGCGTGGTCTTGTGGAATAACGAAGAAATAGCCGGCTCACAGGCACAACCCGTAGCAAGACTCCTAGTTCGCGATCGTAAGTCTTTATACAAGCTGCTGCGCAATCCGGCTGTACACTTTGGCGATCTTTATAGCACTTGGCGTGTGGAGGTCGAAGGCAACCTCGTCGAGTTCCTTGAAGCCATTAACCGCGGCATCCGTGATTCAGCCGAGATTCGCTGGCTCAAAAAGCACCTTTCTTGGGCGTGGAGCCGACCTCGACTTAACACGCTCAATGACTCTAAGCACAACATCCACCATCACTATGATATTTCCAATGAATTCTACGAGATGTGGTTGGATGAGGAGATGCAATACACATGCGCGTACTTTCCAGATCCAACCATGACTCTGGAAGCGGCACAGTTGGAGAAAATGGACCATGTATGTCGCAAGCTGCAACTAAAGCCGGGAGACACGGTGGTTGAGGCGGGCTGTGGTTGGGGCGGCCTTGCCCGTCACATGGCCAAACACTACGGAGCCTTCGTTCGATCGTATAATATCTCACACGAACAGATCGCCTACGCACGTGAACGGGCGCGCACCGAGGGTCTCAGTGATCGTGTGGAATACATCGAAGATGACTATCGCAACATTTCAGGGACCTATGATGCGTTCGTTTCGGTTGGAATGCTGGAGCACGTAGGGAAGAAACACTACAAGGAACTGGGTGAGGTCATACACCGTTCACTCACCGATCACGGGCGCGGGTTAATACATTCCATAGGTCGAAACAGGGCGGCCGGCAGGATGAATCCCTGGATTGAGAAACGCATCTTCCTGGGGGCACACCCGCCTTCGCTTCGCGAGATGCTGGATATTTTCGAACCGCGGAACTTCTCCATCCTGGACGTGGAGAACCTCCGCATGCATTACGCCAAGACTTTGGAGCACTGGTTAGAACGGTACGACGCCCATATCGATGAAGTAGGCAAGATGTTCGATCCAACCTTTGTCCGGGTGTGGCGCCTTTATCTATCCGGCTCAATCGCTGCATTTACGACGACATCGCTGCAACTGTATCAGGTTACCTTCGCTCGCGGGGCTGACAACACCATCCCCTGGAACCGTGAGCATCTGTATTCCCATTTAGACTAATCTTAGATTCAAGTCTTTACCCGCCCATGCCGATAAAGCCATGGGCGGGCCTCATCCAGACGAGTTGCTTGGCATAGCGCTATTGGTGCGCGCGTAGGCGCAGTCCTCCCATGGATTTTTGGCTGGCTGGTGTGCCCTAGGCGCACATCCTCACGGAGAACGCAGCGCTCATGGAACCTACGCGCCCTTTTTCACTTTCAAAGTCCATGCCTTACAGCCTCGTGATCCTGCTTGTGGGCACGCTTGTGGCTGCGGTGGCCGGATTTTGGGGTATCAACACCCACATGCAAATGCGAGAGGCAGAAACTGTGGTGTTGCTGTCAGACAACATGGCACAGACCGTCAGCCAACAACTGAAACTTTGTTCTTGGTCGTCAGAAGGCCAGTAGCGCCACTGCCGGCGAGGTTTATTGCGGTTTGAGTGGTGGTAGACATGTTGCGACGCCGAGCATGACAAGGGATCAGAAGATACCTTGGTCCGTGCCGATAGCGCGATGAAGATGGCGCGGAATGCCGGTGGCGACCGAATAGAACTAATCCCACCGACGCATGAAGAAGAAGACGCCGCCTAAGCCGGCCGACGCGTTTATGGCGAATAGAAGCTGTGGGTACGGCGAACCGTACGGTTGAGCTTAACTAGAAAGATGCTGAAAAAGTCCCTCCCTGGATTTTTCAGCTCGAAAAGCAAAAAGCGCGGTTTTTGCTTTTCTCCACCCCGCACCTATCCTTGCCAAGGACCTTGGGCTCGCACGCCTGGTGTCTAAGTCACTGGCCGTAGGGGGGGTGAAGGCTCTTTCAAGGGATAGGTGCGGGGTGTGCGGTAGATCCTTCTACCGCTCTAGCACGCTACTGAGAACGAGTTTCTCGGTAGCGTGCTAGACAGTACTTTCCACCGGCTGTAGGTAAGGTATAGGTGCTGGCTGCGTATCGTTATAGGTCACCAACTCCCAACTATCCGCTTCGGCAAGAAGAACCCGCAATAACCTGTTGTTCAGAGCGTGGCCCGATTTGTGTCCGCTAAATGAGCCGATAAGACTGTGGCCCAGGAGATAGAGGTCGCCGATCGCATCAAGTATCTTATGTTTGACGAACTCATCCTCGTAGCGTAATCCATCCTCGTTAACCACCCGATAGTCGTCCAACACGATCGCGTTATCTAGGCTGCCCCCCAACGCAAGTTGTCGCTCGTGCAAACGTTCGATGTCCCGCATAAAGCCAAATGTGCGCGCACGACTGACCTCCTTCAAAAAGGAAGTCGATGAGAAGTCGAGCTCTGCCTGGCGGCAACTGCGCTTGAATACTGGGTGATCAAAATCGATGCTAAAGGAAACCTTGAAGCCCTCATAGGGGTCAAACCTCGCCCATTTATCGCCGTCTTCAACACGCACCGTACGCTTGATTCGTAAGAAGCGCTTAGGTGCGTTCTGTTCTGTGATGCCGGCGGACTGGATTAGAAAGACAAAGGGTGCGGCGCTACCGTCCATGATAGGGACTTCCGGCGCACTCACGTCGACACAGGCATTATCGATCCCCAATCCGGCTAGCGCCGAGAGCAGGTGCTCCACGGTGGAAATCCGCACACCGTCCTTCACCAACCCCGTAGACAGGCTGGTGTCTCCAACACTGTCGGGGTGGGCTTTGATTTCAACCGGTGTTTCGAGATCGGTGCGGCGAAATACGATGCCGTAGTTGACGGGTCCGGGCTTTAAGGTCAGATACACCTTTTGGCCGGTATGTAGACCAACGCCAGTCGCGGTTATTTGGTTTTTGAGGGTGCGCTGCCGATAGTTAGAAACAATGGTCATGCAATGACTCCCTTTGCACCGACCATGTCGGCCCACTCGTCCCAATTTCTATCATTTTATGTTCTTTGTGATGAGAACTTGTGAAGCTCTCCGGCCCCGAATTCTAGCTGAAAAACGCCTAGAATTTTTAGTGTAGCACAGCAAAAGGGCGACCCCAAACGCGCGGCCATGCGAGTTCAGGTTGCAGAAGAATCGGTGCGCTTCCTTCTCGCCCGTGGATGCGCCTGATCATACACTCGGGCAAGGTGCTGAAAATCGAGATGCGTGTAGATCTGGGTAGTGGAGATGTCGGCATGCCCCAAGAGTTCTTGAACCGCTCTAAGGTCACCACTGGATTCGAGCAAATGGCTGGCGAAGGAGTGGCGCAGCATATGTGGGTACACCCGAACCGCCATGCCTTGCTTAAGTCCCCAATGCCGGACCCGCATCTGCACCGCCCGGCGAGTCAAACGCTGCCCTTTGCGCCCGATAAACAGCGCGGTTTGGTCCACCGTTGCCCATTGGCCCCGCAGCGCCAACCATTGCGTTAGTGCTTGGCGTGCAAAGCGGCCCACTGGCAAGACCCGAGTCTTAGCCCCTTTGCCAGTTACCCTCACCAGCCCCCCCTCGAGGTCCAGATCGCCAATATTGAGGGCCACCAACTCAGCGAGGCGCAGGCCAGAGGAGTACATAAGCTCAAGCATGGCTCGATCACGGACGCTCAGGGGATCTGTCCCGGCGATAGCAACAAACTCGCACGCCTCATCCGCACTTAGGACCTTGGGGAGCCGCTTCTCAACCTTGGGGGCAGTGACACCCGCAAGCGGGTCGCGTGTAGCCAGGCCCTCGCGCAAAAGATAGCGGTAGAAGGTGCGCACGGCAGAAAGACTGCGTCTGATGGTCCGGCCCGAGCACCCTTGCCGATGTAGTGTTGTCACGAAGACGCGCGCTTGTCGCGGATCGAGTGCCTGCCAATCAGTGATTTGTTGTGCTTTGAGGAAGTCGATGAGCTGCAGCAAGTCACGCCGGTACGCGGCGATGGTATTCACCGACAGTCGGCGCTCATCGCGAAGATGCCGCAGAAACTGGGAGACTTGATGCTGGCCGCCCTCTTTCATGTCCCCAAGGCAGAGCCGATAACTATTTTAGATACCTCGCGACGCCACGCATGAGTAACTCCCCGAGCCGCACTAGATACAGTGTCCCCATGTTTGGATGGAAGCGATGGGGATCGCGGCTACCCAGGCAAAGGGCACCCCGAGGAATCTCGCCGCCCAACGCAACCATGGCAGTCGACTTGATGTCGGTAGCGGTACTGCCGAATAAGTACTCGAGCATGGCATCATCGTACTTTCCGCCACATACGGGTCGGCCACCGACAAATTGCTTAAGCAAGCGTTTCAACTGTCTATCATCTGCGTTCGTAAACTCGGGTCGCCCAGCCGTACTGTCGCCACCGCCCAACAAGCGGATGACGACCTGATCCAAGTTGAACTCCTGCCGTAAGAGATCTTGGGCGCTATTCAATGTATCGTCCAGCGACGCCGCGTCGACCATCGTCTGCCCGAAATGATGTAATCGTTCGCCCAACACATCGTTCTCACGGGCGATCGCCACTAGCTCACGTATTTGTTGCTGTAGTCGTTGATTCTGTTCACGCAGAACCTGCACCTGGCGTTCAATCAGGGAGATCGCCTCACCGGTCTCGGGATGGGGCACCTTAAGATTGGCTAGCACCTCTCCCTGGCGTAGGAAGTAGTCAGGATTGTCTTCCAAATAGCGGGCGACCGCTTCCTCCCAAGTCAGTTCTTTTTGTTGTCCTTCGTTCTTCTGGCTCACAATGAACCTGCTACCTCAATCGTTCCCTCATAGGTGGTAACGGCGGGACCTGTCAGCAATACCGGCTCGCCGTCGCCGGCCCACGCTACGCGGGCCGTCCCGCCGGGTAAAGTCACCTGCACGGTATCGTCGAGTAATCCCCGTCGACAACCGACAATAACGGCGGCACCGGCGCCAGATCCGCAGGCCAACGTCTCGCCGACACCGCGTTCGTGTACGCGCAAGTGTACGTGCCGTCGATCAACTACTTTCATAAATCCGGCGTTCACTCTTCTTGGGAAACGGGGATGACCCTCGATAAGCGGCCCCTGTGACTCCACCAGACCATTATCGATGTCATCCACGATCTGAACCGCGTGTGGGTTACCAAGGGACAATACGCTGACCTGTATTTGCTTCCCATCTATCTCTAAATCATAGACGATTTGCGGTGTTTTTGCCGCAAATGGCACGTTGGCCGGGTCGAACTCAGGGATACCCATATCGACCGTCACCTCACCCCCGGCCTCCAGGCGTAGAATGCTAACACCGGCGAGACTATCGACAACGATCTCATCTTTCTGGGTTAAACCGCGATCTCGGGCAAACCGTGCGATACACCGTGCGCCGTTACCACATTGTTCGGCCTCGCTACCGTCAGCATTGTAGATGCGAAAACGAAAATCGACATCAGGCCTTTCGGCACGCTCGACGATCAGTACCTGGTCACAGCCAACACCGAAATGCCGGTGTGCAATCCAACGAAGCTGCTCGGAAGACAGGTCAACCTGGCGGCTAACACCATCGAACACCACGAAGTCGTTGCCGAGACCTTGCATCTTTGTGAAAGGGATGGACATAGGCAAAGGTTACCGTTTCCTCGCCATCAAGAAAACCTATGTAACCATCCAGTCGTCAGTGCAGACGGCCCCAAACGATAAAGTGCCGATCACTTACAAGCTCGACTTGTAGATGATCCACCAGTCCCGCTTGGCGCAATTGCACATCGACTTCTTCCGGGCGATAGGCGGCCAACAGAGAATGGAAGAAATCATGCTTCAACACTTCGGATTCATCACTCGCATGTCGCTCAACAAGTTCATGTGCTGCCGCCTGCGAATCAGGCCTCAACAAATCCATAATAAAAACCACGGCCTCCTCAGATGCGTTAGCTTTTAGTGTATCCCACAACACCATGGGCTCGGCCAGATGATGCAGAAGACTGTTGCTTATTACGGTGTCAAAACTGCCTGCTTTGGGGAGCGAACCCGGCAGATAAACTTGTATCAACTCAACACGCGACTGCAGGCCACCAGCGCTTACGGCATCGTGGCCGAGAGCCAGCATGGCGGCAGCGCCATCAACACCAGTTAACGCACATTGAGGATAGTCACGAGCAAAACGAATGCTTATGTCAGCCGGCCCGCAACCCAGGTCAAGCACCTGCTTGGGGTCGTAGTCTGCAAATCGCTGGCGGAAATGTTTAACGAATGCTTGGTGAGGTTCGGAAAAATCGGCAGCCGCATAGGCACGCGCCTGCTCCACTTCATCCATTAGCTCCGGCTCGGGAATACGGTCCATAGAGTCTTACCCTGGCAAAACCGATTCAGTAGCTAACATCTCATCGATGGTCTCACGACGCCTAATAAGATGCGTCTTGCCTTTATCCACCATAACTTCGACTGCAAGCGGACGTGTATTGTAACGTGAGGTCATGCATGCACCATAAGCACCAGCACATTTAATAGCGAGTACGTCGCCTTTGGCAACGCTTAGCTCACGGTCACGCCCAAGGAAATCACTACTTTCACAAACTGGCCCGACGACATCATAGGTATGAGTCGCACCCTTGCTTCGCTTCGATACGGGCAAGATTTCGTGCCACGCATCATAGAGAGCTGGCCTCATAAAATCATTCACACCAGCATCCATTACCGCAAAGTTCTTTATTTCACCGTGTTTCACATATTCGACGCAGGTCAACAGCAATCCGGCTTCGCCCACGAGGGCACGTCCGGGCTCGATGATGATGCACAATTCCTTGGACGAAGACTTATCTAACTTATCCATCAGTTTGGCAACGTAGTCCTGTGGTGTGGGCGGTTGTTCGTCCCGATATGAAATACCTAGACCACCGCCAAGATCCAAATTCTTCAATTCGATTCCATTACCACGCAATGCGTCCACCAACACCAACAATCGATCAAGCGTGTCGATAAACGGTCCCATCTCTGTGAGCTGGGATCCGATGTGGCAGGCGACGCCATTAATCGTTATGTTTGGCAATGATTGCGCGCGCGCATAAAGGTCGCCAGCAATTTCAATGGGAATACCAAATTTATTGTGCTTGAGACCCGTGGAGATATAAGGGTGAGTATTCGGATCGACATCCGGGTTAACACGTAAGGCGATCGGCGCCTGAACACCGGATTCAGCTGCTATGTCGTTTAGACGCGAAAGCTCATCGGCAGACTCTATATTGAAACAGTCGATGCCTGCCTGCAAACCTTGACGCATTTCAGTATCGGATTTGCCTACACCCGAGAACACAACCTTGGATGCATTACCACCGGCACGTAAAACACGCTCGAGTTCACCCCCGGAGACGATGCCGAAGCCAGAACCTAGACGGCTTAGGACATTCAAAACCGCAAGGTTGGAGTTAGCTTTGACCGAATAACACAACCGATGGTCACGCGCGCCAAATGCTTCATCAAAGGCATGCCAACGGTCCTCTATCATGCTACGCGAGTAGACATAACAGGGTGTCCCAAAGCGCTCCGCGATTGTAGCTAGCGAAACTTCCTCGGCAAAAAGATAGCCGTCACGATAAACAAAAGAATTCATGGACGATGAACTACTGTTTTTGCTTCTTCGACTTCTTTTCTGATTGTTCACTATCGGACTGCTGTTGAGTCGCATCCGGAAGATACAGCGGACCCTTCTTGCCGCAGCCGGTTATACTCGTGGCAGTGGCGGCCAGCATTATGCCTATCGACAGTAACATGCCCAGATGGCGTTTGCGCATGGGTACCAACCTTTGCAACCTCGCAAGTGCGAATCTACCAGCAACCCCGCAACCACAAAACCCCTTAGGATCTGACCAGTATGATATCGTGCCCAGCCAACTCCGACCTGATGGCATCCAAGGTCAGCAACCCAACGCACGGCAGGGCACCCGCACTAGACACACCCTCGTGTGTCCACTTCTTGATGAGCGCAATGGCTGGGCTGCAAGACATCGCCGTACCGCTGTTACTACGGGCAATCAAGGACGCAGATCGTCTGACTACCGCGCCCTTTTGCTGCCCAAGCACGTGAACATGTACACCCGTAATCGTATCCACCAGTTTCTGAAAACCACTACTAACCCTGCCACGATTGGTTCGCTTGGTGCGGGAGGCTTTCGGGCTCTTACCGCGCTTCAGTCGACCCAGTGCCGCCAGCGTGTTGTTGAGTAGCGGTTTTTGCAGACCGCCGCGGGCGCTCACGGTTAGCGCCTCATAGAGGATTGGAAAAAGATCAAGATCTGGAAAATCGCACAAGTACACACGCTGAAGACCCGCCGGTGCTGGGAACTCAACCTTTTCTGGTTCCGACCATGCATGCGTATCACGCCAGCGTCCCATCTGCCACACCCGTATCACGCGACCCACGGATGGCAGTAAGGCCCTGCCCATAGCTAGCCACGATGTATCTGCATCCGCCGAACAAACGGCAACATGGATCTCGCCCATGCGGTCGAATTCTTGTATGAGCGAATCGACCAGAGCACTAGAGATGGTCGGCACTGCCGTGGCACCAGCCACAATCAGGGATGAGCTAGCTTCAGCCTTAGCGTTTAGTGCCTTTATGCCCGTGACATGGTCACGGGCACTCGCCATATCGACGTAATGCACTGCGCATTTCACGCATTGTTCGGCTACGCGGTAACGGTGGTTGTCGAGCTGAAATGACCCGCCGGTCCGCACCACCGCAAACACGCCATCAAGCGCCTTGCGCACAGACATTGCATTCTCGGAGTCGATCTTTACTACACGCGCACCGATCTGTTCTGCGAATACCCGATTCTTGTCAGATTTACCAACCCCGATAACACATTCGACCAGTGGATCGGCTGCCAGCGTCAAGGCCATACACTTGCCGGCAGCGATATCTGCACCTAATACGAGGACCCTCTCAGTCATGGGGAGCGCATGATATCTAAACGAACTTGAGATACAAAATAAGCCCTACCTTGAACTTTTCCGTCCTGAAGTCGGGAAAATGATGGGAACAACTTCCTTATACTGGCGCACGAAATGCACCTCGATTTCCTCGCGGATATGTTCTGGTAGCTCTTCGAAATCCCCGCGATTTTCCTCGGGCAGGATAAGCTCCATTGTGCCAGCACGACGAGCGGCAATAACTTTTTCACGAATCCCGCCCACCGCCAGTACTTGGCCAGTCAACGTCAGTTCGCCAGTCATCGCAATCGGGCGGGCAATCTTTTCACGCCGTGCCAAAGATAGAAGGGCCGTCGCCATGGTGACGCCGGCACTGGGTCCATCTTTAGGTGTAGCGCCAGCTGGTACGTGCAGGTGGATGAAGGCATCTCCAAAATAATCGGCTGGGGCGCCATGCGCCTTGCAATTCGCCGAGATGTAACTGTAGGCAATTCCGGCCGACTCCTTCATGACGTTGCCGAGTTGTCCAGTCAGATTAAGCCCACTTCCACGCTCATGCACGCGTGTGGCCTCGACATCAAGCGTGACGCCACCCAATGGCGTCCATGCCAAACCAGTGACGACTCCGATTCCGGTCAACGGCTTTTGCTTGCGAAATACCTGTTTGCCGAGGTAGTCCACCACATTCTTGACACCGACATTGATCGGTGGTTTGGCACCGTTCAGGATCTTTACTACCGCTTTGCGCGCGATGGCGCCGATGCGTTTTTCGAGGTTACGCACGCCCGCTTCACGCGCATAACCTTCGATGACCTCGCGCAACGCGCTCTTATCTATCTTTAACTGCCCACGCTTTAATCCCGCTCTTTTTAGTTGCCGCGGTATTAGGTGTTTCCGAGCGATTTCGATCTTCTCGCTGGCGATGTACCCGCCCAGACGGATGATCTCCATTCGATCCAATAACGGCACCGGAATAGTATCGAGTTGATTAGCCGTGCTCATGAATAACACCTTAGAAAGATCGAATCGCACATCCAGATAGTGATCGAGAAAATCGCGATTCTGTTCAGGATCAAGCACCTCCAGTAAAGCAGAGGCGGGGTCACCGCGATAGGAAGCGCCAATCTTGTCAATTTCATCCAACATGATGACTGGGTTGGCAACCGCGACTTGCTTGAGTGCTTGGATGAATTTGCCCGGCATGGCACCAATATATGTGCGTCGATGTCCCTTGATCTCTGCTTCGTCGCGCACCCCGCCCAAGGAGAAACGATAAAACTCCCGACCCAGCGTTGCCGCTACCGAACGACCGATGGATGTCTTGCCGACACCAGGCGGGCCAACTAGCAACAAGATGGAACCAGCGACTTCACCGCGCATGACACCAACGCCGAGAAACTCGATGATTCGTTCCTTGACATCATCCAGACCCTCGTGGTCGTGGTCCAACACTTCTCGTGCATGCTCGAGGTCAAGATTGTCTTCTGAATATTTACCCCACGGCAGTAACGTCAACCAATCGAGATAGTTTCGCGTAACACTGTACTCGGGCGACCCGAACTCAAGTACAGACATCTTCTGGAGCTCATCATCAATTCGCTGTTGCGCCTCCTCGGGCAGCTTGATGTCCTTGAGTCGAGCGCGAAATCTGTCGAGCTCTGCCGTCCGATCATCCTTGGCGATGCCAAGCTCTTTCTGGATGGCCTTCATCTGTTCACGCAAGAAGAATTCACGCTGGCGACTTTGAATGCTCTCCTCCACCTGTTTGTGTATACGCATCTGCACCTTGGCTACCTCGACCTCATTCTTCAACAAGAGCAGGACCTTTTCTAAGCGAGCGAGTATGTGTGTAGTCTCCAAGACATCTTGGAGCTCTTCTTTACTCGAGGTGGTTAGGCTAGCGGCAAAATCGGCCAGGCGTGCCGGCTCTTCAGGACTAAAACGATTGAGGAAAAACTTTAACTCTTCGGCGTATAGCGGGTTTAGCGGCAGTAACTCCTTTATGGTATTGATTACTGCAACCGTGTAGGCCTTGAGCTCGGTTACGTCTTTGTAACTGGTTTCCGGAAAGTACTGCGCCCGCACAACAAACGGTCGTTCCTTGGAAACCCACTCCTCGATCCGAAATCGTTGGAGTCCTTCAACATAAACCTGCACCTTATCTTCCAGTGTATGGATCTTATGAATTCGGCATGCAGTGCCCATAGAATGAAAATCGCCGGGCCGTGCTGCGGACAGATTGTCGGTGCTCACAAGCACCAATCCGAGCAACTTCTGACTAGACTCGGCTGCCGCTTCGATAGTGGGCAACCATGGATCTTGTTCCAACATGAGTGGAACCATCTGCGCCGGAAAGAAAGGCCGATTCGCCAATGGCAATACGTGCAACACGCTGGGCAAAACTTCAGAAGGTCGCGCAAGCGACGTCGTTTCGCTGCCGATCAACTCACCATCTTTCGCCGGCTTTTCGTCGTCAAGCTGTTTTTCGTAGGTTTCGATTTCTGTCATGCGACAATCCTTGCAACTACCGAAAGCGATCCACTAGTAACTAGATGAGGGCCAGCGAGCAGCCATTCAAGCTTCTCCCGCGAAACTGTATTGCGATTTTTCCCGCTAGAAAGCCGTTATTGCACCTTAGCCAAGGCGGCAAGCTCTTGTTTGAGTTTATCGCGTTCTACTTTGACCCGTACGAGCTGTCGTGTGAGCATTTCAATCGAAATCTGGCTTTGTTGCACCTTAAATTCGGCCTCATTTAGCGCATTTTTTACCTGCATCAGTTCCTGCTCCAGGTGCGCGGCACGCTTGTCCGCGGCCGACTCACACCCAAACGCGAGTGACGCAATCATGACGAGAAACGTTACCCGATAAGGCATTTTGACTCCTTGCGGGCTAGCAGTAACTGGCACCAGGATATACCTTACCCGCACGCGCCTGTATTCTAAAGAATCCGCCGTTTCGAGCCGATATAGAAATGATTATCTGGTTTCTTGTCTAATTGGGTACTTGCTCAAATCCTGAATAGACGCGTATTTTGTTGCAATGCGGGATATTTGTGCCCGATTCTTGCATACGCTAATAAACCGGTAGAATACTAGAGGTTGTATCTATGCGGCTTCCGACCCTAAACCAGTTTTTTCGCCATCAGCTTCAACATGGTTTCGGTAAACATGGCCTCACCGAACCCGCCACCGTCGAATATGTGAGCGACGTGTTGACACGTTTTGCCCATACGCGTTCGCTTTATGCGGTGCATGACCGAGCCGGCAGGTCGCTTTACCATGTGGCCGACATGCTGGCTGAGTGGCACGGAACAGGCTACGAAGACACGCCAGATAGACACCGTCAGGCATCGGTGGCAAGACACGTCGGCGAATATACATTGTTTATGAGTGGCTTGTTTCGCGAGCGCCTAAAGTCATGCGGCGAGCTCGATTACTACATGGACAACGGACGTAATGCGTTTTTACATTGCGCACACTACGAACTTAATCCCAAACGACAAAGCCTATTCCGCGGATTGCACTTTAATTTCAAACAGATCGCAAACACCTTGGATTACATGGTGCGAATCCAATTTCCGTTCTCGTCGAAACCGATTACGGCACACACGTTGATAACGTCGTTCTGGCGAATCTAAATAGCCAAGGATAATTTCTCACATTCCCAGGGTTGCGGTTATAATGCTGGGCGTTCAATCCCATTTATTCATCCACTTGTGCAGGTATGTTCCACCGCCGACAAAAGTTACGTTTTCAATGTACCGGTTGTGGTGCTTGTTGTATCGGCAACCCAAATCATTACTACATCGCCGCCAGTCGCGCCGAGCAAGATAGAATCAGGACATTTCTAGGCATGTCGAAAGCGTGGTTTCGACGTCGATATATCGTTAAGGTTGACGAAGACACCGAGGGCATCCGCATGGAAAGCGACGGTCGCTGCACATTTCTCGACCGCGCAAATCAGTGTCGTGTCTATCGAGTGCGTCCCAAGCAGTGTCGGACGTACCCCTTTTGGCCAGAAGTCTTGGCCACACGCTCAAGCTGGCAATCGGAAGCCAAGACCTGCGAGGGTATCGGTCGTGGGGCAGTGATCCCATTAAAACGCATCGAGACTGCACTAGAGACCTCGGCAGACTAAGGCTACGCCTAGCCCAGCCAATCCTACCCTTGCCGAAACGTCCCGGGATCCGGCTGCTTGTCAACCGATCCCAACCCCGCGCGTTAATTCTACATGTTACAAGCCAACAAACGTGCGGAGGTATCTCAGATGACGACCAAGACCTGGGTAGCAGCTAGCGCAATCGCGCTAATAACGGCGCTTCCGGCCTTTCAGGCGGCGGCCGCCGTGGGTGATGGTATCGAGAACAGGTTAGATAGGCGCGGTGACCGTATCGACCACCAGCTCGACAGACACGGAGATCGCATCGACCAGCGACTCGACCGCCGCGGTCAGCGCATCGACAATCGTCTTGATCGCAAAGCCGAACGTGCCGAGGCAGCCGGCAGGCCCAAACTCGCCAAAAGGCTGGATCGAAAGGGCGATCGCATCGAGAACAGACTGGACCGACGTGGTGACCGTATCGACCATCGCTTAGATCGGCGCGGTGATCGTATCGATCGTCGTCTAGATCGAGGTGGCGAGCGCATCAACAACCGGCTCAACCGCCGCGCTCACGGCCGGAAACGACGCTAGCCACGGGAAAGTCTAGCTATGAACGCGCGGGTGAGCTACGAAAATAATAGCGACACCCCATCTGTGGGAGGGCACAAGATCTGGATTCCTCGCAGGCACTGGATCAATTCTTGGCTAGCGTCGAAAGGCGCGCTTTGGTCATGGCGCGTACCGCCACTGGCGACAACGACGAGGCGTTGGATCTCGTTCAAGAGGCAATGCTGCGACTAGTCAAGCATTACAGTACCCGGCCGGCGGCCGAGTGGGGACCGTTATTTCATCGTATCCTGCAGAGCCGTATTCGTGACTGGTACCGGCGTGCACAAGTACGCAATCGGCTTCGGGTATGGTTCGGTCGCCGCGATGAGGATGAATGCGGCGATATCATTGAGCAGCAGCCGGATCATCATAGCCCAGGACCAGAGGTAAGCATGGTGA
The DNA here is from genome assembly GCA_964194625.1 of Acidiferrobacterales bacterium. Classification (GTDB taxonomy): domain Bacteria; phylum Pseudomonadota; class Gammaproteobacteria; order Acidiferrobacterales; family SPGG2; genus SPGG2. Next base: position 14,601 of record CAXMNC010000079.1, read on the forward strand.
GCAATCAAGCCATCGTTGCCTTAGAAGCCGGACTCCGTAAACTTCCCTTGCGACAACAACAGGCCTTTTTGTTACGCGTGTGGGAAGGTATGGACGTCGCTCAAACCGCCCACGCCATGCGTTGCTCAGAGGGTAGTGTAAAGACACATTACTTCCGAGCGTTGCGCCGTCTACGCGAGTTGCTCGAGGACTACTGGTAATGCCATCAGACAACGATCAAGCGTTCACAAAAGCGGCCAAACAGTCGCTCGATCAGGCGGCCGACAATCTCGACGCCGACACGGTAACACGGTTACACGCGTCCCGTAAGCGCGCCATTGCCGCTCACCGCCAACGCCGTGAACCGTGGATCAATGTTTGGGTACCCGCAGGCGCCCTTGCGGCCGGACTCGCAGTAATGGTGGCGACACTCATGTGGTTCACGGTGCCGACCAGCCTGCCGCCTACCGACATTGAAGATCTGGAGTTATTGGCGGCCCATGAAGGCATCGAATTCTACTCAGATCTCGATTTCTACGATTGGCTGGCAACACAAAGCAATGCCGGTTGATTGGTTGGTGATGGGGTTCGTGGCGACGATGGCATTCGCAGAACCGGAGCTGGTAGACCCAGATTTGGAATCGGATCTCGAACTACTGGAGTTCCTAGGTAGTTGGGAGACCGATGACGGTGAGTGGATAGACGCCACGATGTTGGCAGACGAACCCGAGATGGATGTGCCAGCAGACGCGCAAGAAAATGACTAGTAAGTCAGGACGCATACAGGTTTTGTCCACGCTACGGTTGTTGCGGCGCCTGGCAATAGGTGTGGCACTGACGTTGCCCTTGGCATGTTTCGCTGCCGAGACCGCGGCTGAGCTCGATTGGGATCAACTCGGCGCTGACGAGCAACGGTTGTTAAGCCCGTTACGCGATCGATGGAATGAACTCCCGGCTGAGCGAAAACAACGCTTACGCAAAGGCACAACCCGGTGGGCGGCGATGACTCCCGAGGAACGCCAACGCGCACGCCAGCGACTCAAACGTTGGCGTCAGCTGACACCTGAACAGCGCAAGCGCGTGCGCCAACGCTATAAACGTTTTCGACAACTTTCACCAGAACAACAGCGGGAGATACGTCGTCGCCACAAGTGGTTTAAGAGTCTATCGCCTGAGCGACGGCAGCTGCTTAGAGACCGCTGGCAAAACATGTCGCCCGAGGAACGCCAAAGATTTCGCCAGAAACGGCGACAGGGTCGACCTCCCTTAACAGATGAACAGCGACGCCGCTTACAAGCACACAGACGCGATGCGTCACCGGCACAGCGCAAACACCTCAGAGAACAGCAACCCGAACGCCGGGCTACGCCGGCGCCCTAGATCGCTTGCCGGCCTTTCCCCGTACCTCGTCGGCAGGATACTTCTTCTCGTTGAGATCGATCTTGCACCACGCGGCGGAGATTAAATCGACATCGAGTTTATCGGCCAGGCGCAGCAAGTAAATGAACACATCGGCCATTTCCAATGCCACTTGTTGGCGCGTCTCGGGAGACAAGCTAGTGCTCTGCTGCTCGGTCAACCATTGAAAATGTTCGACAAGTTCCGCAGCCTCTACGCTCAACGCCACCGCCAGATTCTTGGGGGCATGAAACTGATCCCAGTCGCGCGCTTGCGCAAACTCTCGCAAACGCTGCTTTAGTGCGGTCAATGCATCGAGCTGTGAGCTCACCCGGGAATCATTAATCATCGTAAGCGGCCAGTCGCTTGCGAGCACGTTGAATCGCCTGGCGCACTTGCGCCGGCGCGGTGCCACCAACATGATTACGTGCATTAACGGACCCTTCCAGCGTCAGTACATCGAAAACGTCCGATTCGATTTCCTTGCACATGCCCTGCAGTTCCGACAACGACATCTGCGAAAAACCCTTATCTATATCCATACCTAGACGCACAAGGTTGCCGACAATCTCATGGGCATCGCGAAACGCTATCCCCTTGCGTACTAGGTAATCCGCTAAATCGGTAGCGGTAGTAAACCCATCTTGCGCTACCCTCAACATCGCATCTCGATCGAGTTTCATACCTTCAAGCAGTTCAACGAATACATCGAGGCTCGTGCTCACAGTATCGCCAGCATCGAATACGGGCTCCTTGTCCTCCTGATTGTCTCGGTTATAGGCTAGCGGTTGCGCCTTCATCACCGTCAGCAGCGCAACCAAGGCGCCGTTCACGCGACCAGTTTTACCGCGGATCAACTCGGCCACGTCCGGGTTCTTCTTCTGCGGCATGATTGACGAACCGGTACACAAATCATCGCCGAGCTCGATGAATCCAAACGCACTCGACACCCACAATATGATTTCCTCACAAAACCGGGACAAGTGAGTCATAAGCTGCGCTGTCGCAGCGACAAACTCGATAGCAAAGTCGCGATCGGAAACAGCGTCAAGCGAATTCTCGGCCACCCCATCGAACCCGAGTAGACGCGCCGCGTACTCACGGTCAATTGGATAGCTTGTGCCTGCCAGTGCCGCAGCGCCAAGCGGCAGTATATTTACGCGCTTACGGCAATCCTTCATACGTGCGTGATCGCGCGACAGCATCTCAAACCAGGCAAGCATGTGGTGCCCAAAGGTCACCGGTTGGGCAGCCTGCAAGTGAGTAAACCCGGGCATGATGGTGTCGGTTTCACGTTCGGCCACCGCCAACAGTGCCGCTTGCGCACGCGCAATTCGTTGGCACAGGGCATCGATACTGTCACGCACATAGAATCGCATATCTGTGGCGACTTGATCGTTACGCGACCGACCTGTGTGGAGCTTTTTCCCTACCTCACCGATCTGATCGATGAGACGTGCTTCAATATTCATGTGCACGTCCTCAAGTCGCGACTCCCAGGGGAACTTGCCGGCTTCGATTTCTGATTTTATCGACTCTAACCCTTGGACAATCGCGTCACATTCCTTTTCGGAGAGGACTTTCACATGCGCCAACATACGCGCATGTGCAATGGAGCCGGCAATGTCGTAAGCGTACAGACGTCGATCAACGTCGATCGAGGCGGTAAACGCTTCTACCGCCGCGTCGGTGGGTCGGACGAATCGGCCACTCCAGGGCTTCTCCTCAGGCATAACTCACACCGGATTCTCGTCCCATACTGATCTAAGCTCCAACCTGTCGCTATGCGGTTCTGCCCCCGGCAAGCCAAAATATGGACCAAATTTCAGCCGCTTGCAGCCGCCGCAGCCGCCCATCTGTAATTGGGCTCCGACCGTCGGTAACTACCCTCTGATACGTTGTTGTTGGCCAATTCTCGAGTTATTTTTATTGTTACCTGGTTCGGTTTGTCCTTTTGTGCACCCCCACCCCGAATACCGAATCAGGTATTTGAACCCCCCAACTTTGGGGGGTTTTTTATTTCCGACGCAGGCAAGGAGTATACTCGCCGGCTATCGCAAAAGCAGCCAAGGAACTGCGCGAAACAAATGGCAGCGCAGTACCGATAACCTGCCGGACGACGTCAATCTTGTCTATATATTGAATACAGCCCCTGGATCTTGGTGCAAACGGTCGACTCCAGGGGCCGGCAGTAGTGCTCGTGACCCTGAAAGGTTGATACTCAGCCACCTTGCTTACGCTGTGAGCTTTGCGTAAAAATGAATGCCTAGCGCCCTAGAGAGATAGCCGATACAAAACGCCCTTCGGCCTTAAATGCGGACCAGCAACGTATAAGGAAGCATGCCACTTACTACACGAGCGGACGGGTCGGTGCCTAAGGCGCCTGATGAGGAACATCATTTCCTGCCGGATTTTGGTTCATTTGGCACCGCCATACGGATCATCCTACTCGCAGAACTCATTGCCATAATCATCACCCTCGGGCGCAATCCCTTGTTCGATGAGCGTGCTTGGCAAGAGTTCAATATTATCTCGGCGTTCGCATTGTTGATTTCGCTTTGTAGCGTGATCGCCCTAAAACTCACTTCGCCGTTCATCCGACGTATGTCGGCATTAGGTGGATCTATCGTTGTGTTTATATTGTGGCTGTGCGTAACAGCACTGGCGACGGAACTGACGGTCTACATGCTCTTCGATCTGGGGCTAATCGCCGAACGCTGGCCAGAGTGGCGAGAATCTTTATTGGTGCGTAGCTTGATAATTGCCGCGCTAATCGGGATACCTGGTTTACGATATTTGTTTCTCAGACGTCGCGCCGAGACTGATGCAAGAGAACGACAAGAAGCTAAATTGCAGGCGCTACAGTCTCGGATTAGACCACACTTCCTGTTTAACAGTATGAATAGTGTCGCCAGCCTAACCCGCAGTGACCCCGATAAAGCCGAAGCTGTACTGCAAGATCTGGCCGATTTGTTTCGCGTGTTGTTGGCGGATGCGCGCAAGCTTGTACCAATATCGGCTGAGCGTGAGATCTCACGTCAATACCTGGAAATAGAAAAAGTGCGACTAGGCGATCGCCTAAACGTGAAGTGGCATGTTAGTAATGTCCCACGCTATGCCATGATACCGGCGCTTACGCTGCAGCCACTGCTAGAGAACGCTATCTATCATGGCATCGAACCGCGCTTTGCTGGTGGTACGGTCAGAATCGAACTGTGGACCGAAGGCGATACGCTACACGTCATGATCAGCAACCCGCTGCCGGATATACCCTCTGCCACACATGGCCAGGGCAACAAAATAGCCCAAGACAACACCCGCGAGCGGTTGTTAACCCAGTTCGGTGACCGCGCCACCATGCAGGCATTTGAGCAGGGCGGTCAATATCACGTGAAACTGGGCATGCCTATTGTCAGGGGATGATGTGGAGCTTTTGAACAGAGACGCGATGCGTGAGTGGGTACGGTCGGCCGCTAGACAGCTGGACCATGATACCGTGTTCTCACGCGCAGACACGGACGGCGAAATACTGCCCAACTTCTGTGAGGCACGGACCATACTCAGCGTCGTGATCGTGGCGCAGATGCTGGCAATCCTGATCGCGTTGGTGACGAGGCGGATATCCGTAAATCTATTCCAGGATCTGCTGCTGATCTCACTCTTTGTGCAATGGATTGGTCTCGCTAGCGCGGGCGCACTGTGCGCCTCGCGTAAATATCTAAACCGACTTAGCAATTTGCGGGCCTTTGGCATGGCCTATTTGCTGTTATTGTGCGTGACGTGGTTGGTAACGGAATCAGCGGTATGGCTTTTATTCGGCTTCGACAAAATCCCTACGCCTAGGCCTGAGTGGTATAACTACTTCCACGTTCAGAATATATGCGTGAGCGCAATTATCAATGCACTGGTGTTGCACTATTTCTTCGCCAAGCACGAACTGCGAGTGCGCACACTTTCGGCCGCACGCACCAAGGCGCAGGCCATGCTCTCGCGGATTCGGCCGCAGTTCGTGTTCAGCAGCATGAACATTATCGCCAGCCTCACGCGCAGTGATCCCGCCAAGGCTGAGGCAGCCATCGAAGACATGGCCGACCTGTTCCGGATGATGCTTAGCCAGGACGAGACGCTGGTACCCGTAAAGCACGAGATCGAGGTGGCCCAGAAGTACCTGACTATAGAGAGCCTGCGCCTGGACAATCGGCTACGGGTAGATTGGGATATCGGCAAATTCCCGCGAAAAGCGATCATGCCCATATTAACCCTGCAACCACTGCTAGAAAACGCCATTCGCCACGGAATCGAGCCAATCGTGGCGGGCGGCGTCATCACCGTGCGGCTTTGGGAACACGAAGATAAGATCTATATTAAAGTTATAAACCCGATTCCTCGGACCCGGGCCAAACGAGCGGCGGACAGCCACAGCATGTCACTGGAAGACATCCGCCTCCGCTTCCAGAGTTACTACGGGGATACGGCGAAGCTGGAATTTGGAAGGGAAGATGAGCAGTACATCGTCAATGTTGTATTGCCAATTCGCAAGGAGAAGGCGTGAGAGTACTAATCGTAGATGACGAGAAACTAGCACGTGACCGTTTGCGCGAGCTACTGTCGGATATCGGTGGTTACGACGTAATCGGCGAGGCCATGAATGGCAACGAAGCGGTCGAAAAGACGGCCGAGCTCAATCCTGACACGTTGCTAATGGATATCCGTATGCCAGGCATGGATGGTTTAGAGGCAGCCATGCACCTCATGGGCATGGATGCGCCACCCAGCGTGATCTTCACCACCGCCTACGACCAGCACGCGCTGGATGCATTCGAAGTCAACGCGGTGGACTATCTATTGAAACCCATCCGCCGTGATCGGCTTGCTAATGCATTAACCAAAGCGCAAAAACTCACGGCGCGCCAGTTACAGGAAATTAATCAGGCACAGCAAGAACCACCGGCACGGACACACATCAGCGTTCACCTGCGCGGCAATATTCGTCTGGTACCGTTACCCGACGTGGTCTATTTCCTAGCGGACAGCAAGTATGTGGCAGTACGTACGGCAACCGAAGAGCACTTGATCGAAGACTCGCTAGTAAATCTAGAACGAGAATTCGCCGATCGGTTTTTGCGAATTCACCGTAATGCGTTGGTATCAGCGGCACATATCAAAGGCATTGAGAAGAGTCCATCGGGAACCTGGCAAGTGACCCTAACGGGTATCGACAAGCGGCTCGATGTCAGTCGCCGTCACGCAGCCTCGGTACGACGCTGGGCACGTAATCGTTCCTAATCCTGCTGCCTAACCGCCATTAGCGACAAGGCTCACCAAGCCCCCCAGCCGAACTAGGAAGATGCTGAAAAAGTCCCCTCCCTGGCCCTTTTCAGCTCGCAAAGCAAAAAGCGCGGTTTTTGCTTTGCTCCACCCCGCACCTATCCTTGCCAAGGACCTTGGGCTCGCACGGCCTGGTGTCTAAGTCACTGACCGTAGAGGGGTGAGAGCTCTTTCAAGGGATAGGTGCGGGGTGTGCGATGCCTCCATGCACCGCTCTACCAGGCTGCTGAAAACAGTTTTTCAGCAGCCTGGTAGTTATCAATGCAGTACAACCGCAATTGACTTGTATAGGAATTTCTAACACATTGGCCTTCCTCTCCAAGTTCGGCTCAATGCCAACGTGACACAAACCTTACGCATCGCCACTCGCAAAAGCCAACTAGCACTATGGCAAGCACATTTTGTGCAGTCAAAGCTGTTGAAAAACAATCCCAACCTGCGCGTCGAGCTCGTTAAAATAACAACCCAAGGAGACAAGATACTCGACGTGCCACTTGCCACAGTCGGTGGCAAAGGCCTTTTTATCAAGGAACTCGAGCAAGCGCTGTTGGATGGCCGTGCGGATATCGCAGTGCACTCGATGAAGGATCTGACGGTAACCCTACCCGATGGGCTACATATCGCTGCTGTGTGTGAGCGCGAGGACCCTCGCGATGCGTTCGTCTCTAACCCCTATCGCGATCTAGGTGCACTACCAGCGGGTTCTCGTGTCGGCACATCTAGCCTGCGTCGCCAATGCCAACTACGCGCCACGTATCCAAAACTCAATGTCATCGATCTGCGCGGTAACGTCAACACACGGCTTAGGAAGCTCGATGCCGGCGAATTTGATGCCATCATTTTGGCCACAGCCGGATTGCTACGTCTAGGCCTAGGAAAACGCATCCAAACCCATATAGAACCCGAAGAAATGTTACCCGCAGTTGGGCAGGGCGCCATCGGCATCGAATGCCGAGTTGATGATGATATCAACGAGTTCTTGTGTGCAGTGGATCACCTGTCAACACAGAGATGTGTACATGCCGAGCGCACCGTTAACAAAGGTCTGGATGGAGGTTGCCAGGTTCCGATCGCGAGTTATGCAACGATCAGTGGTGATGCCATGCACCTTCGCGGACTGGTTGGATATCCAGATGGGCACGGCATCATCCGCGCTGAAGTGAAAGGATTAGCTGAGCACGCCGAGGCACTTGGCAAACGACTGGCTGAAGATTTGCTTGATCAGGGGGCGAAAGACATCCTCGACTATGTGTATGGTTGTGCCGATGGTGTGCACTAAGGATGATCTCACAAATCTTCGCGTCCTCGTCACGCGGCCAAGCCACCAGGCAGAACACCTGGCAAACCTAATCGAGGCCCGGGGTGGCCGGGCTGTGCGCGTCCCGACAATTCAAATCCTGCCGCCGCATGACACTACGATCCTAGCGACACGCATTGGCCGCTTGCGCGAATTCGACATGGCCATCTTCGTCAGCGCCAATGCGGTTCAGAAAGGTATGGAGCTTATCACCGCCTGTCACGGATCGTTCCCCGACAATGTGGCGGTGGCGTGCGTTGGCCCCGGCAGCGCCCGCGAACTGCACCGATTCGCGGTCCCAGCCATTGTGCCGACGACACGCTTTGACAGCGAAGGTTTGCTGGCGTTAGCGGAACTACAGCAAGTCAAAGACAAGGCCATTGTCATCTTCCGCGGCGAAGGTGGACGGGAGCTGCTTGGTAGAACGTTGATGGAACGCGGGGCACACATCGAATATGCCGAATGCTATCGACGTGTAAAACCTAGTCGGGCATCGACCGCACTATTGCAAAGCTGGGAAAGCGCCAAAATCGACGTCGTTACCACCACCAGCATCGATGGGCTGAGAAACCTCTTCGAGCTGGTCGGTGAAAGCCAGCGAAAGGCGCTGACTAACACACCGATTGTGGTCATTAGCCAACGAATGGCCGACGTCTGCCATGAATTGGGGTTTGAGACCGATATCCCGCTTGCTACCCAGGCTAGCGACGAAGCGATTGTCGAGGCGATCAAGACGTGGCGCAGGTCGTCAAATCCCCTATAATCGAGACCCCTTTGTAACCAGAAGAACCGCAGCTCGACCAAGATCGATGGCTGAAGACACGGCACCGGATACCAAACAAGTCGTTACGAAACCCGCTAAAGCGGCCAAGCCGAAGAAATCGGAGAAGTCGGCGCAAAAACCCGGCGGTGGGCGAGTCTGGGGAGTGTTGGCTTTGCTGGTCTCGCTTGTTGCGCTTGGGGCTGTCGGCTACGGCGGATATATCTATTACATCAAGCGGGACCTGTTTAGTACTGATGTAGTCGCTGAGCTCAATCGCCTCAAGAGCGGCTCCGCGCGCAACGGAGAACGGCAGGCTGAATTCGGTAAGAGTCTCGAGAGTTTTGAACAGCGACTCAATAGCGTCAAAGAAGTACAAGACACATTGGCAAGCGCGATCAACGGGCTTGCTGAAGACCTCGGCCGTAAGCGCGACGATTGGGCGTTGGCGGAAACCGAACAGTTGTTGCTGATTGCCAATTATCGGCTGCAGCTCGCACGTGATGTTGAAACGGCGGTGGCTGCGCTGCGTGCTGCCGATGGGCAACTACAGAAATTGGCTGATCCAAGTCTGCTGCCTATACGAAAACTGATCGCCGGTGAGATCACTGCGCTTCAGAGACTCGACCGCGCCGATATCCCCGGTATAGCACTGCGATTAGGGAGCATGGCAAGTACTCTCGAGCAGCTGCCGCTACACGTGGAAAGAAGATTTGCTACCGCAGCGCCCGTCACAGGCGTCGCAACAACAGAATCAACCAGCCTCGACACCCTGCAACAGATGTGGCGAGATTTCTTAAGCCTCATTCGCATACGAAAGACTACCAACGGCCAAAAACCACTGTTGCCACCCGAGCAGGATTATTTTCTGCGCGAGAATCTGCGATTAATGTTATATGGCGCACAACTGGCGATGCTACAGGGAGACACGGGCACTTACACGCAAAACTTAAAGTCTGCTCGTCGCTGGATAAGCGATTATTTCGATACCGAGACACAGGTCGTCACAAATATGCAAGAAGAACTGCAAGCGCTACTCGATGAGAAGATCGTCGTAGAACTACCCGATGTGTCGGCTTCGCTCGGAGCGCTACGGGACATTGCAAGTAAGAAATTGGCACCTTAGATCCTGGATAGCGGGTGAAAACACTAATCTTCTTCGTTGTCGTTTTGGCCATCGCAATCGCGGTAACTATGTTTGCCGAGGGCGATCCCGGTTATGTGTTGATCGCACGATCGCCGTGGAGCATAGAGATGCCGTTGTTGGTGTTCGTGCCTTTGCTGATCTTTGGGTTTGGCGCGCTATACGCACTTGGGCGATTGATACGTCGCCTTTGGCTGATTCCGCAAAGCATGGCCGACTGGCGATTGAATCGCAGTACAAAGAAGGCGCGCGCTTCGCTAACGCAAGGACTATTACGTCTGGCGGAGGGTCATTGGGCCAAGGCGCAGAATCAGCTAATAACAGGCCTACCACACAGCGACGGCCGAATCATAAATTATCTCGGCGCCGCTTGTGCGAGTCAGGCCTTAGGGGACACGGAAAAGCGCGACGAGTATGTAGGTGCTGCGCACAAGGCGTCCCCTCAAAACAGCTTCGCGATCGCCATGACTCAGGCTCATCTTTACTCCTGGACCCAGCAACACGAGCAGGCACTGGCGACTTTGACTGAATTACGGACGCAGCAACCGAAACACAACTATATTCTTAGGTTGCTGGTTCAAACGTATCGCGCTTTGAACGATTGGGCGAGCTTGGCCGAACTTTTGCCTGATTTGCGACGATACAAGGTGCTAGGGTCGGATGCGATTGATGCGCTGGAGCTGCAGGCACACCGCGAATTACTTATGATGTCGCTACCATCGGGTTCGCTTGAAGTACTAAATCGTGCTTGGCAAGCGGTGCCCAAAACGTTGCGACATCACCCCAAGCTAATTGCGATCTACTGCGATCACCTCATCAAACAAGATAAGAAGAATGACGCTGAGTCTTTGTTGCGAGAAGCGATAGCCCGTGAACCAGATGAAGAGTTATTAGAGCTCTATGGACGAGCCCACAGCGACGACATCGCCAAACAATTAGAGACAGCTGAGAACTGGTTGGTTTCGCAACCGGAAGATCCACACCTTTTGTTGACAGTCGGCCGGCTTTCCATCTGTAACGAGTTGTGGGGCAAAGCACGAAGCTATCTTGAATCCGCGATTAAGCTGGAACCAACGGCGCATGCTTATCAGGAATTAGGGGCTTTGATGGAACGTCTAGGCGAACCCGAGAAAGCGCTCGATTACTATCGACGCGGGCTTGAAACGCTATCGACGATGGCCCCTACCATAGCACCAACAGACGTCAAACCGGCAGCGCAAAGGCTTACGGGTACCGACTAGTGGCTGAACTCAAACGAATCGAAGTAGAAACGATCGTCGGCTAATTCATGCTTGAAGAATGCGTCTCTACCCGCCTCGATCATAGGCGGTGGGCCGCTAGCGTACACTTCGAACCCACTTAGGTCCGGATAATCCGCTAACAGTGCTTCGTGCACCCAGCCGGTGCGCCCTTGCCAATCGTCTTCGGGTTGCGGTTCGGACAACACCGGCGTGTAGCGAAAGTTCTCATACTGTTGGTCCCAAGATAGCGCCAGTTCATGCAGATAAAGATCGCGCTCGCACCGTGCACCCCAAAACAAATGCATGGGTCGGGTCTCGCCTTTAGCGAAGGCGTGCTCCACGATACTCTTTATGGGTGCAAATCCAGTGCCCCCCGCCATAAATAGGATCGGCAAATTGGAGTCGTCGCGTAGAAAGAAAATACCAAAAGGCCCTTGGAAACGCAGTAGGTCACGCTCTTTCATTTCACCAAAGACATGACCGGTAAATTGACCGCCAGGCACGTGACGAACATGAAGCTGCAGGAACTCATCATCATGCGGCGGATTAGCGAGTGAGAAACTACGTCGACGCCCATCGCGCAACAGGATGTCGATGTACTGTCCAGCTAAGTACTGCAAGCGTTGCGCCTGTGGTAATTTCAGGTATACCGCCATCACATCGTGCGCCAGATTCTCGATACGCATGACCCGCGCCGGCAGTATCTTGATGGCAATGCCTGCGGCCGCGCGGACCTCACGTACTTCGACCACCAAATCTTCTTGTGGTACGGCTTGACAAAACAAGGCTTTGCCAGCAGATCTCTCTTCGTCGGACAGTGCCTTCTTCTCGTATTCGCCATAATCGACGCTACCACTCACGATCTTGCCTTTACACGAACCACACGCACCGTCACGGCAACTGTAGGGCAACGCCAGTCCTGCTCGTAACGCGGCAGCAAGAATGGTTTCACCTGGCTCAACCGCAAATTCGTGCCCACTAGGTTCAACCCGCACTCTAAAGTTCATGGTCTATGATTCACACACGCTCATCTGGATCAAGAATGGCATACATTGTAAACCGGCACAGCACCTGCGTGCACCTGCGGCGTAGGCAACAAGTTCATGTCGACCATTGACAAAGTGCAAGCGCCTGCTTTTAATGCGTAGCGTGCGTATATATGCTCCTGAACTGACTCTCTGCGAATGAGCAGTAAACTTCTGGTAGAAGTTAAGGGCGTCAGCCGCTCCTACGGCAACATCCAGGCACTCGACAACGTCAGCTTTAGTATCGGCCAAGGCGAAGTGCTTGGATTTCTCGGCCCCAATGGCGCTGGCAAAACAACGACCATGCAGATCCTAAGCGGCAATCTTGCCCCCAGCGCCGGTAGCGTAAGCATTGCCGGTCACGATCTGTTAACAGAACCGCGCGCGGCCAAGGCAATGCTCGGCTATCTGCCGGAACAACCACCAATCTATCGGGAACTCACGGTTGACGAGTATCTTGACTATTGCGCGGCGCTTAACCGCATCGATCGTGCGCGACGCAAGCCCGCACGCGATACCGCAAAAGAAAAATGCGGTTTGCAGGATGTCGGCAAACGACTAATTGGCAACTTGTCGAAAGGATTTCGTCAGCGTGTCGGCCTGGCGCAGGCAGTGATTCACCTACCACCAGTGGTGATTCTGGATGAACCGACCATAGGTTTAGACCCGCTTCAGATTCGCGAAATCCGCAACCTAATTCGTGAACTCGGCAAAGATCACGGTGTAATACTTTCCACTCACATCCTACCGGAAGTACAGGCGAGCTGCGATCGCGTACAGATCATAAACAAAGGCTCATTAGTGCTGAGCGACAGCATAGACGGCCTGTCACGCCACATGAAATCGAGTCTGCTTACCGTCGGCTTTCGCCAGGCGCCAGACTTGTCATTGCTGCAAGCGCTTAAAGGTGTGCAGTCGGTGCAGGCCGACGGCGAGCGACGCGTACAAGTTTTCTGCGATCCAAATACAGACCCAACAGATCAGATCGTGAAACTAGCGGCTGAAAAAGAATGGGGCCTAGTCGAGATCAGCCCACAGGGCGTATCGCTGGAACAGTTGTTTCTTGAGTTCACAAAGGACGAACAGAAAGCAGCGGCGGGGGCCGAAGCGTGATCTTCACCATCGCCCTACGTGAACTCAAAACGCTTTTCATCTCGCCCCTAGCTTGGGCCATTTTAGCAGTTGTACAGGTAATCCTAGCGTTCATGTTCCTCGCCCATATCGAAGAATATCTGCTGCTACAGCCACAACTGTTAACTATCGACAATGCCCCCGGGGTTACCGAGCTCGTGGTTGGCAGATTATTTGGCAGCGCCGCCATTGTCTTGCTGTTGGCAGTACCGCTCCTAACCATGCGCTTGATCAGTGACGAACGCCGCAACCGCACACTAAGCCTGCTCTTTAGTGCCCCGATCTCGATGACCGAGATTGTGCTCGGTAAGTTTCTTGGATGCGTATCGTTCTTAGGGTTGCTCTTGCTCTTGATTACACTCATGCCGCTATCATTGTTTGTCGGTGCCAGTTTAGATATTGGAATAATTCTTTCCAGCTTACTTGGTCTCACGCTGCTACTGGCCGGATTTGCCGCGGTCGGCCTATTTATGTCGACACTTACCCAATACCCAGCCGTAGCCGCGATCAGTACATTTGGTGTGCTGTTGCTGTTTTGGCTGCTTGATTGGTCGGGCGATGAGAATAACTGGCTCGGCCAGTTATCACTAATGAACCATTACGAGCCATTTCTCAGGGGCTTGTTTGACAGCGCCGATGCGGCATTTCACATACTGTTTGTTGTTACCTTCTTGGTATTGAGCGTACGTCGTCTCGATGCCGATCGGCTTGGAAGTTGAAAGTGCCACCGTCACCGCCACCGAAAGCACAGTTGTGGTTGGTCAATGTCATTTTCGTGCTGCTTCTGCTCACCGCAATAGGGCTGTTGCAGTGGCTTAGTACTGACTATCACTTACGCTTCGATTGGACCCACGGGTCGAAGAACTCACTATCCGACGCCAGCATCGAGGCGATAAAGCGCCTAGACCAACCGGTAATGATTACCGCGTTTGCCAGCCAACGACAAAATCTGCGCGAGGGCATACGGGAATTGCTGGGACGCTATCAGCGACACAAACCAGACATCGTGCTTGAATTTGTCGATCCCGACACCGATCCCGAACGCGCGCGCAAGGCAGGCGTGCGCTTTGACGGTGAGGTGATCGTCGAATACGGGGAAGGCAGTGAAACATTAACCAGATTCGACGAGCAAACAATCACTAATGCATTTGTGCGCCTAGGCCATGTCGGCGAACGCTGGCTAGTATTCCTTGGTGGCCACGGTGAACGCAGCCCCGACGGCCAAGCCAATTTCGATCTTTCTAGCTGGGCTGCCCAGTTGTTGAAGCGCGGCTTCGCGGCACGCGTGATTACGCTGGCCGAAAATCCACAACTACCACGCAACACCACTGCGTTGGTGTTGGCGGGACCACGCGTCGACTTGCTGCCCGGAGAAATCGAGATAGTCGAGGAGTATGTCGCGGGCGGCGGTAACCTGTTGTGGTTAGCGGATCCTGAGCCATTGCACGGCCTCGCAGTGATCGCGGAATTGCTGGGTATCGAATTCGAACCCGGTGTTATCGTTGACCCCGCTTCGAAGGCGATGACCGGCCATGCGACCGCTATTGTCGGCATCCGCTACGGATCGCACCCAATCGTCGAGGACTTTCGCAATATTACATTGTTTCCCGGTAGCGTCGGGATCCGACTCGGATCACCGACCGATTGGCAAGCTACTGTGTTGCTCGATACCCGTGACTCGGCCTGGGCCGAGACCGGCCCATTGACCGGTCCAGTACGACTGGACAAGGACGAGGATATCCCCGGACCATTGAATCTGGCCGTCGCATTAACCCGTAAGCTCGAGGACATTGAGCAGCGCGTGGTGGTCATCGGTGACGGCGATTTTCTGTCCAACCGATTCCTCGGTAATGGCGTCAACCTTGAACTCGGTATGAGTATCGCCAACTGGATCAGTCGCGACGATAGATACGTCAATATTCCAGTGAATGTGACGTTAGATCGTAGCCTTGATTTAAGCCAAACTTCGCTACTGGTCATTGGTGGCGGGTTTTTATTCTTCTTGCCGTTGCTACTGGTCGTCAGCGGAATTACGATCTGCCTGCGGCGACGTCGGCGCTAGGCACTGCGCTTACAGATGCGTAGTCGCTGGCTGTTGAATCTTGGTCTCGTGGTGTTAGTGGCGCTGCTCGCCGTATTCGCCCTAAATAAACGCGACACTGACGACGATCGAATATTACTCACTGCAATCGATCTGGATAATATTAAGACAGTACGCTTGCAACATGGTGACGATAAACCGATTGTTATTGGACAACAGCTAGACAAATGGGTGTTGCTCGCACCTGAGCCGGCACGCGCCAACCAGTTCAAGATTAGAAACTTGTTGCGCCTTGCCGCCGCCGCTAGCGAACGACAATTTGCTGCCGAAAGCAGCAGCCTGGGTAAGTATGGTCTTGATAAACCGGTTGCGCGGCTATGGTTGGATGACCAGGTGATTCACATTGGTGCACGCCATCCCCTTAAGAATTCCCGGTACGTCTTGTATAAAGACGCGGTACATCTGATCTCAGCCCACTACTTTGATTCGAGGGCGTACGGCTATGTCGACCTCATTAGCCCGAGGTTATTCGCAGACCATCGTCGCCCCGTGGTGCTCGAGCTACCGCAGTTGCGGCTACAGCGTAACGATGGGGCCTGGACAATAGAGCCCGAAGATGAATCACTCGCCGCTGATGGTATCAATGATTTTGTTGAACAATGGCGTAATGTGCGTGCACTCACTGTCGTACGCTACGCGGGTGGGCCGGTAGTGGATCGGGTTCATGTTACCTTCGCAGCAGATGAAGGTGCGACCAATCAAACACGCGACCAACTGGAACTGGGGATCCTGAGTTACGAACCCGATTTTGTGCTCTATCGCCAAGACGAGAATCTTGAGTACCGGTTTACCGAGGACACCGGCAAACGGTTGCTAGATATCAATGCCGAGTAGCTGGTCATCGGTAACCTCGCGAATGTCATTGCCGTGGTTAAGCTAGCATGCCTGAGCTGCCCGAGGTAGAAACAACACGCCGCGGCATTGCGCCCTACGTGCTACGGCAGGTGGTCCGTGCGGTGGTTGTGCGACAACCCCGACTGCGTTGGCGTGTACCCACCGCCCTGGTGCGTGAACTGCCTGGTCACACCATTGAGGCCGTAGATCGCCGCGGTAAGTACTTGCTGCTTGCTACGGACATTGGTCATGTGATTCTTCACCTTGGTATGTCCGGCAGCTTACGCATCGTGCCGCATACGCAACCACCCGAAAAGTATGACCACGTAGATCTGGTGTTATCTAGTGGTGACTGTCTGCGCTTGCGAGATCCGCGTCGATTCGGCGCCGTGCTCTGGACCCGTGAAGATCCAACCACGCACAAGTTATTAGCGAATATCGGTCCCGAACCACTGGGACCCGAGTTCAACGCCAACTACCTCTATGAACGCTCACGCGGACGTAAACGTGCCATTCGTGATTCGCTCCTCGATGGGCGCTTAGTGGCGGGCATCGGTAACATCTATGCGAACGAAGCGCTATTCGCAGCCGGTATTGATCCGCGGCGTGCGGCCGGGCGCATTGGTCGCGAACGCTACCGACGGCTAGCGGAGGCGGTACGCACCACCCTGAGAAGCGCCATCACCGCTGGGGGCACCACCCTACGCGACTACCGTGGGGCCACCGGCGATCCGGGCTACTTCCAACTGACCATGAAGGTGTATGGGCGTGAGGGCGAGCATTGTCCGCGCTGCCGCCAGGCCATCCGCGCCCAGGCCTTGGGCGGGCGCCGGGTATTTTTTTGCGTTCGCTGCCAATTATGATCCATAATTAATGTAATATCTACTAGATGTCACTCAACATCTTGATTTACAGTTGTTTTCTTCTAATCTAAAAGAAGCAACTGCATCAAAAGTATGATCTTAGGCCCGAAGCCGGTAATCGGCGCAGGGATGCCGACTATCTGCAGTTTTGGCTCGATTCTCGCGTGTTTTTCTTACGCGAGAAATTTACTGGCCCCGATCATCTAAAATGGAGTAAGCGGACTAGCGTCCGGGGTGTGCCGATGAAGAATGAAGGTTTAGAAAGACATGTCGCGATGTATAGCGTTTGGCGCAAGGGACTGGCCGACGGCATCGATAAGTTTCGCGAGTGGCTGAAGGCTCAGCAACTAAGTGATACACAGATCGATCAGCGCCTTGAGCACATCCTCACCACCTTGCGAGACGACAAGCTTTATGTCGCCTTCGTTGCCGAGTTCGCGCGCGGCAAGTCGGAACTCATCAACGCCATCTTCTTTGCCAAATTCGGTCGACGCATTCTCCCCTCGAGCGCTGGGCGCACCACCATGTGCCCGACCGAGCTTATGTACGATCCGGCTCAACCGCCAACCCTGCGGTTACTCCCGATCGAAACCCGTAAGAGCGGTACCACTATTACCGAATACAAGGAATTCAGCGACGAGTGGATATCGGTAAAGCTGAATCTGAAGTCGCCAAAAAAGATGGCGAAGGCCCTGGAGCATATCGCCGAGGTCAAGATAGCAGCGCCCGAAGAGGCGCGTGCGCTGGGCCTACACGTCGCCGAGGATGAGGCCGAACTCGGTATGCGCGTCACTGAAGATGGTCAAGTGGAAATACCCAGATGGCGCTATGCCATGATTAACTTCCCCCACCCCTTGCTTGAGCAAGGACTGGTAATCCTCGATACACCAGGACTAAACGCCCTTGGCGCGGAGCCCGAACTGACCCTGAATCTGCTGCCCAGTGCGCACGCGGTGCTTTTTGTGCTTGCGGCCGACACTGGTGTTACCAAATCCGATATCGAAGTATGGCGCGACCACATCGGTAGCCATAAAGACGGCGCCAACAAAGGGCGCTTGGTCGTACTCAACAAAATCGATGGTCTGTGGGATGAGCTCCGTGACTGGGATGAGGTGCAGCGCGAAATCGATCGTCAGATTCGTGAAACCGCAAAGCACCTATCGATCCCCGAGCATAACGTTCATCCGGTATCAGCCCAGAAGGCGCTTTATGGAAAGATAAAGGGCGAGCGAACAACCCTGGAGCGCAGCCGCATCATGGCACTAGAGGAGGCCTTGGGTAAGGAACTGGTACCAGCTAAGCGCGAGATTGTCAGGGAAAACATCAAGGACGATGTGGACGAAATTATAAAGTCTATGCGTATGCTTACGAGTCAACGCATGAGGGGCGTACGTGAACATATGGACGAGCTGTCCTCGCTCAACGGCAAAAATATGGATGTCATCGAACACATGATGAGGAAGGTTAAGGTCGACAAGGAAGTGTTCGAGAAGAGCCTACAACGTTTTCAGGCCACGCGCAGTATATTCTCCAAACAGACTAACCGGCTCTATTCACGCCTCAATATGAAGGGCTTGAGCACCGTCATTGCTGAGACCAAAAAGGACATGGAAATCAGCATGACCACCGCCGGCCTGAGGGCATGCATGCAAAAATTCTTCAAGTACGCTCGCGACACGATGGAGGAAGTTGCGCAACAGTCGCAAGAGATCAAGGAACTCATGGATGGTGTTTACAAGAAATTTCAAAAAGAACATGGACTTACCAAGATTAGGCCTGGTAGTTTTTCCGTGATGCGCTACCTGCGCGAGATAAAGCGGCTACAAGCGAAACATGAGCAGTTTACAAAGAGCCTATCCATGGTATTCACTGAACAAAAGGCGGTTACCAGTAAGTTTTTTGAATCGTCCGTCGCTAAAGTACGTGCGATTTATAAAATGGCTAACCGCGACGCCGACGGTTGGTTGCGAACTATCATGAACCCGATGGAAGCGCAGGTGCGCGAACGCCAAGTGCAGTTACGCCGGCGTCTAGAAAGTATCAAGCACATTCACCAAGCGAGCGATACGTTAGAGGACCGTATCAACGAACTGCATCACATCCGCGATGGTATCAAAGAACAAGAAATGGCGTTGGAAAAACAGGTCAAAGAAATCCTGCACGTGCTGCAGCAGGACAGTCTCGACGAGGACGTGTTAAAGGTAGCGAAGTCCGCCTAGGCTACTGCTCAACCCAGGCCAGACCCTCGCCCCGAGGGTCGCTGGCGGCATCGACCCGGTTGCCGCGTTTATCCCAAAATACAATTTGCATGTTGCCGTAGGGCTGTTCGCGTGCTTTCAACTCATGGCCGAGTTCGCGTAACGCTTGCAGATCTGCCGCACTAAACGCCTCAGGCTCGTACACCACGATATCGGGCAAATACTGATGGTGAAAGCGTGGCAACGCTACCCAGTCTTGCGGTCCTCCACGTCCCTCTACGAACTCGAGCGTCGCCAGCAGTACCATGGTGATAATGCGGCTGCCACCGGGGGTGCCCAGAATAACAACCGCCTCTGGGCTTTCGAGGAATGTCGGCGTCATGCTCGATAGCGGTGTTTTGCCTGGTGCAATGGCGTTCGCTTGACCGCCAACTAGGCCGTAGGCGTTGGGCACACCCGGTTTCACAACAAAATCATCCATTTCATTGTTGAGTAATATGCCCGTTTGCGGCGGCATGAAACAAGAACCGAACGAATAGTTGATGGTTAAGGTGGCGGCAACGCGATTTCCCTCGGCGTCCACTACCGAGAAGTGTGTGGTTTGCGTACCCTCTCCCTGTGGCGCCGACAACGTATCGCTAGGGGTAGCTTGGCTCGCATTGATACTGGCCCGAAGACGGGCGGCATAACCCTGGTCAAGCAAACGGGCTGTATCGACGGCCACGAAATCTGAATCACCCAGATAGAGCGCACGGTCACGATATGCCCGTCGCATTACTTCTACCAACAAGTGGTAACGACTTGCCGACGGCAACCGTTCTAGTGCCTCGCCTTGCAGCATATTCAAAATCTGCATGAGCACAATGCCGCCCGATGATGGCAACGCTGCTGACGTGATCCGAACACCACGATAGGTACCCGTAACCGGCACGCGTTTGATCACATGATACGCGGCAAGGTCTTCGAGCGACCATATCCCACCAGCAGCACGAACACCGTCGACAAGTTGTTTGGCCACGCGGCCAGCGTAAAAGCCAGCGCGTCCATGCTTTGCGATTTGCTTCAACACGCGGGCTAGATCTGGTTGTTTCACACGGTAACCTTCCGCCGGCACCGCACCGCCATCGAGAAAAACCTGCGCCGCCGCTGGCGAGGCTTGCAGCGCCCGCAGACGCCAGCCCGCCAATCTTCGATAACGTTCAGTCACCAAGAAGCCTCGGCGGGCCAGCCGCCGTGCTGGCGCTAGATTCTTGTTAAGCGATAAGCGTCCATAGCGTTCAGCAATATGCACAAGTGCCGCAGGCGTACCAGGGATTGCCGCCGCAAGTGGTCCGTCTAAAGAGAGCCCAGGCACGGGTTGGCCGGCTTCATCAAGATACATGTCGGCATGCGCCGCCAGCGGTGCGCGTTCGCGTGCATCAACCATCACTTCGAACCCATCGTGGGCACGATGCAATAACCAGAAACCACCGCCGCCGAATCCAGATCCAGTCGGTTCTACTACTGCAAGCACGGCGGCGATGGCCACGGCGGCATCGAAGGCGTTCCCACCTCGGTTCAGGATTTCACGCCCAGCCGCGGTGGCCTGCGGGTGGGCGCTTGCAATCGCCGCCGTTCCGGGGCCCGTTGGCGCAGCCAACCCCGGGTGTGACACGGCCGCCAAAAATACTACTAGCCAGATGCAGGTGCGGCCCAGGGCATGTAGCGATACGGAAAAGCGAATCAACCTACTTGCTTCGTTAGGCGACGATACTTCTCGTACAACGCCTGCTCAGACTCGGGATTGTCGGGGTTTTTGATGATGCACTCTACTGGGCATACCTGCACGCATTGCTGCGTATCGAAATGACCCACGCACTCGGTACAGAGTGTAGGATCGATCTCGTAGTACTCGGCACCCTCGTATATCGCATTATTGGGGCACTCTGGCTCACACACATCACAGTTGATGCATGCGTCAGTAATCAGTAGAGACATGCCGACGAATGCTCCAGTGTGTACATCAAGATAGAAATCTTACTTCATTTTGTCGGCGAGCGCGGCGACCACATGGGGGTGCACGAACTCTGAAACATCGCCGCCAAGACTGGCGATCTCTTTTACTAAAGAGGCCGAGATGAAGGTGTCACGCTCCGAAGCCGGCAGAAATGCGGTCTCTATTTCCGGACCCAGTCGTTTGTTCATCCCCGCCATTTGAAACTCATACTCGAAATCCGAGACCGCCCGCAACCCACGTAGAATGACGCGGGCGCCATGGCGGCGCGCGTAGTCAATCAATAGATCGTCAAATCCTTCTACGCTCACACCGCTATCGTCCGCCAAAACCTCGCGTGCGAGACTCAAACGCTCTTCGAGCGAGAAAAGCGGCGTCTTTTCCGGATTGGCGGCAATTGTCACCACAATACGGTCGAACAGGCAGCTCGCTCGGCGGATCAAGTCGCTATGCCCATTGGTGATGGGGTCAAAGGTACCCGGATACAGTGCAACGATAGCCATTTAGTTGGATGTTCCTACTGAGACAGGATTTAACCGTATTCACGGCAGATCCATGTGCGGTCCGATTGTAACCTAATGTCCCCCTGTCGGCAGGCGCGGCGCAAAACCGCTCAGCGCCGGCGGGCTAGATGGTAGCCAACATTACCCGCCTGTTGGCTACGAATAAGCTCCCACGAATCCGGGATAGGTAGAGTGGCCATCTCTCGCGGCGCCTCGATATAGGCGAAACCACCGGAAACCAGCCAGCCATGCTGCTCGATCATTTGGCTACTACGTGCGATCAGATCACTTTGAAACGGCGGGTCTACAAAAACAATATCGAATTGCTCTACTGGGCCCGCTAGGTGTTCGATCGCGTCCGCCTCGACCACTTCGGCATTTTCTGCTGCAAGCGCGGCCACACTGAGTCGCAAATTAGCCGCGATGGCGGGGCGCTTTTCCACCATGACAACGCGGGCCGCGCCCTGTGATAACGCCTCCAGACAGAGCGCGCCGGTGCCAGCAAACAGATCGATGCAGTGGGCCCCCGATAACCACGGTCGCAACCAGTTAAACACGGTTTCACGCACCCGATCCGGTGTGGGACGCAGCCCTGCCACATTAGGGACCTGTAAACGACGGCCACGCCAGGCGCCGCTGATGATACGCACTACACCTGGATAGTCGCTGCGCTTACTCGTGGTCACTCGTGCGGTCGTGGCGGGCGGCCGTTTCTTAGGGCTGTCCACCGAGTACCACCGTCACCAGTCGCTTCGGGTCGACACGCCTACGAAATGCATCGCGAATCTGGCTAGTCGTAACCGCATCCACCTTGGCAACGAAGTCGTTCAAGTAAGTGAGCGGCAATTTATAAAATCCGATGATGTTAAGATATTCGAGCACGTCGTTGTTACTGTCGATGCGTAGTGGAAATCCGCCGGTAATGTTTTTCTTTGCACCAAGCAGCTCTTTCTCGGTCGGTCCAGATTCAATGAACCGCGTCAACGTGCTTTTTACCAATTCCAAGGCCTCGTCACGCTGCGAATTCTCTGTTTGCAGGCCGACCGTAAACGGTCCCTTACGACGCATCGGATAGAAGTAACTGTAGGTGCTGTAGGCGAGGCCGCGCTTTTCCCGAATCTCGTCGTACAGACGTGACACCATACCGCCGCCGCCAAGAATATAATTGCCCACATAGAGCGGAAAATAATCGGGATCACCGCGTTCTAACCCGGGTTGGCCCACACGAATGTGCGCCTGCGAAGAGGGAAACGCGATATCAAGTTCGCGCGGCTCGTCGAGATCATCCACTGGCGGCAGCGACGGTGCTGGTGTGCCGGTAGGCAGTTTACCGACGAGTTGATTTGCGATCCGCTTGGCCTCACCCTTGCTCACGTCACCGACAATCGCGAGCACCAGGTTGGCAGCAACATAGTGGCTGCGATGAAAGTCGACCAAATCAGCCCGCGAAAGTACGGTCAACCCCGATTCGTCTCCGCGCGGGCTATGGGCGTAGGGATGATTTCCATATAGCGACTCGTAAAATGCCTTACTCACGGTAGCAGCCGGTGACTGGGCAACGCGTCGTAAGCTCAAGAGAGATTGTTCACGTAGGCGCTGAAAGCTATCGTCGGGAAAGCTTGGCTGCTGCAATATTTGCGCAAAGACGGCCAAGGCGGGCTCCAAAGACCTAGCAGCAACAAGGCTGCGCAGCTCAAGTGATGCCATGTCGCGCCCACAACCCGCGCTTAGCTGTGCGCCCACACCGTCAAGCTGATTGGCGATCTCGTCCGCATCGAGTTCACCGGCACCTTCGTCGAGCATGGCGTTTGTCAGGCAGGCGATACCATACTTACCGGTCTTATCGCGCGCGCTGCCGGCGTCGAAGATTGCGCTGATTTGAACTAGCGGCAGTTCGCTCGCCTCTACAAAGTAGATTCGCGCACCATTAGCCAATGACCAATGTTCGATGGATGGCAGTGCACTAACTGTGCTCGAGACAAACGCCAGGCCAAATCCAAGCGTCACCAATATGTACCTATTAATTGACATGGCGACCCCCGCTGGCAGCACGAGCACGTTGCGGGCGTTGACTTATCGGCAGCGGCTCCAGAACGGCCACCGTTAGGTTGGTATCGACAAGATAGCGTTGAGCGACCTCTCGCACCTGCGCCGCCGTGACCGCTTGAATGCGGTCGACATAGTCATCCATAAGCCGCCAATCCCGCCCCGTTGTTTCCAGCATACCGATCCGCATCGCCTGATAAAAAACGGAGTCCCGACTATAAACGTCTGCCGCCACTACTTGCACCTTAACTCTATCCAATTCCTGCTCGCTCACGCGCTCCTCTTTCAGTCGCTCGATTTCGGTGCGCACTGCTTGTTCCAACTCATCGATAGTATGGCCCTGTGCGGGTGTGCCGTCGAATACGAGCATGGTCGGTGAACGCGAGACTGCGCTGTAACCGGTATCCAAACTAGCCGCGATACGCCGTTTGCGTATCAAGTCGCGCGGGAAGCGCGCGCTTCTGCCGCCGTCGAGCACGCCGACCAACACACTCAGCGCGTAGGGTTCCCAAGAGGCGCGGTAATGACCATACACGGGGACGTGATAACCAAGGATCAAATAGGGCACCTGGGCCGGTGCCGCGACCTGTGTACGTCGGGTGGCAGTTTGCGCAGGTTCCTCGGGTGGCTCCGAATGTTTGATTGAGCGTGACTTGATCGGTCCGAAGTACTTTTGGGCAAGCGCGAATACGTCGCGCGGACGTACATCTCCAGCCACAACCAATGTTGCATTGTCCGGGGCATACCAACGGTCATACCAGTTCTTGACGTCTTCCGCTGTCATGTTTTCCAAGTCACGCCACCAACCGATGATAGGCCGACCGTAAGGGTGGACTTTGTAAGCTGTTGCCATAAACTCCTCATGCACCCTCCTCTCGGGGTTGTCGTCAGTGCGCAGTCGACGCTCCTCCATAACAACCCTGATCTCTTTTTCAAATTCCTTCTCGTCGATG
Source organism: Acidiferrobacterales bacterium (assembly GCA_964194625.1). GTDB lineage: Bacteria > Pseudomonadota > Gammaproteobacteria > Acidiferrobacterales > SPGG2 > SPGG2. Next base: position 39,395 of record CAXMNC010000079.1, read on the forward strand.
ACGAGGTTTTCCATGCGATCGGCCTCAAGTTCGAATGCAATCGGAAGGCGCGATTTTTCTAGTTGCTGGAAGTAGGCGGTGTAATCAGAGCCGGTAAACGCATTCTCACGTCCACCGTTCTCCGCAATAATACGCGACAACTCGCCTGGCCCGTGACGTTTGGTGCCCTTGAACATCATGTGCTCTAGCACATGTGACACGCCGGTTAATCCACCCGGTTCGTAGCTGCTACCGACCTTGTACCAAATCTGAGATACCACCACCGGCGAACGGTGATCCTCTTTCACGATCACCTTGAGCCCGTTGGCTAAGGTGTTTTCATGAACGTTACTACACCCGGTGAGCAATAAACCAACAAGACCGAGCCCAACTAACCGTGTAAGCATGTACTTTGCCTTAACGTTGTAGAACATGAATGCTAGGATAGCCGATGAGAAGCAACGTTGTAATCAAGTGACGCTGTCCAGCAAGATCGCCACAAACGAGAACAAATCCCCAGGCCTGCTCGGACGTCTGCGTAGTGGGCTTGGCGCCACGCGCCGCTCCCTCACGGACGGTCTTTCCGACCTATTGCTGGGCAAACGCGTACTCGACGATGAGCTCTTAGAAGAACTAGAAAACCTATTATTGTCGGCAGATGTGGGCGTAGAGGCGACTCAGGCATTGATTTCCGACATTACCCGGCGCCTCGCACGCAACGAGCTCTCCGACGGCCACGCCGCTTACGACCAACTGAGACAGAGTATTCTTGAAATCGTTCAACCATTTAGCCAACCACTAAAGATCGCTAATAGCGATACTCCTTTTGTCATCATGGTAGTCGGTGTCAACGGTGTCGGCAAAACCACCACCATTGGCAAACTGGCGTTGCGACTTTCCCGGTCAGGCCTAAGTGTGATCCTGGCGGCAGCAGATACGTTTCGCGCTGCCGCTATTGAACAACTACAGACCTGGGGCGAACGAGCGGGTGTACCCGTCATCGCCCAAGACATTGGCGCCGACGCGGCGGCCGTCGCTCATGATGCGCTTTATGCGGCGCGTGCGCGTGGCTGTGACGTCTTAATCGTAGATACCGCCGGCCGTCAACATACGAACACCGAGCTGATGGATGAATTACGAAAGATTAAGCGCGTACTTGGCAAGATAGATCCGAACTCACCGCATGAGGTACTGATGATGCTCGACGCCGTCACTGGGCAAAATGCATTATCGCAACTCGAACATTTCCACAAGGCTGTCGGTGTAACTGGGCTGTGCACAACCAAGCTTGATGGTACCGCTAAAGGCGGTGTCCTGATTGCGCTAGCGAAGAAGGCTGGCCTTCCCATTCGCTACATTGGCGTCGGTGAGGATACGGAAGATTTGCTTGAATTCAGCGCCGAGGCCTTCGTGGACGCGATCATCCCTGAAAAGCAGTAGCGGGTTGCGAGTAGCGAGAAAGTCGATATGTTCGCCTCAGACGTGATACTAATTACTCGCCACTAGCTACTAGCTACTGAAATCATGATCCAGTTTAACAACGTTTCAAAACGGTACGCCGGCGGTCTAGATGCGCTCAAAAACGTAAGTTTCGAACTTGCGCCGGCAGAAATGGCATTTTTGACGGGTCATTCGGGCGCCGGTAAGAGTACGCTTCTCAAGCTAATTACCTTGATCGAACGACCTACCCGCGGCCAGGCGATCGTCAATAACCAGAATCTATCCCGTGTCACACGCCGGCGCATTCCGTACTTCCGCCGTGACATCGGCATCGTATTCCAGGATTACAAACTTCTCCACGACCGCACTGCGTACGATAACGTAGCGCTGCCACTAGTTGTGGCCGGTGTGCGCGATAAAGATATTGGCCGTCGCGTGCGTGCGGCCTTAGACAAGGTTGGTCTTCTTAAGAAAGAACGGGCGTATCCAATCATGCTATCGGGCGGCGAACAACAGCGTGTCGGTATCGCTCGTGCTGTCGTTAACAAACCGCCGATTCTGTTGGCAGACGAGCCCACTGGAAATCTCGACCAGGCCTTGTCTGATGAAATCATGGATCTATTCCACGACTTCAATCAGGTTGGTGTCACCGTGTTGATTGCTACCCACGACCATCGCCAGGTGCAGCGATTGGGCAAGCACGTACTCGAACTTAAACATGGCGAAATGATCAACGATAGTAGCCCGAGGTCGATCTCGTGATTAGCTATCTACTTCGTCACTTGCAGGTATTTTTCTATACGCTCGGGCAGCTCGCACGTGCACCGATCGCCTCGCTAATGACCATCGCCGTGATTGCGATAACCCTGGCACTCCCCACCGGTCTCTATCTCCTAATCGAAAACGTGCAACGCATAAGTACAGGCCTAGACGGCGGCGCGAAAATCTCTTTATTCCTCAAAGCCGATGTCGACGATGCCGCCGCCGCACAACTGAGCGAACGAATTCACAAGACGTTAGAGGTGGCGACGGTAGAATATATCTCACCAAAACAAGCACTGGCCGAGTTCAAGCGCTTGTCAGGCTTCGGCGAAACACTGGATACACTTACCCATAACCCACTACCACCCGCGCTGATCGTACAACCGTCAGGAACCCTTGATACGCCACAGAAACTTGATGATCTTCTGAAGCGGTTGCGCGCAAACGATGAAGTCGATTTGGCTCAGCTGGACCTGCAATGGGTTAGGCGTCTGCATGGGTTGTTGCAGATTGCGCGTCGCGGGGTGTGGTTGCTTTCAGTTTCGTTAGCGCTCGCCGTCGTACTTATCATCGGGAACACTATCCGGCTGGCGGTGCTGAGCCGGCGCGAAGAGATAGAGGTAATCAAGCTAGTCGGCGGTACCAACGCGTTTATTCGGCGCCCTTTTTTGTACACTGGATTGTTGCAAGGGGCCGCCGGGGCACTGACGGCATGGGCGCTCGTGAGCCTGTGCTTGGCGCTGCTGGCCGGTCCCATCGGCGCTGTCGCTGACCTCTACGCCAGTAGCTTTCGCACTGAGGGGCTGGACAGCTACGGTATTGCGATCTTGGTGGGCGTGGGGACATTGCTTGGCTGGTTGGGCTCCCGAATCGCGGTCGGCCGGCATCTGGGAAGCCTGGAACCTCGGTAGATTGTTGATTTATTTGCCACAATAGGCGGAACTCGCGGCTGATTTGGCACTCCAACCCTGTGAGTGCTAAAATAGCGCTGTCGACGAACCCACTTGCCCCAAATAGGGAGGTTTTGGCCAGGATGACGTACTCCTTACCCATTCGAGCACCGCTAAATGTAGAGGCGGGGTTGGCCACTTATATTCAGGCCATTCACGCCCAGCCTATATTGAACGCCGACGAAGAGCGTGATCTCGCATTGCGCTATCGCCGCGATGGCGATCTCGAAGCGGCGCGCCGGCTCGTGCTGGCGCACTTGCGCTACGTCGTGCGCGTCGCGCGTGGTCTGACCGGCTATGGCCTGCCGCAAGCCGACCTGATTCAGGAAGGCAATATCGGCCTAATGAAGGCCGTCAAGAATTTTGACCCTATGCGCGGGGTGCGCTTGGTGTCGTTCGCGATCCACTGGATCCGCGCACAGATGTATGACTACATTCTCCGTAACTGGCGTATGGTCAAAGTCGCCACTACCAAGGCGCAGCGCAAGTTGTTTTTTAATCTGCGCAAGAGTCGCACCCGTTTAGAATGGATGAAGTCTGACGAGGTTAACGCACTGGCCGAGAACCTCAATGTCTCACCCGAGACCGTCCAAGAGATGGAATCACGGATGAGCGGAGCTGATATCCCGTTCGATACTGACGATCGTGGTGATGATGACGAACTGCGCGTGGCTCCGGCCACCTATCTGCAAGATATGCGCTACAACCCGGAGACGCTAGTAACTCGATCCGATGATGAATCGACACAACAACAAGACCTTGATCAGGCACTGACCACATTGGACGAACGCAGCCGCGATATCATCCGCCGGCGTTGGCTGGATGACGACAAATCAACGCTCCATGAACTCGCAGCGATATACGGTATCTCAGCCGAGCGCATTCGCCAAATCGAAAAGAAGGCGCTTGGCATCATGAAGAACAAGCTCGCGGCCTAGACCAACCCTTATCGCTCAAAAAAGGACTTCCAGCTGGAAGCCTTTTTTTTGTGTTTATGAAATCGATGCTCACTGCATGGTCGACAGAAATCGAATCAATCCATCTTCGTAGGACTTACCCGTCACCATAAACCCGTCGTTGTGGCCGCCGATAATTTCCAGAAATTCCTTAGGCCTAGGTGCGGCATCAAAGATCCTACGTCCGTGTGAAAACGGCACAATATCGTCCTGGCGGCTGTGTACGACCAACAGCGGACATTTCATTGCCCCAATATAATCGAGCGTGTTGTATTCAAATCGCGTAATCCATTGTACCGGCATGAACGGATAGTATCTGCCGGCCAAATCGGCAACGCTCGTGAACGCTGATTCAATAATGAGCGCGCGTGGCGTGTGCTTGCTGGCGACATAACTTGCAATCGCCGCGCCAAGCGAGCGGCCAAAGATTACGATCTGTGACGGATCGACCTTGCGCTGCTCCACCAAATAGCGCCAGGCGGCCTCCGCGTCGAGGTAGGTCCCTGCTTCGCTGGGCTTGCCTTCGCTTTCGCCATATCCACGATAGTCGATGATGAATGTGCTCAAACCCAGCCGATTAAATAGCTGCAGCGAGACTATCCGATGAGAAATATTGCCAGCGTTACCGTGAAAGAATAACAGGACACTACGGGCGGGATTGGCTTCCAAATACCAGCCCGACAGCCTAACCCCATCATCAGCCTCAAAAAAGACCGGCTCGTAATCGAGACCGAACTGATTAGGGGTAGCCACTAGCTGACGCTCAGGATAATAGATAAGACCACCCTGAAAGACGTATAGCAGTGCAGCGAGAATCAGATACCCCGCCACTAGCGTAAGCACAATTAGAGCGAGGCCATTCCACATAGACGATGATTTACATTCATGATGGTGGTGTTGTATACCGATCGCGGTTTTCAAGCATATGAATATACCCACAAGCGCAGGCTCGCACCACGCAGTTGGCTTTGTTCGATCATGATTAAGGTATAGTTAACCAATAGCACGGCTAGCAACAGGAGCACACATGGGGCAATTTAGGGCTGGACACGCCCGGGGAGCTACTTGGCAACAGGTGGCGGAGGCATGTTTAACACAGATAGGTGATATTCCAGGTACAGGCAATCTGGGATTCCTGTATGTGACCGATACGCTAGTCGCACAGCTGTCCGACATTTTCGCCCATTTCAAACACGTCACAGGTATCGAAAATTGGGTAGGCACTGTCGGCATGGGCATATGTGGCAGCGGTCGCGAGTATTTCGATGAGCCGGCGATCGCAGCTTTGATCGGGGAATTTCCCGATGATTCCTTTCGCGTTTTTCCCACTATCAAATCAAGCACAGAAGATTTCGTCCGTGATAACGAGAGTTGGTATGCAAAGACCAGTTCGCATTTTGGTATCGTGCACGGAGATCCGCGCAACGCCAACATCCCGGAATTTGTTGAACAGTTGGCAAACGAAATTATTGGGGGGTTTCTCGTCGGTGGTTTAACATCGTCTCGCGGTTCTTACTCGCAGATCGCGACAGACATCACAGAGGGCGGTATCTCCGGCGTGCTGTTTGCCGATGATGTCCCTGTGACGACCGCGCTAACCCAAGGTTGTTCGCCAATCGGCAAACAGCACGAAATCACAGAGTGTGATGGCAATGTAGCGATCACACTCGACGGGTGCCCTGCTTTCGATGTATTTCAGGACGAAGTTGGAGATTTGATAGCACGCGAACCGAGCCGCGCCGCTGGATATATCTTTGCCGCCCTGCCAATCAAGGGGTCGGACACCGGTGACTACGTAGTGCGGCATCTTGTGGGGTTTGATCCGGAAAAGCGCTTGCTGGCGGTGGGCGATACACTGGAGGCCGGTAACACGATGATGTTTTGCCGCCGAGATACGGATAGCGCATACAAAGACATGCTGCGAATGCTGCAGAGTCTAAAAGACCGCACTGACGGCACCCCGAAAGGCGGCGTCTATTATTCCTGTGTCGGCCGTGGACCCAATCTATTTGGCCAAAATTCAGAGGAACTTAAGGTCATACAACAGGAATTAGGCGACTTTCCCTTAGTTGGCTTCTTTGGCAACGGTGAGGTCTCCCATAACAGACTTTATGGCTATACTGGCGTTCTAACCCTATTCTTATGAATGGGCAGGCCTCAGCAGCTAGTTCGATGGAGTTTGACAATGGAGCTCGCACTGCCACATTGGCATTTTTTTGACAAGTACACCGACAAAAAGCGGGAAAGCCTCACAGATGCCCAGGTCGGGGAGCGCGTCGAAAAAGAGCGGCGCTTGTTCTGTGCGACCTGCCGAAATCTAATAACAACTCAAGACGATCGCATTAATATCCAGGGCGGGCAGGAACATACGTTTATGAATCCGCATGGCTACCAGTTTCATATCGGCTGCTTTCGCGATACTCGTGGGTGCGCACATGTTGGCCAAGAGGTGTCAGCCTGGAGCTGGTTCAGAGGGTTCACTTGGCGCATCACGTTGTGCGGCAGCTGTGAAACACACCTGGGGTGGTTATTCCGGGCGCCAGATGAATGCTTTCACGGTTTGATTCTCAACCGACTGACGTCATTGCATTAGCCCCTCCCTAGCCCGCCCCGACGAGCGGTTTAGGCGGCCAGTTAAACCACCTACAGACAGGTTACGGCAAGAGTTGTAAGACCGACCCTTGCTACTTACTACTTGCTTTTATAGATCTCGCTATCCGGTCGAAACGCTAACCATGCAAACGCGAAGTGGGCACCGGCGTCGATCCCGATTAAGTGTTTACCTTTAAGGGGTCCAGCCACCGCTTGGCCCAGTCCGTTCCACTGCGTGCCCGTTTCGCGGTCGACGACGTTATCTCCGGAGAGTTCAAAATTCAGAACACGATCATCGATACGACGGTCGAAACCGTTCGCGGCTGGGATCAACCGGGAAGACGCGATCGTACCTGCATCGAGAGCGGACAGCACTGAGCGATCATGAATGATCACTAGCGGTAAGCCGGCGAATTCATCATTGATAACCCCGCGTTCTTTGAGCTCGCTGTAGGGATAGATGCGACTGCGACCTTCACGGATCACCCCAAGCACGCGCTCCATGGCGGGCAGTCTTTTGTCGACGGGATCGTTAAATAAGAACGGTTGATCCCCGATTCGGTCGTACCCTCGATAAGGATTGCGCCCATACGGTCGGAAATGACCAGTTTTCTTCGAAAGAATTTCGCCTGATGGATACGCCTTTTTGAAGTCCTCATAAGCCACAATCTGCGCTGGGACCTCGTTCAGTTTGGTGCCCATGTACTCGCCGACTATGCTGGTACCAATAAACTGTTGCCACCAACTTTCTGTCTGACGGTCGTACATTACGAGATCGCTCTTTCGCAGCTTGCCAGTGGTCCCGAAGTCCAGCAGCTTCCCGTTAACGCGCCGGTCAAAAACAATGGATGCATTGCATAACGGACAGAACGTCACTGAGATCGGTAACCCGCGGAACGTATCGTTGACGATCTCGTGATAGATCAGGATTTGTAATGGATAAGCCCGGGCATGTTCCTGATACTGAACTACAATGACGGGCTCTCGCGCATCCAACCAACCGTCAGCATCTTCGCTCGATACAAATTTAGGGTCATCGATGGCTGGGATGCCGTCCTTGGGTGGTCCCCCAGACATGATTTCATTCAGATCCACCGAGGCCCGCGAGAAATCAGTCTTCGGCCACTCACTCTCCCACCGGAGTTCCGCCTTCACCAACATGCCCGACCAATTGAGTGCCCACCACCCGACGGTAGCCAAAACCGCGATCCGAAACAATCTATAAGACCATGATTTTGAATGCAAAATTTCCTGAATTGGTGCGTACATGAGTGGGGTTCCGTCGATTGAGATAGTTAGATATAGACCGTCCGGGGTCCAGAAATCTTTCTCTAATTATAACTGTGTGGAGTCGCTCCGGAGTCGCTTACAGCGACAGTGTACTAGCGGGGCGCCGGGGCCCCGCACGCGGGTGACTTTTGTTTCGGCAAAAGTCACCAAAACCATCTGCCCCTGGCGCTGCGCTGGCTTCGCCGGTGCCCTCGCGGAGGTGCTGGTCTCAGAAGGTTCTCCGACGGCACATCTGACCTCCATGGATGGAGGAAATGCAAAGGATTGTCGGGAACAATCCTAGCCCTGGCCCTGACGTCGAACGCGCGAGATCCCTCTCGCGCCCCTTCGGGCTTGAACTTCGCCTGTGCACCTCGCTCGGCTTGCTTTAAGGGGCAAAACTTCAGGACCTAGGGGCCGCGCAATGTTAGATGACCACGTTTATCAAAGTGAAAAGTTTGTCAGTCAGCCAATACCAATCACCGAAGAAGATGCCCGGTGCGCTCGCCAGGATACCTAAGACGCCTACTACTAAGAGGGTTGAAGAAACGAGTGTCGATTGCCGCCGATTATTTAAGCGCTTTGGAAAACCGAATAAATGCGTCGCTGAGAGAACCGATAACACGACGCTGACTGCGAACAAGATGTATATGAGCCACAAGGTTATTATCTCAATCCCAAGTATTCGCGTTTTCTTCGAATCCGACCCTAACCGGACCAATCACACAGAACCTGTGGCCACTCGGGGCTTCTAATACGATCCACTTTTCCAATCTGGCAACGACCACGGCGCCCAGTCCTTCAAGTCTCTTTACCTCGGCCTCCATATCGTCAGTTTCGATATCGATATGAACGCGGCTCGGGTGATCCACCTTCTGCAATAGAACCTGTACTTCCCCCGGCTTACCCTCAAAGCGAACATACTTTTCGCTTTGTTGGTCACCCCGCGACTCCGCTGACATACCGAGTGCTGCACTCCAAAAGTCTGAGTCTCTAAACAGATCGCCCGTCTGACAGTCAACGATCAGCGCACCGAGTCGGCTCTTGTGCATTATTTCCCCCTCTTGCGTAACAGATGATAGTCGGGATTGGCAACCTGCACGCCAACCGTGGTTGGCGTGAACGAATGACGGATTGTCATGAGTACAGTAGCTGCCGCTAGCACGGCGGCAACCAGGAATGCGTAACGTAGATCCACGCTACTGGCAAGACCGGCAAACACAGCACCTAGCGCACCTACGCCGTCCATGACGGTGAATGCAAGTCCCAGGGTTGTAGATTCACGTCGTCCTGCCGTTTCCACCATGGCTGCGAGTATGACGGCACGAACGCCAACCAATAGGCCAGCGACGGCAATCAAGGCGCTAATAAGGCCGACAGGCTGATCCAAGAATGGAATACTGGCCGAGCAAACAATCGCGCTTGCTATGGTACCGACGATTACGCGTTTGCGTCCCACTACATCGGACAAGCGCCCCAGCAGCGGTTGCGCAAGCGAACCGACTAGCAACATGGCCGCAAACACGATACCCGTTTGTGCTGGTGAATAGCCGTGCACACCCTGAAGAAACAACGGTGTCATACTCATGATCGCCATCCACGACATATTGTACGTGCTGACGATAGCAATAATCCAAAGCCCAGCCGGCCGCAACCACACGCCTAAGAAATGATGGATATCGTCCATAGATAGCCCGTGCTGTTGCGACGGCGACACATAACGCGCGATGCGCAAGAACACCAGACCCATAACCACAGCTGGGATCACCGAGAGCTCCAACACCGTCCGCCAATCGAAACTCGCAAGCAGAAAGCCCACGCACAGTGGCGCCCCCACCTCAGCCAGCGTGCCGCCCATGGCATGAATGCCTAACACCTGAGCGCGTCGGTTTGGCATCTGCTGCACCATGACGCCGGTCGCGATTGGATGCCAAGCCGCATCGCCCATCCCAGCCACCGCCAATAGAAGCGCAAGCGTCCAAAACCCAGGCGCCGATGCCGCTATGAAGTAACCAATTGCGACCCACCAAAACGTGGCCATGAGTAGCAAGCCACGATTGCGAAAATGATCGCCCAACAGGCCGGCAGGAAGGTAGGCTAGACTGGCGCCAATGCTATGGATCGCAATCAAAATCCCTACCTCACCCGGCGATAGACCCATAGAAAGGGCGATCGCGGGTGCCAGCAGCCAAATCGCGCTAGGCGCCCAGTCGTTAGCCAGATGGCCTAAGGGAAAGACAAACAAAGTGATCTTAGGGTTCAGAAATGCAACCTCCAAAGACCAAGATATCTAGATAGATACCACGTGGTTAGTATTGGTTCTTTAGGCACATCCACCTGCGACTAGGATTCTCCCCATTGACTTTGATAACATTGATCGGCTGACCGCATTAACCACACACAATTGGTGGAACATCACCTGGAGGTGAACGATGCCTTTACGCATAGGCGATGACGTACCTGATTTTACAACCGAAACAACCGAAGGAACGATCAATTTCCATGAGTGGATCGGAGACGGCTGGGCCGTATTGTTTTCTCACCCCAAAGACTTCACACCGGTGTGCACGACCGAGCTTGGCTATATGGCTGGACTCAAGCCTGAATTCGACAAGCGCAATTGCAAAATCATCGGTCTTAGTATCGATTCAGTCGACGATCATTCCAAATGGTCCAAAGACATCGAAGAGACCCAAGGACATGCGCCGAACTATCCACTCATTGGCGATACCGACCTGAAGGTCGCGAAGCTATTCGACATGATTCATCCCAATGCCAAGGGGCAGGCCAAGGATCGAACAGCGGTAGATAACGCGACCGTGCGTTCAGTCTTCATGATCGGGCCTGACAAGAAGGTTAAGCTAATGCTCACCTACCCCATGAGCACTGGCCGCAACTTCGATGAGGTGCTACGGGTGTTGGATTCAATGCAGTTGACGGCCAAACATAAGGTGGCCACCCCCGTAAATTGGAAACACGGCGAAGATGTTATCATCATCCCCGCCGTCTCCAATGATCAAGCGAAAGAAATGTTTCCAGGCGGCTGGGAATCGCCCAAGCCGTATATACGGATCGTGGCACAACCGAAATAGATACCGTAGTACAAACTAAGAGAGGCGCCGATGGCGTCTCTCTTTTTGTGTGCTTAGGGTATCTACTTCTCTTCCTTATTTGCGCAATCGATGCACAACGGCGTTGTCGGGTCTAGCTCCAGGCGCTTGGGGTTGATCTCTTCTTCGCATCGCACACACAAACCGAACGCACCGTTTTCGATACGCGTTAGGGCTGCTTCCGCACGTCGGATTGTCAGACGCCGCCTACGCTCGGCATCAAGCGACATCGCCTGCGCCTGCAAGGCATCCATTCGCGACAGACGACCCACCCGCGATTGATCGAGTTCCACCGTTTTGGCGCCCTCGCTACCTGCTTGCTCGGTACGCAACAATTCATCACGGAGCTCGATCAATTGCTGTTTGAAACGAACACAGTCGCTGTCTTTCACTGCCAAAGAAAATGAATTTAGGTATGCGGGGCTAGGGTGGGCCGCCGGAGACGCGCGCCTATTGCTTGAACCCATCCAGACAGAACAGCGATGCGAAAACCGCTAGCAGGCGCGTCGTCGACGTCATCTTCCATCCCCACCCATGGCAGGTCTAGTTCGTTTATACGCAATGGCGTGTCACGCTCGCCACTAAAGCCCAAAGCAAATGCAGCAGCATGCGGTCCACCCTGAGTAAGTAAAAGCTCGGCAACACCCCTGGTTGAATGACTAGGCCTCATCGACCCTCCTAAAACAACGCAGTCAAAGTCTACACCGGCTAAAGCGCACCGGATAGGCCAATTGTAATAAGTGCTCAGAAGAGCTTTATACGCTCCTGGAAAGCGACATAAAAACCAAGACCGATAAGAATGGTCCCTGAAATCTGTTCCTGAATACGCCTGGCGTCCGCCCGCGCCAATAGCCAACGCGAGATTTTGCTCGAGGAATACGCCACTAACAAATCGCAAGGTATTGCGGTAAGCGTAACGATAAACCCCAAAAGCAGGATCTGCGGTGCCGGCGGGCCTGCTGCTATGTCGACAAATTGTGGCAGGAAAGCCAAGAAGAATAGTGCTGTTTTCGGGTTCGTCGCCTCCACCAAAACGCTTTCTCTCAGAATCTTAGGATAAGTCCGTTTGGCAACGCGGCGCGGCGCCATGGGCACTTCAGACTTACTGAACAAATAGTTGAGCCCGAGGTATATGAGGTAGCCCGCGCCAAGTAACTTCAAAACAGTGTAGGCCACGGGCGAATATACAAACACAGCAGAAAGGCCAAACGCCGCTGCCGCGACATGGGCCAAACTACCAACGGCCAAACCACAGGCGGCTATCGCACCTGCGGTGCTGCCTTGCGCAACGCTGCGGGACATCACGTACAGGTTTGAAGGGCCCGGCGAAAGATTCATGATGAAGGCCGCGATCGTAAAGACCAGCAACGTTTCAAGCGGTGGCATGACTCATTCTCTCAGGAACCCGTTGTCTTACAATTCAGTCTGAATCAGCCAAGGTTGCTTTTATAAGTGCTGGTGCCCCAGTCTGGGCGGACGCGCCAGGTCGCACTCTCGAAGATGAATCCCACGCCGTGCTCTTTGGCAATGCTAACATACGTGGAAAAGTATTTATGAAGTGTCGCACGACCTTGGTCGTTATTGAGAAGGTCAAAGGCCGCGAAGTATGGCAGCTCCAGACCTTCGTGAAAAATGAGCGTTGTTTCGATGCCGCCATCCGTAAGAAACAATTCGCCCGATAGCTGAGGTAGGTCGTTACGATATTTTGCCATGTCTGTCTCCGTTCCACTGTGATGATTAGATTGAATTAAGCGCGCCAAAACGGCTTACCCGCCTCGGCCTCGACTTCGGCGCGCGTTACACCGATATCCCGTAAGAGATGATCGGAGAGTTTCAACAGATGCCGACGCTGACGCGAACGATCGTGCCACATACCGACCGGATTCACGGCACGCCGCCACAGGGACTGACCAGGAAGGCGCGCCCAAAAGCGTTCTGGATCAAAATCTAAATAGTAATAACTGGTTGCTAGTGTTTTCATGGTCTGTTTTCTCTCAAAAGGTTTACCAATAACTGCTTCTCGTTTCACTGATAGCAACCGCCGTGCCAGTCGGCTTCACGCGCAACCACCACAAACTTATACGTAAAATCAGATAGTTATGAGGTATTGGGGTAAGTGCACAAAAAACCGAGGGTGCGTATAGACCCGTGCCATAAGACGGGTCCGTCAAATGCAGTGGAGGGGTGACTGACCGCTCGGCGAGGAGACAAGATCAGCTCTCGTTATAACTGACCTCAACCCATTTACGAGTGCGTGCTTCTCTATCGTAGATATGGAAGCCCGGCATAGCGTGACCATAGAGGTGCAAAGACACCACACGCTGACCGTTGGCCGGATTGCCGGTTACGTGAATGTGATCGGGATTCGGAACAAAACTAGTGACCGCGCCCGGGGAGAGTAAGATGACTCCCCCCCGTGCCAGTTCCACACCCGTCATTGCGTTTTTCCCTTTGTCGTCCACGCGCATAAAGTTGCGCTCTTCCAGATTGCCCTCAAGCACACCGACAACGCCCCAGGTGCCATGATCATGGATAGGCGTCCACTGGCCTGGAAGCCAGACCAATGCGTACAGACTCATCGTTTCTGCTTCTTCGATATAGATTGCATTACGCGCATAGTGGTCTGGATCACTGCGAAAATGTTCGGGCTTCAAGAAACTCTTGTCGCCGTTTAGCAAGCGATACATAACTGGCGTGATTTGCTCTACACAATCGGCTGGGAATTGGCATTCGCAAATCTTCTTACGACAATCTTCAATAAACGTATCCAGCGTGTAGCTAGTCATGCTCTTCACCTCTGGCGTGCGATCAATCCGATCGCATTGCATACCAATCGCGCTGCGGTCAGCGCTGCCAAACCCTGTGGATCGCGCTCGGGCATAAACTCGACGATGTCAAAACAGGCGATGCGGGCCTTCGCAGCAACACCTTGGAGCAACGTCACGACCTGCCAATAACTAAGCCCGCCGGGCGCGGGACCGATGACAGCTGGCATAATGGCAGGGTCGAGCCCATCGCAATCGATGGTCACCAACACCTCGCTGCTATCGGGAATCAACTTGAGGACCGATGAAACCCCGTCGGCATGTAGGGCTTGCGCCGGAATGATATGCGCACCCCAGGCCCGGGCATCGTCGAAGTCCTGCGGCCGAGCGCTACCGATTCCACGAGCCCCGACCTGCACAATACGTTTCACCCACGGCATCTCCGATGCCCGGCGCATGGTGCTGCTAAGTCCATAGCGCTCGCCACCAACCTCATCACGCCAGTCGATATGTGCATCCACCTGCAATACCGTAAACTCCCCACGCCCTTTGAATGCCTGGAATACCGGAATGGGTATGGAGTCGTCACCGCCAAGAACAATGGGTATCGCGCCCCGATCGAGAATTGTTCGCGTAGCCTTTGTGATGCGCTCACGATTCCCGGCCGCGTCCTGCGCGTCTCCATCTAAATCACCACAATCGAGCGCCTTTGTCCCACCATCGCCCAAGACCGGTCCGCCAAGGTCAAAGTCAAAGTGGTTAACGGCCGAGACGAAGTCGGCCGCACCGATCCGAATCGCAGTCGGTGATGCCGCCGCGTAGGTGCCCAGTGACGCATAAGGTGTGGCAATAGGTACGCCGATAATGGCGATGTCGGCGGCAAGCGTGTTCAAATCCAAACATCGTTCGAACCCAAGAAACGATGGCGTGTCACCATCGTGGGTGTCCCCGAAAAGCTGATCGAGCTTAACCATCGTGCTACGCGTTAGAGGCCTCATTGGAATCAGGTTGGATACTAAGGAAATAGTCTTTCCAATGTGAGCGCAGTGCTTCCTCCGTGGCGCCTATGTCGTAAGCAGGACTCGATAGCGGCAACGCCTTTTCAACCTTTAGTTTCACAATGCCATTGATCCTGTTGCTGAGGTCTCCCCACTGCGAGAACCGTGGAAATAACTCGTCGAACTCCGTCGTATCTCGCGCGATGAAACTGGCCATACCCTTTGCCCTGAATCCCTTTCTCGCAAAGGGATCAACGAAATTTACTTCCATGGCAGGTCTCTCCTCGAGATTCTTTACAGTATTTGGCGAACGGATTTCACCGAAAATCAGGTGTTCGTCGTCAAGTACGAGAAATGTTCCTTTAGGGGACAGATTAGGTGTCCCATCTTCGCGCACCGTTGCAACGAAGCCGAGTTTCTGTTGTTCGACCACCCGCTTCATATCGTCCGTTAGTTTCCCCATGCGCTACCCCTTTTGGTTAGCTTTGCCACATATCCGATTCGTCAATGCCCAATTCTTGAAGATCGGTTGCACGCAACGATGCGTCGGTCGCCAACAGAAATTCATCCAACTGCGGCGGTTCAACTGTGGTTCCCGATAGCATTGCGTGCACCTGCCCTCGGTGATGAATCTGGTGCACAAAAAGGTGGGTTAACACCCGGTCCGTTCTATCGATATAGGTGTTACCGTCATCGCGCAACAACTTAACTGGCTTCGATAGCCGTGCTTCGGTGAGGACATCACAGAAATCGATAAGACGCTGGTCAGCAAGACGTTGTGCGGCAATCAACTCCTTCGCGGTGGTACAGGGTATCTCATTGTCGTACACCGACCGGCCAAGGCCGCCCTCCTCGAGGGCATCAAGATAAAACCAGTCCACCGTCAGTATGTGATTCAAGGTCGTCTGGATAGATGGAAAGAAGCCGGTTCGTGGGGCCGTAAAAGCCGTCTGCGTGAGCTGCGCACAGGCCTTTAGTAATCGGTAGTTCGACCACGCGTTGTTTCTAGCTAGCTCACTAAAATAGCCTGTTGTCGATGCCATGGCTAGTTCGGGCCCCTTTTTCGCCACTGCGTAAGTTGGGACTCAACCTCGATTGTTCCGACTCTAACACTTCTCCTAACACCTTCATTAATCTTTTGTTTTTAGAGAAATTTGAAGGTGCCTATGCGCCCGGCGTAGACTACGCGATCAGCACAGTGAGGTACGGCCAACACAGTTGGCCACGGTGGGCTCTCTTACAACGATAACCAGGCGGAGGGACACCATGACACGACCAGTGATGCGCCTGTTGGATCCGTTCACGGGTCTCATGGAGTGTAAAGTATGCGGTACCCGTCACGCCGCGCTGCGGCGCCCGGGCAGCGGCGGCAAGTATGTCCGGGGTTCGTGGCAATGTATAAACGGCTGCCAATTGACACCACCCGCCCCCCGCGAGAATCGTGACGTAAGGCCGTATAAGTACTAAGCCCCTAAGGCGGCAGTCTTGTAACAATCCCGCTTGTTGACAGGCTTCCTTTGCCTTTCTAATCGAAATGGCTGGGGAGCTTCCGCGAGAATCACAACTGTTCGGCAGCGTATCTCTAAACGGGATCGATCTGGCTGGTTATTTGATCAGTGGGTTTAGCTTGTTTGTAGACGAAGTCGAGATCACGCCGCTCGTGGATAAGCAGCAGTCTTATATCGTTCAGGGTACTTGGTCCATAGAAGGCTCGCTCGCGTCGGTACCTGAACCGGCGACGATCGTGCTCTTTGGTGTCGGTTTGGTGGGCCTTGGCATGATCAGCAGGCGGCAGCGTGGCTAGCTTAGGCCGGCCACACCAATGCTGCAACGACGCAAAGGATGAGCAACAGCGGGATCAGCCATCTTAAGAATCCGAGTGACCGTTGCTTGGTGTTCGTCGTCAAATGCGCACGATACGCCTCGACGACTTGTTGCTGTTCTTCCGCATCGAAGTAGTAGGGTCGTCCGTCTGCGATATCCTTGGCAATCGCTTTGAGTTCACCCCTGTCCCGCCCGATGATAGCGTCTCCTATGGGGGAGTTTTCCGAGAGAATTAGGGACCGCGCTATCTGATATTCCGACTCGGGGGTGTAGTAACACGACGGACAGGTAGCGGTGGCACCTTTCTTAAATGCACCGCAGCGAACGCAAACCGATTTTCTGGCCAATGCTCAACCCTAAAAAGAGTCAGTTATTGTCGCCGTCGGCCAAGCATCCAGTGCAAACGGTTATGGTGTGCTTGCCGTCGAACACCTGGCGGACCTCGCCCTCAGTTGTGCCGCAAAATACGCACACGGGATCATCGTCAGAACTAGCCCGGGTGTGATGAACGAACTCTTCCCGCCATTCCCCGTCGAGCGTCTTAAAGCGCATTCGCAGGATCTCGCTTTTCTTGGATGTCAGTTCCACGGCGCTTGGCTTCCGTCGTGGTTTATCGGACATGCTGTGAGCCCCCCTTAAAACCGTGCGTACCCATACCTAGAGTATAGATGGGGGATTTGATTGCTTAGGCGGTTGGGCTCACATCGGCGGGTGCATATCCCTCGTACTGCGGCAAACCATCGCTGATGGTTTCCAAGGGCGACTTGGATGAGACAAAGATGTGCTTCTCCGACTTCTTAGGGTGGCCGGGGTGTGCATCCTGCTCGAGGACGGCCGGCTTGTACCACATTACCCCCGGCTTGCGGTCGCTTTCTGCGAACAAATGACAACCGCAGGTACGGCAAAAGTGCCAACAAGCATTAGGGCTGCGGTAGGTCGATAGGTTCTCCTCGCCTTGCTCGATCTCGATGTGCTCGCGCATCATGAAGGCGTACGTGGCAAACAGGGTGCCATGCAGGCGTCGACACCTCGTGCAGTGGCAGTGATAGACCTCTGCCGACGGCTGATTGACCTTGAATCGCACCGTACCACATTCACAGTGTCCAAAAATCGGTTGAAATGACGCCACCTCACCTCCTCGTACTTGATCACTAGACATAAACCAGCGGTCCCACAAAGATCTTCCCGCCCGTAGAACGTACGGTCAAACTTGAGCACTCGAGCCCCTACGCTGTCCGCTGGAATAGGAGCACTGCTCTTAGTGTCCGATCGAAAAATTATTCTTACCTGTCATGTCGCGACCGCGTATTAAAAAGAGCGGGCGTCGGCCGTAGTCATGGGCCTGATGCGGCTCAGCCATCTGTTGGCCAAATTCGTGATCGTAATGGCAATGTCCGGGCATAATCCTGACGACAAACGCGGTCCGCCGCTGGTCGGTGTTATTGGCCTTTGATCCGTGAATCATATAAACATCGTGAAACGATACTTCACCTGCCTTCAATAGCAGATCATGGGCGGTGCTCTCATCGTAATGCTCTGAATCACACACCTTGTTGATGGATAGATTCTTATTTTCTTCCCAGTGATGGCTAAAGATCTTCCGCGCCTTATGTGAACCTGGGATGAAGCGCATCGGACCGTTCTCCGGCGTTACGTCGTCAAGCGCAATCCAAATGGAAATCGTCTCCAGTGGGCGAATGGGATAATAGTCACCGTCCTGATGCCACGGTGTAGCCTTACCACAACGGGCCGGTTTACCAAAAATCGTTGTGCCCCATAGAATCAAATCATTGCCAACGAGTTGGGCGGCCATGTCGAGTAAGGCCGGTTGGGTAGCGAATTCAAGCCATACACGCGATCCTATAACACCCTGTGCCCCCGGTTTTTCAAGGTGTAGGCCCAGCATAATGTCGGATGCGATATCAGCATTATCCGCCAACAGGCGCGCATAGGCCTCGCGCATGCTCCCCAGTACATCCGAGGGCAATCGATATGAAGGAACGAGGTAACCCTGTTCGTGATAGCGAGCGATTTCCGCCTCAGTCAACTTCACAGGGTTACCTCATAACGGCCAACTTCTGACGCGCAGTTAGGACGTCCTTACCCGATAGACTCCATCGTGTTCGCGTGCGTGCTCTACAACCCTAAGGCCAAAGGACTGGCCGGCACGCGCTTCGCTAACGTGCACATGGTCGATCTCCATGGATTCCACCGTCTGCATAAAGTCGCTCGTGTGCCCTTTAATGTGGATTGTATCCCCCACTCGCAGCGCACCGGCATCGAGATGCACTACCGCAACCGATAGATGCGTGTAGTAATGTGTCACTATACCGACCCGTTCTTCATCGGGTACGGGTGTCACAGCCGGTGCTGCCGTGACCACCGTTTTCTTTGCTGGCGCCTTGCTGCGTGGTGTTGCCTTTCGTTTGGCAACTTTCTTTTTTGCCTTGGCCCTTTTCTTTGCTTTTTTCGCTACCTTCTTCTTGGCGCGTTTTTTTGCCGTTTTCTTTCTAGATTTCCTTACGACCTTTTTCTTCGCGCGCCTTTTCGCAGTTTTCTTTTTCACCCTAGTTTTCTTCCTAGCCTTCCTGGCGACCTTTCTCTTCTTTGCTACCTTTCGTTTCTTTCGAGCTACTGGCTTGCGTTTCTTCGCCTTCTTACCCTTCTTGGATCGTTTACTCTTTTTCCTTGCTGCCATCTTCTCGCCCTCCGTCAAAAAGGATGTTGAAATATTGCCATTTTATCCATGTGATTAACAATATCAGGCGCAGCTACCGCCATCGAGGACCACCAGAGACCCTGTCATGAAGCGCGCCGAGTCGGATGCGGCAAATAAAGCCAGATCCGCTACTTCCTCGGCTGAACATACGCGATTGAGGGGTACGTTCGCCGCCGACTCCTTAAGCCCCGTATCTGCGTCAACGCCGCGCTGGACGAACTCGCCACGCAACATCGGCGTATCGACATCGCCCGGACACAGCGAAACCACGCGTATCCCTTCGTGTGCGTGGTCGACCGCCATGGCGCGGGACATCTGAATCACAGCGCCCTTGCTTGCACAATACGCCACGAGATGGCGACTGCCAGTCAATCCCGCATCCGAGGCAATGTTGATGATTACGCCACCGTTCTGGCGTAATCTCGGAATAGCGGCGCGACACACATAGAACATGCCGTTTACATTGACATCAAAGGTATCTAACCACTGCTCATCCGTCGTCGCTTCTGCGGCTGCGTGGTAGATGATCCCAGCCGAGTTAACGATGGTGTCCAACTTACCCATAGTCTGCACCGCATAGTCGATCAATTCATCACAAAAACTGCTGTCGGCGATATCTCCAACCTTAAACTTGGCAATATTGCCATGCGCCGACATCCTGGCACACACAGCGTTGCCCCGTTCGCGGTCACGCCCGGTTATGACCACATCGGCCCCACTGGCCGCAAAACTTTCCGCTATAGCCGCGCCCATCCCGGACGTGCCGCCGGTAACGAGTACCGCCTTATCAGAAAAACTATATTGGGGACGTCGATATGCCATAAAGCGTCCTTTCTACGTCATGCGCAACCGTACTGCTCCTACAGATCAAATGCGTAATTGAAACAGTGTTCTGTATCGAGAGACTTGCCGATACCTGAACAACAATTGGTTAACTGGGTACAGGCCTGAGAGTCGCCCGTTTCACACTGAGGATAATGTTCCCCGCAGCTAAAAGGGCCACTGCCGGTGGCACAGCCCGCCAATAGTACAAGGAACAATACCACGCTCTTCTTCATGCTAGCTCCCCCACAACCAACCAAACACACCGGCGGTTAGCAACGCGTAGACCAAGGCGTCGAACACACTCTTAATAACGGACGACCAGGGTCGGCCAAACCAGATCGCGTCCTGGATTACCGCCGCTCCATACGCCAACCAAGCCACGGTGCCGATCACCCGGAACACTGCAAGATAGTCGCTCCCGGGCGCAAGCGTCCTACTGGCAACGTAGGCGACGACGGCGCTGATAACCAAATAAAAAACAAACGTCAGCGCCATATTCTTACCCATGGCTGGCATACCATTGGGCAGAATCGTGATGAAACCAACCGGTCCTTCGTCGAACTTCTTTTGCATCTCTGGCTTCTTCATATCGGCCATCGACACACAATGAGGAATGTTGTACTGGCCTGGCCCGAGATTTTGTGGCCTGAGTGCGGCGCGTGCCGCGTCTTCGTCCGGCAGACCTTGATAGTCCTTTTTATGATGAGGAAGAACCATCCAAATGACGGCACTAGCGATCCAGACGATAACGGCAGACAGCAAAATCGGAAGCCAAAGCGAGCCGAGGGTAACCATATCAGCCTCCTAGGGTTGGTATTCACGAGCACCGACGACCACCACAGTATGCCTGTGTGCTGCGGGGTGTTCTAGAGCATTTTGAGATACTCAATCAGTTCCCGGCGCTCATCGTCGGCAAGACCAGCGCCGTATTCGTGGCCCGCATTCGAGTTTCCGGGCACCGAAACGTCGAAGCGCAACCAACCGCACATTCGAAATCGTTTGTGCCGATCGAAATATGGGAAAGAATACTGGGAATATCGTCTGCCATCTAGATGCTCCTCAGTTCTCCTTATTCACTCTTGTTGTAAAGATCGGCGTCCTCTGCAAGCCCTAAGATCTTAAGTGCTTCGCCGAAGGCGGTTGACGCCTCTGCTTCTTTGCTGTCTTGGAGTAGGCTTGTGCCGTCGACAAGATACTTGTCAAGATCCGTACGTTGTTGCTCTGTCATTGGACAGTTTTTGGCAACCAATTTGTCGATGGCTGCTAACTGGTCCTGCGGGGTGGAGGCACTGCAGGCGGCAAGTGCCCATGCGATGGACAATCCGATGACATGCGACGTTCGCTTCATGGGCCGGATCTCCGTGGTTGTTCTGGCCAATGTGTGTATACCTATACTACTTTCTAACTCTTGCCGCTGTATAGGTGACAACGCGCTTTAACTCGGCAACTGGAATCTTGACCAAATTGCGATCATCGCCACCGCCTGTCAATATCCAGTCCCGCTCTAGAACTTTAGGGTCGATAAGAATGGTCGCATTCGGCGCATTCAACGGCGAGTTGCCGCCAAGCTGTTGCCCAAAATATCGTTCACTCTCTTCAGCTGTCACGATGCGCGGTCGATCGATCAAACCCAGCGCTTTTCTCACTCGCTCTGTGCTCGCTCTGGCATCCGCCGGTACCAGTGCAATCACCAACCTCTCATCCGAGGTCAGCATTACAATCGACTTCGTGAATCTCTCTACCGGATAACCGCTGACCGCTACCGCTTCTTGTACTGAGCGCACGCTCTTCTCAAACCCTAGCATCTCGGCGTCGACATTTTTCTGTTCGATCCACTGCCGCATTTTGTTGGAGAATTTACTCACGATTGATTCACTGTGGTCTCGGTAGCAAATCGATGCCGCTCTACTCGGGTAGATCGATAATCTTGAGACGATGCTCCACAGGGGTCAGGACAATGCCCTAGTGCGGTATGACCTGGGCAACGAGTACTTGAAGCTAAAGGAGTTCGATAAGGCGGCTGAACACCTGCGAAAGGCAACCGAATTTGATCGCAATTACTCAGCAGCGTGGAAATCCTTAGGTAAAGCGCTTGCCTCAGCGGGAAAGAACGCCGAAGCCATCAAGGCCTACGAAATGGGCATCCGAGTAGCCGAAGAGAAGGGCGATGTTCAGGCAGTGAAGGAGATGCGAGTGTTCTTGAGGCGATTGCAGACGTAGCCAACCTCCCCTGGCTATCCGCACTCACCTTCGCACGGCAATATTGGCCCGACCGTCGCCATCCCAATCGCCAGCGAGATATTGCTGTTCCTTACCACCTTCACCATAGTGCTGAACCAGGTCACCCAGGCCATCATAGTTAAAGTCCATGATGATCGTGTTACCACGCCGCACCGCAATGTTGTCGCGGCCATCGCCATCCCAATCGCCGACCAGATACTCATCTTCGCCGGCTCCTTCACCATAGTGCTGAGCCAGGTCACCCAGGCCATCATAGTTGAAATCCATCAAAACCACATTACCGGTGAAGGTGGGTGGCCCTTCGGGCACGTCAATAAGTGCCTCATATGACTTCACCAACGACATGTAGGTGGGAATATAGATCCCGTCTGCCTTAAGATCGTAGTGCAAATGAACCGTGGTCCAGTGTTTTACACGGCGCTGGTCCCCTGAGTGCCAAGACCAATTAGACATCGTACCAATGCGATCACCCTTCTTAACGGCTTGACCCTGCGTGACCTCGAGTCGGTCTCGGTCCATATGCAAATAGCGGTGCCGAACCGTGCCGGCGTTGTTCATCAGATAGACGGAGATGCTTAGGATCGATGTGATAACGCCGTCCTCGGCCGCCACCACCCAATGTGTATTGTCGGCGCACGAAGAACCTCTAATGTCTTGGCCTTGATGGCCGGTGCCGGCTGGGCATCTCGGCATGGTCCAACCCCGGATCTCACAGTAGTTGTCCCCCCAGGGGTAGGCAAAGTTCCTGGCATCACACTGACCCTCTCCGTTTGGAAAGAGTTGTCGATCGTACTTGTTCCCGCCCGGGCGATAGACCTGACTATTCGCGTAGGCGGGTGCACTTTCTACCGGAAAGCGCATGCCGGGCACGTAGACCTGGCTGTCAACCCGTCCAACGCCGCTGCCGGGAATCAGTTGCCCGACTGGATCATACTGGAACTCCTGCGCGGCGAGTCCCATTGCCGAAAACACGGCACACACCGTCGCCGCAGTCACAAGTAGGCGCAGGCGTGCAGACGATGCGCTCCTAAGGAACAAGGTGTCGTTGGGGTTCTTCGCTAGTCTCATTGGGGCCTCCCACAAAAAACGCTGTTAGCTCTGTTAAGATTCCTCAGCTGCTGCCAATGCCAACTCGTCTGCAATCTGCAAGGCATAGGCATCGCTACAGTGTGGATCTCGCAAGTCGTCACACTCGATGGAAACGTTATAAATGACGCCATAGGCGGTAAAGTCGAGTTCGAGCGTACCTTCGCTACGGCTCAAACCACGCTGATGATCACCGTAGATAGGCAGGTTTTCCAGC
>CAXMNC010000080.1:0-2614 GCA_964194625.1 Acidiferrobacterales bacterium
ACGAACCGCTGGTTTCGTGGAGCGCCAACACCGCGTGCCGTGCATCATGCGGCGGCAGTAGGCCTGAATGGCAAGCTCTACATTATTGGCGGGTACGCGGGAGGTTGGAGTCCGGTTGATTTCGTGTACGAGTACGATCCGGCCACTGACGCCTGGCGGAAACGGGCGCGTTTACCGACGCCGCGCGGGGCCTTGGCAGCCGTAGTGCTTGACGGAAAGATCCATGTCCTGAGCGGTGTTGGTAGGAATAGAAGAAATACACCCGCGCATGAAGTCTACGATCCGGCAACCGACAGCTGGCGCACGCGCACACCGGTGCCCACGCCGCGCGACCACCTGGCCGCGGCCGTGGTTGGCGATCGGATCTACGTGATTGGCGGTCGCGTCGACGGAAGCTATTCGCGCAATCTGGACGTGAACGAGGCCTATGATCCAGCTACGAACCGATGGCAAACACGCGCGCCGATGCCAACCGCGCGCAGCGGTATCGCGGCAGCAGTCCTTAACGGTGAGGTGTTGGTCTTTGGCGGCGAGACGACATCGGGCACATTCGACGAAGCTGAGGCCTATGATCCCAAGAGCGACCGTTGGCGGAGTTATGCGCCGTTGCCGACTGCGCGTCACGGGCTTGGTGCTGCCAACGTGGGTGGGCGAATTTATGTCATCGCGGGTGGCACCACCCCCGGTGGCTCGGCCTCTTCACTCAATGAGGTCTTAAACCCTTAACGAGCTCGACGCGCGTTGGTCTGTCTACGGGTTTCCGCCGATACGCGTCTTCGCTGCACGCCGGAAGCTATCGATGCCGCTCTGGTGATCCCCGTACTCTGCGCGTCCCATTGCGATCTCCGACTCGTAGGCGGCCAGAAAGGTGTTGTAGGCGTGCAACGCCCTGTCTTGATCGCCGCGCTGCTTGGCGATGGTGTGCTCGAGCATAATGCCCAGTAGATGATCAGGCACGGACTGTCGAAGCATAGCGACATAAGCGCGCGCGCTTTTGATATCGCCTGCGGTGGCATGAACCAGTCCGACGTGATAGCGCGCGTCGTTGTCCAACGGTCCCAACGCCTCGTAGGCTTGAAGGGCCATGGGCGCAAACCGCAATGCCTCCTCGGTATCGCCGCGCTCGGCTGCCGTCATGATCCGGTTGAACAATCGATCTGCCGCCTCTCGAGGGGTCATTTTTGAAAGGTCGGGGGGTCGGCTCAGTGTCGAACCCGCACTGAGAAACGGCGACGGCGGATTATCTCGGCCGACGAAGGTCGACAACACGACGACTAGAGCCCCCACCGCGACACCGACAGCAACCCACGGTACGATGGTCTTCGCACTCGTTCGCGCGGGCGCTACCTGAGCCGTGAGCGAGGCACCGCAGTTACTACAGAACCTACCGGCTGTTTGCTGACCACAGTTGGGACATTGAACGGTGCTTGAATTCATAGTCACGACTGTATGCGATGAAACGGGAGAAACCTCATTTCGGTATTATAAAATCAGTTATAGGACACTACGGATAGAGACGTAATCAATGGTTCAAAACAGCCGATATTCGGTAGTCGGGCCCCGACGACGCCTGGACTTGAGGTGCGGGGCACAGAGCCGGTGGTGTTTCTGAGGGAACTTTGATGCCCTGCCAGTGGTCCAGCTTATTGAATAAACCGGAGGACTTGATGGAATTACACGCCACGTACAGCCGTTTGTTGCCATCAACGTTGTTTTTGGCTCTGTATCTGCTCTACCTCCCTGTCTGCAGTGGCGATAACGTAATCAAGAGCCAGAACGATCAGCGCCAGTACGAAAGTTTCCTTCTATCTAACCGGCTTAAAGTATTGGTGATCTCCGACCCAGACACTGATAAGGCGGCCGCCGCCATGGATGTTTTCGTGGGGAGTAGTCGTGACCCAAAAGATAGGCAAGGCCTGGCTCACTTCCTCGAACACATGCTATTCCTCGGCACTAAGAAATACCCGACGCCTGGGGAATATCAGGATTTTGTGTCAACCCGCGGCGGCGGCCACAACGCGTACACCGCCTTCGAGCACACGAACTACTTTTTTGATATTGACAAAGATTACCTAGAGCCTGCTTTGGATCGCTTTGCGCAATTCTTTATCGCCCCCTTATTTATGCCCGAATACGTCGACCGCGAAAAAAACGCCGTTCATTCCGAATATCAATCCAGAAAGAAAGATGACGATACAAGACTGCACCAAGTTTGGAAGCGGGTCGCCAACTCGGGACACCCTTTTTCAAACTTTAACGTCGGTAACTTGGATACTTTGTCGGACCGAAAAGGTGCCAAGGTCCGTGACGAACTCATCGATTTCTATACCCGTCACTATTCTGCAAATATCATGGCACTAGTCGTGCTCGGCCGAGAACCCAATGCAGTACTCAGACAATGGGTCACCAAAAAATTTTCGGCGATAAAGAATGTTGATGCCGAGCCGCTCCATATCACCGAACCAATATTCGTCGAAGGGCGGCTCCCGGCCAGAGTTAACGTGGTCCCGCTTAAAGACAGACAGATCATACGCTTGACCTTCCCGATACCCGCTTTGTCCGAGTTTTACCGCAGCAAACCCGTACATTACATCGGCAACCTGTTAGGGCACGA
>CAXMNC010000081.1:0-1527 GCA_964194625.1 Acidiferrobacterales bacterium
CTCCTCCTCCCCTAAACGGCATCTAAGTGCCAAACTGGTAAGCGATACGACCAGCAAACGGAAAGGAGGAGTCGCCATGAAGCTTAGTAGAGTTGGCGTAGATTTGGCAAAGAACGTATATCAGTTACACGGCGTTGATCGTTTTGGCAAGACGATGTGGACGCGGCGCCTGAAGCGGCATCAATGGTTCAAGGTATTGCTGGATAGAATAGAGCCGGGCTGTGAGATAGGCATGGAAGCCTGTGCCAGTGCGCACCACTGGGGTCGGCAGCTGCAGTCCCGCGGTTACACGGTCAGGTTGATTCCGCCGCAGTTCGTGAAGCCGTTTGTTAAGAGCAACAAGAACGATGCCAGGGATGCCGAGGCGATCTGCGAGGCGATGAGTCGGCCGAACATGCGCTTTGTGACGGTGAAGACGGTAGAGCAACAGGATATACAGGCGACACACCGAGTCCGTGAAGAGCTTAAACGTCGGCGTACCGCCAAGGGCAACCAGATCCGCGGCCTGGTAGCCGAGTACGGTCTGGTGGCGCCGAAGCGTTTAAGTTCACTTCGTGCCGCGATCCCGTGTTGGCTGGAAGATGCGGAGAATGGTTTGACGCATGACTTCCGTTGCCTGCTGCAGGGTTTGTGGGGTGATCTGCTAATCCTGGATGATCGCCTGTGCGAGATGGACAAGACCATCAAGCGACTGGCGAAGGGCAATGAAGACTGCGTTCGACTCGAGCAACTACGCGGTATCGGCCCGATGACCTCCACGGCCATGATCGCCACGGTGGGTGATGCGCGGCAGTATCACAAGAGCCGGCAGATGGCGGCTGCAATAGGCATTACACCGAGACAGCACAGCTCGGGTGACAAGCATCGCCTGCTGGGCATTAGTAAACGCGGCGATGTTTACCTGCGAACGCTGATGATCCACGGTGCCCGATCGGTAGTGGCTAGCGCGAAACACAAAGATGACCGGCTCAGTCGCTGGGTTACTGAGATCGCCAAGCGACGACATCCGAACGTGGCGGCGGTGGCCTTGGCCAACAAGAACGCACGCATGGCCTGGGCCATGCTGCGCAACAAGACGGATTACAATCCTGAGTACGCGATACGCTGAGACAGGACCAATAAGGAGCCCTCCAAGACGATTGCTTAAGCAAACTGCATAATGGCAAACAGGTCGAACCGACGTCAGGCAAACCCGGTAATGTCCACGTACCGATAAGTACGAGAAAGCGATTGGGACTGACGTGCGAATAAACCATTATGGCCCGGCATCAACGTATGCCAACTTCAGAGGCCGGATATACGTATGCAGTCGTGCCATGTCTGCCAGATACAGCTTGCTTGCAAATGAGGAGGAGTCCATATACGGACATTAGGGAGCGGGCGTCTATGCGACCCGGACCCGCTGTAAATAGCTTGAGAAACCTGCCCCCGCTACCAATCCCTAAGAAGCCTCGTTTCGACGAGGCTTTTTGCATATGAGGCGGCCGTTATCGAACAAGAATCGGTGCGGCTACTTCTTGAACAGTG
>CAXMNC010000082.1:0-14639 GCA_964194625.1 Acidiferrobacterales bacterium
GTCCGCGGCTGCCGGTTGGCGCCATCACTTAAACATGCGCAACCGTCGGGCTTTGCCGAGGTGGCGGAATTGGTAGACGCGCTAGCTTCAGGTGCTAGTGGGGGCAACCCCGTGGAGGTTCAAGTCCTCTCCTCGGCACCAGTTTCGTGAATCGTTAGTCGAAAAAGCGTCGTTTCGTTGTTGACGGTTCACGGGTCACGAATCAAAAGGATGGCGAAAGATGATTGTGTCCGCGCGCTCGGCACCGGTAGATATGATATGGACACTTACGCCAGTGGTCTCCTCGACGCGCTCGAGATAGCGCCTGGCATTCAAGGGTAGGCCATCCAACCGCCTTACACCCACTGTTGATTCCGCCCACCCCGGCAGCTCTTCGTACACGGGCGTTGCCCGTGCTAACTCATCTGCGCCGTGGCTCGTCACTTTCCGTCGCTCGCCATCAATCTCATAGGCTACGCATAGACGCACGCTTTCGAGTCCATCGAGTACATCGAGCTTGGTAATACAAAGACCACTAACACCGTTAATGCGACAAGCATGACTAACACTTACCGCATCGAGCCATCCGCAACGACGCGGCCGCCCGGTGGTGGCGCCAAATTCATTGCCGCGCTTTGCCAATCGTTCGCCGATATCGTCATGCAGTTCGGTCGGGAATGGCCCAGCCCCCACGCGGGTCGTATACGCTTTAGTGATTCCGAGCACATAATGCAGGTGCGACGGCGCCACCCCAACGCCAAGGGCAGCGGCGGCTGCGCACGTATTCGAAGATGTTACAAAGGGATAAGTGCCGTGATCGATATCCAACAGTGTACCTTGCGCACCTTCGAACAATATCGACTTGCTTTGATCTATATAGGTATGGACCAAATCCGAAACGTTGGCGGTCATAGGTCGGATGCGTTCCACAAGTGCCAAATTCTCGTCTAACGTCTCTTGTAAATCCACGGGTTCGCTCTGAAAGTAATGGGTGAGGACAAAGTTGTGGTAATCCAAAACTTGCGCTAACTTTTCCGTAAAGAGCCTTTCGTCAAGCAGATCGGCCAACCGTAGCCCGCGTCGCGCGACCTTGTCCTCATAGGCCGGCCCAATGCCACGTCCAGTGGTGCCAATAGCTGCTTTGCCGCGTGCCTTCTCGCGAGCAATATCGAGCGCGATGTGATGGCGTAGAAGCAGCGGGCAAGACTCGCTGACACGAAGACGTTCGGCCACGACGAAGCCATTACGTTGAAGCTGGTCTATTTCTTCGAACAGTGCAGTCGGGGATAGCACCACACCATTGCCGATCAGGCACAATACATCCTCTCTAAGGATACCGGAGGGCACAAGATGCAATACGGTCTTTTTACCATCGATGACCAACGTATGCCCGGCGTTATGCCCGCCTTGAAAACGCGCTACCGCTTGTGCGCGCTCGGTGAGCAGGTCAACGATCTTGCCTTTACCCTCGTCCCCCCACTGGGTGCCGATAATCACTACGTTTTGCGCCATGGCCGTTCGATCGCTCTATTTCTCAGACACTACAACCCAAGCACCCGCTTTACGTACGAGCTTGCGGTCACACCCCATATCGGCCGCTGTGGTCGTGGTACTGGGAAGACTGGTTACAACGCGTTCACCGAGCTCACGTAATCGGCTGATTTCGGAATAAAGATCGGCATCACCGTCGCACGGTGCGAGAATACCCGTTCGCACCGGTTCATCATCGGCGGACAGCTTGCGCAACACCCGCAAGTCAGTGCTAAAACCCGTTGCCGGGCGTGCGCGCCCGAAGGCCTTGCCAATACCGTCATAGCGACCGCCACCTGCAACCGCGCGCCCATAAGCCGGCACGAACGCCGAGAACACCACGCCCGTGTAATAGCTGTATCCGGCAAGCTCCGCCAAATCAAAATGTAACGTCAACTCGGGCATGCGTCGCCGGACAGCGGCAACCACGGACTCCAGATTATCGAGCGCTTGGTGAACGGAGTGTGGCGCTGCCTCAAGATCACGTTTGGCGTCGCGCAACGCCTCCGAGCCACCATTTAACTCCACTAACCGCATAAGCATTTGCTTGCTCTTTCCCTCTACGCCGAAATTCTCGAGTAAAGCGGTCATCGCCGGTTGTGCCTTGCATTGCAAGGCATCGAAAAGCTGCTCCTCTTGATCTTCGGTTAACCCCGCCGCTGCGACGAGCCCTCGAAAGACGCCACTGTGGCCCAGATCGATATGCAGCCGCTCTATACCAGCGAGCGTTAGCGTGGTAACCATAAGACACAGAATTTCCGCCTCGCTTTCGGGTCCGGCATGACCGAACAGCTCTGCGCCAAGCTGGAGCGGCTCGCGTGAGCTGGCAAGATCAGTCGGGCGCGTATGTAGCACCGAGCCTACGTAACAGAGTCTCACTGGGACGGTGCGCTTGAGGTAATGGGCGTCGATACGTGCTGCCTGTGGTGTCATGTCGGGACGCACTCCCATCAAACGACCAGTAAGCTGGTCGGTGACCTTGAAGGTCTGTAACTCCAACTCCTTACCAGTGCCAGTAAGCAAGGCATCCAAGTACTCGATCATCGGCGGCATTACGAACTCGTAGCCCCAGGTTGCAAACAAATCCAACACCTTGCGGCGCAGCGATTCCAGCCATTGGGCATCATCAGGCAATATTTCTTCAATGCCTTCCGGCAGCAACCAACGATCTTTTGCAGACATGGTTGGTGGTCGAATGGAAGTCTCTGAGGATTAGTTAATGACGTACAACAATACGAGACCGATCAACATACTGGTCAACCCGGCAAAACGTAGCGGTTGATCGGGAAGCTGGCTGATAGCCAGTAGTGTTCTTCGAAAGCCATCTGGGTTTATAAAGGGGAATATACCTTCCAGCACCAGCAACAGAGCGACCGCCGCTCCCAGGTCACGCCACATGGTCGCTATAGAGCTCGTCGAGTCATCATTGCCGCGGGTTCTTCATGAACTTAAAGAACTCGGAGCTCGGATCGATGATCAGGACGTCGTCCTTCGAACTGAAGCTCGCTCGGTAGGCGTTCAGGCTGCGATAAAGTGAATAGAACTCCGGATCGCGTTTGTAGGCCTCGGCATAGATCGCTGTCGACTTGCCGTCGCCCTCACCGCGGATGCGCTCGGCCGTGCCATAGGCCTCGGCCAAAAGGATCTGGCGCCGCCGTTCCGCATCGGCCAGGATCTTTTCCGCCTCTTCGGCGCCCCGCGCACGGAACTCCTTGGCGATGCGGGCACGCTCCGCCACCATACGCTGGTATACCGATTCGCTCACGTCTTCCGGTAGATCCACGCGCTTGATACGGATGTCCACGACCTCGATACCCAGGGCCGCCGCCTCTTCACCAGCCCTCTCACGGACGATATCCATGATTTCGTTGCGGTCGCCAGAGATCGTGTCACGCACCGTGCGCTTGCCGAACTCGGCCAGCAAATCACTTCTAACCCGCTGCTCGAGCCGTCTTCGTGCCTCGCTCTCTTGACCGCCGACCGAGACCCAGTACTTCAGCGTATCGCCGATACGCCACTTCACAAACCAGTCAACGATGACGTTCTTTTTCTCTTGTGTCAAAAACCGCTGTGGCGCCGCATCGAGCGTGAGGATCCTTGAATCGAAGAAGCGCACATTATCGATGAACGGCACCTTGAAGCGCAGCCCCGGCGTGTCGGCGGTACGGATAACCTTACCGAACCTGATAACAAGGGCCTTCTCGCGTTCATCGACCGTATACGCGAAAGACATGGGCGATCGCACGACGCCACTTGCGAACACAATCACGCCGACAACGACGAGCAACACAATGAGTTTCGCTTGGCTCATTATTGCACCCCCCGCGTACGATCCGAGCGTGTGCGACTCCGGTCAAGGTCTGGTTGGGCCCCACCGGTCTCCGACTCGGTGCCCGCCAGACTGCGGCTCCCGAGCCCGCTCCGCGCTCCCTCGGCGATGATCTTATCCAAGGGCAAATACAGGATATTGTTGCCGCCCTTTTGATCTACAAAAACCTTGGTCGAGTTGGAGAGCACGTCTTCCATAGTCTCCAAATAAAGGCGCTCGCGCGTCACCTCCGGGGCCTTGGCGAACTCGGTGGCGATTTGCGTGAACCGGCGCGCATCGCCTTCGGCGCGCGCGATCACGCTGGCCTTGTAGCCCTCGCCTTCCTGCACCAGTCGCGCCGCCTTACCGCGCGCGCGCGGGAGTATGTCGTTGGAGTACGCCTGCGCCTCGTTCTTAAAACGCTGCTCGTCCTCGCGCGCCTTCACCGCGTCATCAAAGGCCGCCTTGACCTGCTCGGGAGGCTGCGCCTTCTGCATCTTGGCCGTCGTAATAAAAATACCGGTTTCGTAGCGATCCAGGATCTTCTGCAGCACCGCTTGGGTGTTGTTGGCCACATCGCTACGCCCTTCCGTTATGACGAAGTCAAGCGTGCTTTTGCCAACGATCTCGCGAACCGCCGACTCGGTCGCCTGGCCGATCGTGATCTCAGGGTCCTTGACGTTAAACAGATAATTGGCCGCGTTAGCGATTCTGTATTGCACGGCAAACTCGATGTCGACAATGTTCTCGTCCTCGGTCAACATCAACGCCTCTTTGGGCCTACGGCTGACGCGTCCGGTGCGCTGATCACTGCGGTAACCCACCTCCATCTGGAACACATTCTGTACGTCCACCTTCTCGACGCTGTCGATCGGGAACGGAAGGCGCCAGTGCAAACCCGCCTCAGTGACTTCCTGGAGCTTGCCGAAACGCAAGACCACGCCGCGCTCGGCCTGCTTGACGATGTATAAACCACTGAGCAACCAGAGAGCCACCAATACCGTCACAATCACACCCAACCCTATGCCACCGGCCTTGAAGCCGCCGACACCACGGCCGCCACCGCCCTTGCCACCGCCGAACAACCCGCTGAGCTTGTTCTGGATGTTGCGAACGATCTCATCGAGATCGGGTGGACCTTGTTGACCTCCCCGTTTCGGTCCCCAAGGATCTCTGTTCCCGGAGTTGCCGTTACCAGGTTTGTTCCAGGCCATAATCTTCTCCTGTCGATAGACCGAGATGCGATGCCGACGCCGCATTCTAGGGTTATGAGCCGGTAGGGGCAAGGACAAGCCCGGAATCGGTCATCCAGTACTCCGGGCGAAAACCTTTTTGCTTCTGTAACCAAACGACCTGGGTAGGTTCGAGTGCGACATCGATCTGCCAGCCACCTACATCGGTGGCCGACTCACCCAAGACGTGCAGATGTTCGTGTACGAGTGCCCGTAAACGCCCACTACCGGCGGGTAACTGCAGGCACCGACGTACTCGATGGCTACGAAAATGCTCGGAGAGTGCTTGCTTTAGAAACTCAATACCATCTCCCGTTCTAGCCGAAAGCCAAACCTTGGTAATCGCGCCGTTGGCGTTACGCTCGAAGCGTGGCGCCCGCTCAACCAGATCGATCTTATTGAACACAACCATTTGCGGGAGGTCATCGGCACCAATTTCCGTCAACACTTGGTTAACCCGTGTCATCGCATCATGCCGTTCCGGGCCACTGCTATCGACGACGTGCAACAACAAATCGGCCTCTGCCACCTCTTCCAGCGTGGCCTTGAAGGCCTCGATAAGGTCATGCGGCAAACGACGAATAAACCCCACCGTATCTGCCAATATAACGCTCGCATTACCGGCCAATGATAATCGCCTCATCGTTGGGTCCAAGGTGGCAAATAACTGATCGGCCTCGAATACCTCTGCCCCAGTGAGAGAGTTAAACAAGCATGACTTTCCGGCATTGGTATAACCGACCAACGATACAGTGGGGATGGGTATCTTGTGCCGCGACTTCCTGCGAATGTTTCTTTGGTTTCGGACCTTCTCAAGGCGTCGATGTAGTTTCTTGATGCGAGCGCGCAACAACCGGCGGTCGGTTTCCAACTGTGTCTCGCCAGGCCCACGAAGACCGATACCGCCTTTTTGACGCTCAAGGTGCGTCCACCCCCGCACGAGCCGCGTCGACAAGTGCGCTAGCTGTGCCAACTCAACCTGCAGCTTGCCTTCATGGCTGCGCGCACGCTGGGCGAAGATATCTAGGATCAAACCGGTGCGATCAAGCACCCTACAACCGACTGCCTTCTCGAGGTTACGTTCTTGGACGGGGGATAACAGATGGTTGACCAAAACGACGCTAACGCCTTCGCGGGCGACGATTTCACGGACCTCGGCGGCCTTGCCCTGCCCGACAAAGCTTGCGGGATCTACACGTCTACAACGACCAGACACCAAACCACACACCTGGACGCCAGCCGATCGCGCCAGCAGCGCGAACTCCGCGGCATCATCGTACGCGTCATCTCGAGGCAAACGTAGGGAAACCAAGAGCGCGCGTTCGGCCGCGGCAGCAACCCCGCCGCGGCTGGTTTGCGAACTACTCGTTTCCGGGCCCCTTCTGGGAATCGTCGTCGCCATCAAAATCAAGATCAAGCTTAACGGCGCGACTTGGGACGACAGTTGAAATGGCGTGCTTATATATCATCTGGCTTACGGAATTGCGCAATAGCACTACAAACTGGTCGAAGGATTCTATTTGTCCTTGCAACTTGATCCCATTGACCAGAAATATCGAAACCGGGACGTGTTCCTTACGCAAGGTATTCAAGAAAGGGTCTTGTAACGCTTGCCCTCTTTGCTGACTCATGGCTGTTCTCCTGTTGTTATATGTCCTTGTTCCCCGCAGGGTAGTTTGTTATATGCCTCCGGATCGATGAGATTCCAAGACGACAGTTACAAATTATAGTCCTTTATGGCCAAATCTGCCGATCAAATAGTGGCCACAGGCCGCCGACAGATCGGCACTGTCACCATCGAGATAGTGTACACCACGGTATTTGCGTAACCAGGTCAGCTGGCGTTTTGCCAGTTGCCGAGTCGCAGCGGCCCCACGTTGGATCATTTCATTATAGTTGACTAATCCAGTCAAGTATTGCCATACCTGACGATATCCCACCGTACGCATCGAAGGGAGCTCCGGTGTTAAGTCACCGCGTTCACGCAGGCGTTCCACTTCTGCCACTAGTCCCTGATTCAACATGCGGTCAAAGCGGCTCGCAATACGGTCATGGAGCTGTTGTCGCTCACGCGGGTAGATGCCAATTTTTATCAAGTCATACGGGATAACGGCGTCCGGGGTTTTTGTATGCCAGTGGCTCGAAGGTCGCCCGGTGAGTTCTACGACTTCCAATGCTCGTTGTATGCGCTGTGCGTCGTTTGGGTCGATGCGGGCAGCAGCATCGGGATCGAGGGCCCGTAATCGTTCATGCAAATGCGCCCAGCCGGTGTGCCTAGATTCCTCATGTAAGCGTTCGCGGATTTCTTGGTTCGCGCTTGGCAGCGGCGCCAACCCGTACTCCAGTGCATGAAAGTAAAACATGGTGCCGCCAACAAGCAGGGGTATGCGTCCAGCATGAATGATCTTGGATATCTCCCGCAGGGCATCAACGCCAAATTCCGCCGCCGAATAGGGGTCGGCGGGATCACGAATGTCGATTAAACGATGCGGGGCCTTTGCCTGTTCGGCCAATGTAGGCTTGGCCGTACCCACA
The DNA here is from genome assembly GCA_964194625.1 of Acidiferrobacterales bacterium. Classification (GTDB taxonomy): domain Bacteria; phylum Pseudomonadota; class Gammaproteobacteria; order Acidiferrobacterales; family SPGG2; genus SPGG2. Next base: position 7,585 of record CAXMNC010000082.1, read on the forward strand.
TCCATACCGCGATACACCTGTGACGAATCGACACTAACGATATCAACGGGAAATTCCGCGTGTAACGCCAGTGCTAGCGCCGTCTTACCGGCCGCCGTGGGTCCCATCAGAAAGATAACGGGGCTAAAGTTTTCGTGACTCATGCCGAAAGAATTATGCCATGTCCAGCTTTTTGCAGACCATTCGCGCCGAATCCAACGTCGACATCGAACAACTACCGGCCTATCACAAATTGGGGTTGAGCAAGGACGCACTTGCCGGCGTTATGGAGGAATCCGATGGCGTTATCGCAGAAATTCGCGGCTTTCTGCAAGGTTCGGCGATTATTCGTGCCCGGATTCCGGGCGTAGATGGGGAAACAATAATACATCTCGGATTGAGGCAGAATCGGTGAGCAGCATTACCAATCGGTCAATGCCAATTCCTTCGCCCGCAGTCGGTGGCAAACCGTATTCCAACGCGCGAATATAGTCGGCATCGAAATACATAGCCTCTTCGTTACCGGCCTCCTTTTGACCAACTTGATCACGAAATCGTTCCGCTTGCTCATCGGGATCGTTTAGCTCCGAAAATCCATTGGCAATTTCACGCCTGCCAATAAACAGCTCGAAGCGATCGGTAATATACGGATCAACATCGTTGCGCCGCGATAATGGTGATATCTCAACTGGATAGCCAGTAATAAACGTCGGTTTGGTCAGATTCGGTTCGGCTATTTTTTCGAAGATCTCTGTTTCGACTCTGCCAAGCCCAGCGTCGTCTTCGAGGGGAACTTCCAACCGAGCCGCCAAACGACGAGCCGAATCTCGATCAGATAAATCCTGCGCCCGAATGTCGGGATTGAACTTTAATATGGCATCGCGCACACTTAAGCGTACAAATGGTTTTTCCAGGTCATACTGCCGGCCCTGATAGCTGATCGTGGTCGTACCAAGGACGTGCTGCGCCACACCGCACATCATCTCTTCCGTAAGATCCATAAGATCCGTATAGGTGGCGTAGGCTTGATAAAACTCCAACATCGTAAACTCGGGGTTGTGTTCGGTCGATAACCCTTCATTGCGAAAGTTGCGATTGATTTCGTAAACCCGCTCAAAACCGCCCACAACAAGTCTCTTCAGATACAACTCCGGGGCCACACGCAAGAACAGATCCATGCCCAAGGCATTATGATGCGTCACAAACGGTCGAGCCGTGGCCCCACCCGGAATCACTTGCATCATGGGCGTCTCCACCTCGAGAAAGCCACGTTCGTCGAGGAAACGTCGCAAATACTGAATGATCGCACTACGCTTGCGGAACACATCGCGTGCGCCATCATTCATTAGCAGGTCGAGATAACGCTGACGATAGCGAGCCTCCTGATCGACCAGCCCATGATACTTTTCCGGTAGCGGTCGTAGTGCCTTCGCCAACAGGCGAATACTGTTCACCAAAACCGTCAGTTCGCCCTTCTGGGTCTTCAACAAGGTACCTTCGGCGCCGACGATGTCACCAAGATCCCACTTCTTGAAGTCCTTATATGGATCCTCGGAGAGCTTATCTTGCTGTAGACGCAGCTGAATCTGGCCAGACACATCTTGGATGTGGGCAAAGCTGGCCTTACCCATGATGCGCCGCGTCATCATACGACCCGCTACACAAACGTGAATGGCGCGCGCCGCAAGTTCCTCGGCATCGTCGTCGTCGTGTTCTTTGTGTAGTTGGGCAGCAAACGCAGTGCGGGTGAAATCGTTTGGGTAGGGATTACCCCGTTTACGTAGTGCGGTCAGTTTCTTGCGGCGTTCGCTGACCTGTACATTGTCGCTATCTTCGTAGGCCATAGTTTTTACTTAATAATCAACGAGCTAAAACTTATTTTTGATGCTGTTTAGAGACCACTCTTAAGGCTCGCTTCAATAAATCGATCCAGGTCACCGTCCAATACCGCGGTTGTATTCCCGGTTTCGACACCGGTACGAACATCTTTGATCCGCGACTGGTCGAGGACATAGGAACGGATCTGGCTACCCCAACTAATCTCCGCCTTCGTGTCCTCCAGTTTCTGTTGTTGCGCTCGCCGCTGGCGTAACTCATGCTCGTACAGCCGCGACTTCAGCACCTTCAGCGCTTCCGCTTTGTTTTTGTGCTGAGAGCGACCACTTTGGCACTGCACAACAATGGCGGTGGGCTTATGGGTAATGCGGACGGCTGAGTCAGTACGGTTAACGTGTTGCCCGCCCGCCCCACTCGCTCGGTAGGTATCGATACGTAAATCGGCTGGATTGATCTCGATTTCGATGCTGTCGTCGATCTCCGGATACACAAAGACTGACGCGAACGACGTGTGTCGACGATGGCCCGAATCAAACGGCGATTTACGAACTAGCCGATGGACACCAGTCTCAGTACGCAAGTATCCATAGACATACTCGCCCGTATACTTGACAGTAGCGCTCTTGATACCGGCGACCTCACCGACAGACGCCTCGATAAGCTCAGTCTTGAAACCGCGCCGCTCCCCCCAGCGTAGGTACATGCGCAGTAACATCTCAGCCCAGTCTTGGGCCTCGGTACCCCCGGAGCCAGCCTGAATGTCTACAAACGCGTTATTCGCGTCGGTCTCGCCAGAAAACATGCGGCGAAATTCGAGATCATCCACATGGGTACCAAAACTTTCCAGGTCCTTGGCTATCGAGTCAACGACATCAGCGTCTTGCTCTTCGCGCGCGAGCTCAAGCAGCTCGCCCGCCTCCGTCAAGCCGACCTCTAGACGATCCAACACATTCACATCTTTTTCAAGTCGTGCGCGCTCGCGCCCCAATTCTTGCGCGCGCTCCGGGTTGTTCCAAATCTCGGGGTTTTCGAGTTCGCCTTGAAGCTCTGTAAGACGCTCCCGCTTGGCGGTATAGTCAAAGATGCCCCCGTAGGTCACGGGAGCGTTCTTTGAGGTCCTTAAGCTTGGAAATTAGCGGATTGAGGTCTTGCATAGAGAACTGCACTGAAGATTTCAGTCGGATGGTTCGCGCAAGAATACCGTAAATCTGCGAGGGTTTCACCCAACGATTGCCCTCTCCAACACTTCGAGAATCTGGTCAGTAGGATCACAGCCAAGTAAAATCTCTAATTCGTCCCAAGAGGAGCACGCCGATATGACGCGCAAAGTTTCCAAGACTGATGAGGAATGGCGACAACAGCTGACACCAGAACAATATGAGGTAACGAGAAGAAAGGGCACGGAACCGCCGTTTACTGGGGAATATCACGATTGTAAAGAAGAAGGTGTGTATCAGTGTATGTGCTGTGGCAATGACTTGTTTGATTCCGAGACAAAATTCGATTCGGGCACTGGTTGGCCAAGTTTCTACACGCCAATCGCTGAAGAAAACGTAGCTACCGAAGAGGATAACAGCTTGTTCACGCGACGGACCGAAGTGGTATGTAATAAGTGCGGTGCCCACCTCGGTCATGTTTTCAATGACGGCCCAAAACCAACCGGCCAGCGTTACTGTATCAATTCTGCTGCATTAAATCTTCGCCCCGCCCTACCCCTCCCCGACAAACGGGGAGGGAAAAAGTAGCGATCGAAAGTTCGATGACTGGGTTTGACCGTGGCAGCTATTTCACCGTCGCTGCATGATCCACTTCCCCCTCCCCTTGTGGGAGGGGCTTAGGGGAGGGTCAATTATCTGCGTCCGCGTATACTTCTGGAAAGAATACCTCCTTCCAGTCGGAAGGCGCCTTTTTAATCGTTCCTGTCTTGCGCATGAACTTCGCGTACTTCATGACGTTTAGCGGCACAACACCAAATCTAGTGTCAGGTTGTGTGATGACGGCATGTACGAAATCAAGCGAGAGACCTGAATTAGCTTGCTGGATGTAGACCTCAGCGGCATAGCGTTTGTCTTGTTCTAGAATCCCTATCGCCTCCTTAACCGCTTCATACACGGCGCGCAAGGTCTTAGGGTTAGCCTCGCGAAACTGGCCGCGAGCCCACATCACCGTGAACGTGGCGGGCCCGCCCAAGACGTCATACGAACTAAATATCTGGTGTATGTTTGGGTCATTCAATTCTTGATATTGATAAGGTGGGCTAGTCAGATGTGCCGTTATTTCGGACTTACCGGAGAGTAAAGCCGTGCGCGCGTTCGGATGGGCCATGGATACCGTGAGCGTGTCGAGCTGTCCGTAATTCTGGTCGCCAAATGCCTGCGCCGCCGCCATCTGCAAGATCACAGCCTGTATCGAGTTCTTGACCCTAGGGAGGGCGATTCGGTCTTTATCAGTGAAGTCCCTGAGGCTCTTGACGTTGGGATTTCGGCTATTCAAGTACAACGGCATGATACTCAATGCTGCAACACCTTTGATTCTAGTTCGTTCCCTGGTGTTGTCCCACATTGTGAGCATCGGCACGATGCCACCGGACGCAAAATCTAACAACCCAGCCTTTAATGCATCATTCATTACCTTGCCGGACGGATATCGATTCCACCTAACTCGCAGGTTCCCCAATCCGGCCGCACTAGCGTGTTTCTCGATCAGGCTGTACTGCCGCATGATCATCAACGGCAGATATGCCACACCGTACTGCTGTGCAATACTTATCTCACCGACTTCTTCGCGTTTTTCCTCGTCCCCAATCTTCCGGCTTGGCTGCAGTTCTATATTTATGGCCAGCGCATTTTGGTTCGCACCTGACAAGGAGAACATGAAGAGAGCAACAAAGGTGAGCGCGTGCTTGCGAAAGCGTCCTGCGGGCGTGCATACGCCAATCGTGTGTCTGTCCATGTCTCGCTTAGGCACCTTTCGCAACTGGCCGGCTATTATCAGTGATCCATTCGCTCCAACTCCCGGCATATAACTTCGCCCCAAAAAAACCGGCCCTTTCTAATGCCAATAGCGTGTGGCAAGCGGTTATACCGGAACCACACATTGAAACTGTCGACTCAGAGGGGGTGCCCGCGAGCAAATCAGCGAATTGACCATATAACACATCATCGGCAAGAAAACAGCCGTTCTCGTCTAGGTTGTCCTGAAGCGGGCAATTGATGGCACCAGGAATGTGTCCCGCGACCTTGTCTAACGGTTCTACGTCGCCGATAAACCGTTCGTGGGTACGGTTGTCCAAGAATTTGTGTCCACCTCGCGCTAGCAGTTCTTCGACGTCCTTCGTCGCCACCCAACGGCTATCATCGGTACTGAATTCAAATATTCTCGGCGAAACCGTTGACGTATAGGCAGTAAGCGGACGCCCTTCTCGCCGCCATTTTGACAAACCACCATCTAGCAAGGCCACGCCGTCATGGCCAAGCCATCGCAGCAACCACCACAATCGGCCCGCAATGGCCCCGCAGCTATCGTCATAGGCGAGAACCTGTTTGCTTGCGTCAACGCCCCACTGCCCCAGTTTGTGCGCAAGCACGGTCGGGTTCGGTAGCGGGTGGCGGCCGCTAGTCGGGGTCATCGGTGAAGACAAGTCCTCCTCCAGGTGTGCATATTGCGCACCAGGGATATGGCCTTCAAGATAAGCCCGCGCGCCGGCCGATGGATCGGTCAGGACGAAACTGCAATCAAAAATGACCCAAGCAGGATCTTGTAGGTGGGACGCCAGGGTTTGGGTATCAACGAGCGTAGTAAGCATAGCGCTAGATATTATGGAAGAGCACCGATGTGTCTACGAGCATGGCTGCATGGTGCCAACGACCGATCAAATATGATATATCCCTTCCGCACAACTAGATATAGATTACAATATCTGCGCCGGATAGATCCAGCGCGAGAAGGATTCCCGAGGAAACAATGACGTCCGACGATCGCCGTTTGGGCCCACGGCGCTGGACCCAGGTAACGGCAATGATTAGCCACAATCGTCTGGGTATGGCTCGTTGCAAGCTACGAGACATCAGTCTTGAAGGTGCGTTTGTGGTAACCGGGAAACGCATCCTAGAACCAGACGATAGCGTAGAGCTTGTGCTCAAGGTCCGCACCGGGGAGCATAGCCAACATTGTCGTGTTCCTGCCAAAGTTGTCCGCGTGTCAGATGAAGGTGCGGCTCTCGTTTTCGATGAGCCCGACGAAGAGCTCTATCGCACCCTATTTGATATCGTTCATATACACCATCGCTAGATGGCAGCGCATCCACCAGATCCTCGATGAATCACCCGCGTAGTTGAGCTAGAATAGGCAGGGTCGGTCAGCAAGTACGTTTGGCTGAGAATCCAGGAGCGCTGCTTTAATTGGCAACAATCGATTGGCGAGGCAAGGGATGGCAAGTGATCGACGGTTAGGACCACGAAAGCAGGTAACACTAGAAGTTCTGGTCAGCGATCGTAAACGTGGCGCCAAGTCCTGTCAGACTCGCGACATCAGCCTCGACGGCGCGTTTATCGAAACACAGGACGTAACGCTAAAAAAGAACGCCAACATCGAGCTGATTCTAAGGATCCCTTCCAACCGGGGACCTACCGATCACCCCGTGCAAGCCAAAGTCACAAGCGTCGAAAAGCACGGCGCGACGGTTATCTTCGGCAATCTCGAAGAACAAACCTACAGCGCCCTTGTTGATTTGCTTTATCCAGAAGAGTAAGTCGACTAACGGTGAGGAATGCGCCGGATCCCACCACTCCGGGGGATGCCAGCCCGCCGAGGGCGGTGCCGAGGCACAGCCGGCGCCGGTCTTGGAGGCGGGGTTGGCACGATGCCACGGCGGCGTTCGCTTCTAAGCGGTTGATCAGATGTGACAATGGCACCCTTTTCTGCCGTGCTCAGCCCGCCGGATCCCGAAGATTGTCCGCTGCCGCGCAAGCGCCCGTAGTCGCTAGACGGTTCTGTCGGCTTCGGTAGTACAAGCTCCGTGACGCCTTCATTGGGGTCGATGTCTTTTTCCTCGACCTCACTGGCATTTGCTGGCGGCGGGCGGTCCTGATAAGTCACATTGCCCTGCTCGTCCACCCACTTGTACACCTTGACAGCATGCGTTAGCGGGGCATGAATCCCCATCATTAATAAAAGGCTAAACAAAACATTGAGCTTCACAGCTGACCTCGATGTGCCGGCATCTTGAATACGCATATGAG
>CAXMNC010000083.1:0-4223 GCA_964194625.1 Acidiferrobacterales bacterium
CCGGGTTTTGAGGGATAGGCACAAAGCCCGGCCCGGTCTTCACGGTCGAGCGGGGCCCCGTTGGCGTCCGCGTCGATGTCGGAGAACAGATAGCCGCCGAGGGGCTGAGGATCGTCGTGCCCGTCCCAGGCCTCATAGAAGGCTTCGTCGATCAACCCTCTGTAGCCGCCCTCCTCATAAAGATCGGGAAGATTGCTGTAACGGCCATACTCCACTTGATTTAGGCTCGTCGCTGTTTGGTACCTTTTCAGATAACTCATCGCGCTTGTTTCGTGCGCTTGTTTATATTCCTTCGTCCCCTCAAACAAGCTCGAGTAATCCGTGCGTTCGCAGCCAATCATGGCGCAAACAGCCAGCATCCAAAACCCTATCGCAATTTGCTTCATCGATAACGTACCTTTCGGGGAGTAATTTGCATTTGGCCTGAGAATAAGGGTAGGACACGCCTGACTGCTCCGCAATCGGACGGTGACGGCAGGATCTCCTATAAAGGACGTTGCGTGAGTAAACTGATGACCGGTCTCGCCCGGAAAGTTCTGTGATGTAAACGCGTTTGGCGTGCTTGCGCATTGTGTACGTTGCCAACGCCACAAGCGGTGTTTGCCATGTTCGCGGAGTGGCTTCCACGCTCCGGCCCAAATTTATTACGAACCTAACGGCCAATCGATGGGTGTTTCATCCTTAATACTGACGACCAACGTATCCACTTTCTTTCCCCGTTGGCTGAGGTTCATACCCGTTATCGACTAGGGGCTAAACACGCCCGGTTACCCGATTAGACTAACCGTCACCTTCTCTCCAAAAACCTATCAGTTGTCTTCGCTCCACCAATAGTGAAGCAAGCAACCCCGCGATAATCGCCCAGAAGGCTGAAGTAATGCCAAGCACAGCAAAAGGCGTCACCGCAACAACAAGCGCTACCAAGGCGCCAAATTGCATCGTGCCTCCGAACGCCTTCGCTAGCGCATCCTGGAGTGAGGATAGTATAGCTAACCCGGCTAAGGCGAAGATGTAAGTTTTTGGTAACACATTCAATAGTGAGGCGACCGGCGTTGCCGCCAACGCCATGAAAATGGTGAGAAATGCTGCGATTACTGCCGCCCAATACCTACTAGATTTAGGCCCCGCTTCCGGGGACGCGAGTATGGCTACCCCGGTCCGCGCGACCGTGGCTGGATGACCTCCGAAGAATGCATTGACCACGGAATTAATGCCTACGACTGTGGAAATTGTATTCACCGGCACGGCGTATCCCTGCGCTGAAAGAAACCCCAATCCCTGAACGTTGCCAAGACCCATCGCCAATACAACCATCGGCAGGGTAACGGCGACTACCGCCGAAAGAGAAAACGTCATTTGAGGTAAAACAAGGGACGGCGGCGCCCACTCGACCGGCTGCACGCCGACTGCTCCAAACACTGCAATCGCGACTCCGCCGCCCACGACGGCCAAGCCCACTGGTGGTACGCGAGGATTGGCGATAAATCGTCCGAGCAAATAGCAGCCAACGGTAGTTCCCGCGATTACTATGTCCTCAATGGTCGCGGCAACCATTCGGGTTACGTACCCGAGAATGCTTCCGCCGAACATGCCCATAATAATCGGTAAAGGGAGCCACCTCATTATTCGACCACCCACACCCAGCAAACCCAACGCCAACAGCACTAGCCCCGCGATGAGATTCGCCCCGACTATTTCTGCGAACGTAAAGCGATCGGCCAGTGTGCCCAGATATATCAAGCCCGGGATGGTCCAAGTGATGGGTATGGGTTGCCGAAAGTAGAAAGATGCAACAATGGATGACAGAGCACCGCTAAACCAGACAATGAATATCCAGCTCGAAGTTTGAGCAATTGACAATCCCAACTGCTCGGACACACCGATATGCAAAGGTACTGCTCCGAACGCATACCACACAAAGGCCGTTAGCCCTGCCCATACCGCAGGGCCACCGAGATCGCGAATCACTGATTTGGAGTTCACAATTGGTCCTATAACCTATTCCCTCCAATTCCCTCTCCATTTATTGAGGAGGGTTAGGGAGGGGAGGATTTGTTAGAAGAATCGCGGTTGCGATCAAAGTAATCCATCGTCTCTCGTGTCTTTGCTTTTAGTTTGCGTAACCAGCGGCGTGCCCAAGCGAATTCAATACTGAGAATGGCGAGGCCCGTTGGAATGACGACGATGGCCGGCCCAGGCAGAGCAATCATCAGGATTCCAACAACCACGACACTGCCGCCGACAATCGCTATGACGACGCGCCGCGCTTTCTTATAGGTATCGGATAGAACTTGTTTCCCGCTAGTCACTGACCCGGCACCGCCTCGTAAATTGTAATGTCCGGTTCCGCCGCGACGAGGGCAAACCAAAAAGAAGTCTTTGCCGGGAGTGGTATGAGGTTCGTACCCTTGAGTGACCCATCGATTGCAGTTCCTGCCAGATTCCAAACGCTGCCGGTTTCCCGATCGGTGTATTTACCGTCACGGAGTACAAACGTAAGTTTTTGGCTTCTGGCGACAGGCTTGTAGGCAGCACCGCCTGTGCCCCCGCCCGCCGTAAACACAACAAGTCGTTGATCGCCGAGAGAATCCATAATGGCGTTAGGGGCAGTGTCATCCAGACGGTACGCCCGTACCGCGTCGCCTACCTTCACTCCTAGAACGGTAGTAGCGGGTGAAAGGCGTCCATCTCTTGCTGCGCCACTGACCGGAAATGCAAATCGACCTCGATTAAGCATGTCGGCATACCGAGCAAAGGGACGGTTTTCATAAGGGCGACGGTGACCCGTGTCACGCGACAGCACTTTGGTGTGTGGGTATATGGTTTGCCATTGTTCCCATGTTGTTGTGATCGCTGGTAGGGTCGTCAACCTGGCGCCGGTGAGTGTACCGACGATGGCTTGGCCAGCGACATGCCACCAATAACTGCCCGTTTCATAGTCCAGCATTACCATGTCGGACTGATACAGGGCGCTGGTATTGCCAAACGTAAGCACGCGATCGTCCAGTCGCCGGCTGAGGGCGAACCCGCTTGCACACAGTGGACAATAGGCGATCAGCACGGGTTCGTCGGCGAGTGTGTCGTTAACGATCTCGTGAAAATTGAGGATACGGGTTGGGTAGGCCCATGCCTGATCGCCCGCCGCATAACCGATAACGATGTCATCATTGGTTAACCAGTCAGCGGCAGTACGCGATTCATACTTAGGATGGTGCAACGGTGGAATCGCATCGCGCAAATGCGCGATCAGTCCCTGCGACGCTAAGGTTAACGGCACCGCCCGAATATCGCGGCGGAAGGTGTCAAAGTAGATCGCATCTAGCGGTACACTGTGCCGGCTGAGGTCAACTGCGGGCACCGGTGCCATCGGTTGAGTATGCGCGACCCCCGCGTATATAAACGCGCACGTTGTTAACCATGCACGAAACAGGCGTGATCGAAGCAAATGACTGGCAGTTGAATGACCAGGCTCAATCATAGGAATGCCTTCACGGTTAGGGCCGGCGAGTGCGTCAATCATTATACGCGGTTCGAGCACGTATACGATCTCTAGGCCAAAAGCTGCCGCTGGGTAGGGAACTTCGTTTACTATTGGGCCCATGGTAAGCGGGTTTTACTCTCTGGGTATGAGCGATGCGGAACAAGCACGCCTCCATCGACAGCGCGAGCTCTATGGCGATACGGCTGGCATAAAGTTTTCCTCGACGGATGTGGTTTGCGAAATCGGCAGCGGTGTTGGTGCCAATCTCTGGATCGCAAAGCAAGTTGCTCAGGGACGCTATGTTGGCATCGATGTAGAATCGAAACAAAACGAAGCGGCCGCCAAAAACGCTTGGGCTATGGGCCTGAAGAATGCGGAGTTTCGTACAGCCGGTGGCGATAATACTGGCCTCACTGATGGTTGTGTGGATGCTACCTTTTGCCGCTGTGTGTTGATTCATCAACCTGATCCGATTCCGCTGATAGCCGAGATGTGTCGAATCACTAAGCCAGGTGGGCGCATAATTATTAGTGAGCCGCACGATACCAGCTACCATTGTGGGCCAGATAAGACACATTTGATGAAGTGTTTCCGTGCACGTACTCACTATGCGTATGGTGATGGCCGCGGTTCACCGGAGGTAGCGTTGAATCTGTACCCGTTACTGATAAGACAGGGTCTTCAAGATATACGCGTTACACCTCACGTTATCACCGTGCATGGCCAGGAACCTGAAAGGTGT
>CAXMNC010000084.1:0-6220 GCA_964194625.1 Acidiferrobacterales bacterium
CGATCCGCCCCCGGAGGGCGTCGAATTTGTCGAGGGCTATCTACCGATTCCGCGGCACTTGATGGACTTCACGGCCGACCTCGAGCCCGAGGAAGTGGAGATGGCGCCTTGGGCAGCGGAGCTTTTTGACCAACGGCTCGAAAATCGAGGCATTGACTCACCGGTAGCACATTGCAAGCCGACCGGCGTGACGATGCTGAACGCTAACATCTTTCCGTACAAGATCGTCCAAACGCCCGATCTCGTCGTCATTCTCAACGAGGAGAACACGATTTTTCGCCAGATCTTTCTCGACGGCCGTGAGCCCGTGGAAGATCCGCTGCCGCGTTGGATGGGCTATTCGACCGGCAGGTGGGATGATGATGAGCTCGTTGTCGACACGACCGGATTCCTCGATGAATCCTGGCTCGACGCGATGGGTCATCCACATACCGACTCGTTGCACGTAATCGAGCGTTTCCGTCGGCGTGATGCGGGGCACTTGGAGATCGAAACGATTATTGACGATCCCGATGCATACGCGCAGTCAATCACGTACACGGTGACAGCGACAGTCATGCCCGATGACGATCTGCTTGAGTACTTCTGCACGGATAACGAGCTGAGCATCGTCCACTACGAATAGCGGTCTTGGCTTGAAATGCCTTAGTTAGAAGTTGTTTCGCCGTATTTGGTTAACGGCCGCTTTGGGTCACAAGCGGCCGTTCACGGTGATTCTACCCCAACGGCTGCTTCCGGGCGTAAAGTGGCCGTTCAGACTCTCAGAAATCGGGTGAAAACGGCCGCTAACGATCCAAAGGCGACATTCGAGATTCTTTACGGGCTGGTGGCAGACTGCACTCAGACATCGTCACAATACCGCAATTATTAGGAGAATAACGTTTGAAAGATGTACCTCCACAGCCTTGGTGTCTTTTCCTCAAGCGACGAGCGTATTTCAATCCGAACTTGTTACACCATAGCCTGATCGAATCATAGCTTACGGTTATTCCCCGTTCGCCAGCAGATCTTTGACATCACGATGACTCAGGGTAAGGCGATGATAGAGCCATACCGCATATTGTATTATTTCCGGTGGAAATCGGTGACCTTTGTACATTGTGGTTGGTATCTTCATCCAACAGTTACGCTTTATCGTCATTTAACTTGTCTATACCCCACAGCATCTATAGACAGGGACAAGTGATCACTTTCGACAAAGCGTGTTGGGGGAAGCAGATTGGGATTGTGGGAGATTTGCAGGAGTTAGTCCTGCATGGTTATGCACAGTACTGCAATGTTACCCGTGGACGCCTGTTGCAGGTTGTCGGCCACATTATTCATAAGAGTGCCTTAGTCAGCCCCGAACCTGGCTTTCGTTTTTATTCACTCGGCCCGCACACGAAGCGGTACTGAAACCATTCTTTAGTTTACGCTGCTACCTCCATGGCAATTTGGTATGTGCCAATATGTGCCTGTACATGGCAAATTAGTATTCGAATCGAAAACCCTTGAAGCGCGCGGAATCTATATCGGGCCATCGTATTATCAATAGTGCAGTGTTACACACCCTGCAGCCATGACACCGAGCGATATGATCATCATCGACGTCGGATTGTGCCGAGTATTTCTTACCATCTGTTACTCTCCAGACGGTGCCGGCTCGCTAATCACGTAAAGCCAGATGAAGCCCGCTACACCCGCCAGCAGCGAACCGGCAAGAATGCCGGTCTTTGCCATCAGCAGCAAATCTTCACGCGCGCCGAATCCAAGCTGTGCGACAAAGATGGACATGGTGAATCCGATTCCGGCCAGCAGCGATACCCCGGCGATCTGGGTGAATCGGGTATCTTTCGGCAGCGCTGCCAAACCTAGTTTCAGCATCAGCCAGCTAGCGCCAGTGATACCGACAAACTTGCCAAGCACCAGTCCCAGAGATACACCAAGCATTACCGGATCGGTCAGGGACTCACGCATTGAACCAATGGTCAACGGGATGCCGGCGTTGGCCAGAGCAAAAATCGGGATCACAACATAGGCCACCGGTATATGCCAGATATGTTCCAGTCGCTGCAATGGAGTTTCAACGCTGTGCACACCGTTCTCCAGAGTTTGTACTACGGCGCGCAACGCGTCATTGGTCATGATGCTCTTGCCGGGCTCATGGCTGGTATCAAAACGTCGCAACAATTCCTTGACATGTTGACTAAAACGCTCCGGATCGTACTTGGGCGTCGCCGGTACTGACAGGGCCCCCAGAATACCTGCCAAGGTGGCGTGCACACCCGATTGTAGAAAGGCGTACCACAGAAACACTGCGACAATAAAATAGGGCAGGATTTTGCGGATGCCGATCAGATTGAACACCATCAGCATCAAGAATAGAGTCCCGGCTACCCCTAATGGGACAAGTGCAATGGTGTCGGTGTAAAACACCGCAATCACCGTAACCGCACCCAGGTCATCCACAATCGCCAGCGCCACCAGAAAGGTGATCAAGGCTTTGGGCACCCGGCTCGCCAGCAATGCCAGTGCCCCAATGGCAAAAGCGATGTCGGTGGCCATCGGGATCGCCCAACCGAGCGCGGCGTCACCGGCTGGATTGATGGCGAAATAGACCAAGCCAGGCACCACCATGCCACCTATCGCCGCTGCGATTGGTAGCGCGGCATTTCGCGGCTTCGCCAGTTCACCGACCAGTAATTCACGTTTCAGCTCCAGCCCGACGACAAAGAAAAACAGTGCCATCAAGCCGTCATTTATCCAGTGGTGCAATGTCATTTCCAACGTCCATCCACCAATGGTGAGGCCGATAGGTGTAAGCACTAAACGTTCGTAGGCGGAAGAAAGCGGCCCGTTTGCCAGCACCAAGGCGAGGACCGCCGTTCCCATCAGTAGTAAACCACTAGTGGTCTGGCGGTGAATAAATTCTTCGAAGGGCGTAAGGATCTTATCGAAACTTCTTTCCCAGGGAGCGTGGTATACGCCTGTTTTCACTTTCGCCTCACCCGTCTTTATTTCATCCATCTCATTCTCACCATTCGTCTAAAAACTATTCTTTAGTAAACCAACGTCTCGCGGGCAACCCTAACACCGCGGAGACGACCGAATACAGGATTCGGCATTTGATGTATAAGGCGCAGAATTGCTCTTTTACCTCATTGACCCGGCTAATCACAATCACCACATGCCGTAAAAAATGTTCACGGCCACACTGATCAACCAGCTGGGCAGTAAGGTAAGGCAATAGATCGTTCAGCCGCAGATTATTGAGACGGCCCTGCACCGTGGGTGATATCGCCTCTTTGGCCGGAGCTGATGGCAGTAACGTTGATAAATCCAAGTGACTTAGCCTAATATAACTGGTAAATGAACAGCTTGATCGCGATCATTCCGATTGCTGCCGGCGCTTATGTCGCGACCAATTTGGATAATTTCATTCTGCTGGTTTCACTGTTGGCACGTTACCGAAACCACACGTCGAATGTTGTCGCCGGTTATTTCACTTGCATGCTGATTCTTGGGTTCTTCGGTTTATGGATCGGCAAGGCCGCCAATATTGCGCCGGTCGAATATCTGGGCTTGCTCGGCTTTGTGCCTATTTCCATCGGCACCGTTGAGCTTATTCAACTGCGCCGTGGCAAGGCAAAAGTAAGCGTGGCCAAAGAAAAATCGGTCGATGGGGTGCAAAAAGTGTTCATGACCACACTGTTTAGCCAGCTCGGCAATGGTGCCGACACCATCGTTGTATTCGGGGTCTTATTCATCGATTCCATGCCGTCCGCCGATATTCTGACCATTCTCACGCTGGCTGCAATGGCTGTAATTTTTGTGTTTGTCGGTATCTACGCCGTACGGCATCCGGCGCTATGTGAATGGATCGATCGCTACGCGTACCGCGTCATGCCTTTTGTCCTAATCATCGTTGGCGTCTACATCCTCGCCAATACCGCTACAGATCTGTTGCCGGATTAGAGGTCACAACAGCCTATGTCAACCGTGTCGGGAGCTCTACAAATCGCTGACCTGGGATCGTGGCAAGGAGATGGCTGATCACAAACGTTTTAGCCTGGACACCAACACGAAGGGTTACTTCACGGCTTACAAGATTTCCGTTTTCAATCGATGAGGGTCGGGCATTAGATTGGAAAGCTGATGTTCTACCGTTGAACTACACCCGCTATATGTCGATCCGTCCACCAACGTGTCAGGATTGAGTCCAGGTACCGATACCTATCCAGCAAATGCAATATTGACGCGCAGCGGTTAAATATTACCGTCGCTCGATTGTGCCCGATTACGCCTTGTAAAATATCGCATAAAACACCGGTACAACAACCATAGTTAAGACTGTCGCGAACATCAGTCCACCGATGATCGTAATGGCCATTGAGGCAAAGAATGCGTCCATCAACAAGGGGATCATACCGAGGGCGGTCGTTAACGCAGCCATGGCCACCGGGCGGAGCCGGCTAGTCCCAGCATCGATAATGGCTGTTAGCAATTCTTTTCCTCCTGCTTCCTCAATGTTTATCTGATCGATAAGTACGATTGCGTTCTTGATTAACATTCCCATCAGGCTCAAGAATCCGAGCAATGCCATAAAGCCAAATGGTTGCCCCGTCGAGAGTAGCCCGAGAGTTACACCGATTAACGCCAGCGGCACACAAAGCCATATGACCAGCGGCTGTCGAAGCGAATTAAACAGGACGATGGTCACCAGGATCATCGCTAGTACAAATATCGGAATAGACCCTGCCAGGGCCGCCTGCGCTTTACCCGAGTCCTCATACTCACCACCCCATTCAAGTTCGTAGCCAGGCGGTAGTTCCAATGCTTCGACCTGCGGCCTGACCCGGTCGAACAGGGCAGTCGCCAGACCTTCGGCTGGATCCGCATAAATAGTCATCGTTCTTTTTCGGTCTCGCCGATTGACTATTTCATCCTCGAAGGATGTTTCAAACCCCGACACAACCTGGCGCAGCGGTATCATACGCTGCGCAATCGGGCTCCAGATCTGCAGATTTTGTGCGCTCGCGATGTCTTGGCGTAGCCGCGCCTCGGCCCGCAGAATAATTGGAATCTGCAGATCGTCTTCACGATAGTAACCCGCCACCTCACCTTGAAACGCCTCGGCCATAACTTGCGCCACCATCGGTCGCGTAATACCGCTAATATTCGCGCGCTGATCCGCCAGCACGGGCCGGATCACTTTGACTCGTTGCCGCCAATCTGTGCGAATCGACTTCGAATCGCTGTCTGCACGAAAAATGGCTTTGGTCTGCTCCGCGAAGCGCCGTAGCGTCGGAATATCGGGACCTGAAAACCGCGCCTGTATTTTGCCAGTCGACCCGGGTCCAAGTTGAAAGGCGGAATAGTAGGACAGCGTGTCAGGATATTTTGTTTGCAGCTCGCCCTCGATAATCGGGCCGATGGTCGCGATCGATCGGTAGTCTGCCACGTCCACAAGCAGTTGCGCGTAAGCCCCGTTTAGTTTTTCAGGTGCGTATGTCAGCAGGAACCGCAAGCCACCCTGACCGATCAGGGACGTAACATGCGTAATCTCGTCGAACTCGCCCAGATACTGTTCTATATCTGCAACCTGTGCGACGGTCTCATCGATGTGAGTTCCCTGCGGTAACCACAAATCGAGCATGAATTGAGGGCGCGTGGATCCCGGGAAAAAACTCTGATCAACGTAAGTGAAGCCCCAAAGCGCGGTGCCGAACATGCCTGCTACCACGACCGCCGTGAGGTAGCGCTTGCGAATACAGCCTTGCAGGAAAGCTTTGTACCGCAGATAGAATCCACCACCGTAGGGGTCAGTTTGCCCCTGTCCCTGCTGCGGCGGTTTAAGAAACATGACGCAGAGCAACGGCGTAACCGTAACTGCTGTCACCCAACTCAATAACAACGACACCATCACAACCTGGAACAAGGAGCGGCAAAATTCGCCGGTACTGTCATCAGACGTCCCAATTGCCGCAAAAGCGAGGATCGCTATGATCGTCGCGCCAAGCAGTGGCCACGCGGATTGCTTGACTACGGCGCTCGCCGCATCCTCCGGCATCTCACCTTTCTGCATGCGGATCAACATGCCGTCCACGACCACTATCGCGTTATCGACCAGCATGCCCAGGGCGATGATCAGTGCCCCCAGCGAAATCCGCTCAAGCGCCACACCCATCGGGTTCAGGAAAATAAATGATCCTGTGATCGTCACCACAAGAATTGCGCCGAT
>CAXMNC010000085.1:0-4120 GCA_964194625.1 Acidiferrobacterales bacterium
TGCCGATCTTGTCGGTAAATTTCGTCGGTACCCTCGGGTTTAGCATCGTCTTGCCCTTCCTCGTGTTTCTGGTCACCAAATGGGGCGGTAACGCCCTGATCTACGGCCTGGTCGGCGCCACCTACTCTGCGTTTCAGTTGATTGGCGCGCCCATCCTGGGCCGGTGGTCGGATCGCTACGGCAGGCGCAAGATCCTGCTGCTTAGCCAACTCGGCACCCTGGTTTCATGGGCGATTTTCTTGGTCGCCTTTCTGTTGCCCACACACGTCTTCATCGAGCTGGACTCGCCCACGCTGGGACAATTTGCCCTGACCTTGCCGCTTATCGTGTTGTTTGTGGCCCGTGCCGCCGATGGCCTCACGGGCGGCAATGTCTCGGTAGCAAATGCCTATCTGGCGGACATCACCGAGGAGGATCAAAGAAGCGAAAACTTCGGCAAGATGGCCATGTCTGGCAATCTGGGCTTTATTCTCGGGCCGGCGGTGGCCGGTCTCCTGGGGGCGACCATCTGGGGAGAGGTTCTGCCGGTCGTGACCGCCCTGGTGGTTTCCCTGATCGCGAGCTTGGTCATCGCCTTCGGGCTGAAGGAGTCGAATCCCTGTGTACTGTTGCACGATCCGGAGCCCGCTACCGTAAGAAAAATCTTTGGGCAGGAAACCAAGGAATGTTTCAGGATCGAAGGCGCCAACAAGGCCTCGGCCCGTGAGCTGTTAAAGATTCGGTGTTTGCCGGTCTTGCTGGCTATCTACTTTCTGGTGATGGCTGGCTTTAGCTTCTTCTACATCGCGTTCCCGATACACGCCGTCAAAGGCCTTGCCTGGTCTGTTACCCAGACCGGGGCATTCTTTGCCACGCTATCGCTGTTGATGGTGGTGGTGCAGGGGCCCATCCTCGCACGGGCCGCAAAGATACTGTCCGATCAAACCCTAGTCATTTGCGGGAGCCTGATCCTGAGCTTGGGTTTCGTCTTCTTCGTGTCTGGTGAGACCGCCTTGGTATACTTGGGTGCGGCACTGACCGCGTTAGGGAATGGCCTGATGTGGCCGTCAGTGATGTCGAGACTAGCAAAACGCGCCGGCCAGGTTTACCAGGGCGCGGTTCAAGGGTTTGCCAGCAGTCTGGGTGCGGTTGCCAGTATTGTCGGTTTGGTAGCCGGTGGACTGCTTTACAACTGGCTAGGACCGTGGGTGTTCAGTGCCTCGGCGCTCACGGCCCTGATTGTGTGTGGGCTGGCAGCAAGTCTGCGGCTTTGATTGGAGGGGCGTTGAGCTACTCCAGGGGGTTTCCGTGAAGATCGGTGAGGGTACGGCGTGATTGAGGATTTTGAGCTTAGGTGGCTGTTAAACTAGCATGGATGACTTCGCATAATCTATATTATGTTAAATTACTTCAACATCACTACAACCCCCCCTTATCTTCAACCTACAGCGCCTACCCCATGATCCATGGCTTTATGCTGTTTTCTGGGCCTGGCGAACCTTATCTTTGATCTGTGGCCACGTTTGACGTTCGGCCACACGCAAGTCATAGCTAGTCTGCAAATTCATCCAGAATTGGGCGGTTGTGCCGAAGTACTTCCCTAGGCGCAGAGCCATATCGGCCGTTATCCGCAGTTTGTTGTTGACGATCCGGTTGACGATAGATGCCGGGGTGTTCAAATCGAGCGCCAGCTTGTTCTGGCTCAGACCATATTCCGCCATGAACTCATCACGCAAGATCTCCCCGGGTGTGATCGGGTCTAATTGTGTGGCCATAACTCCTCTCGTTCCTTAGTGGTAATCAACGATTTCAAGCCCATAAACATCCCCATCTCGCCACTCAAAACATATTCGATACTGGTCGTTAATGCGGATACTATACTGGCCTTTTCGGTCCCCCTTAAGCGACTCCAGCCGGTTCCCAGGCAGAGCCCGAAGATCGCCGAGGGTAACGGCGTCATCGAGCATTTTGAGCTTACGCCGGGCCACCGACTCAAAAGCCTGGAACCGTCTGACCCTGTAGTCATTGAACAACCTCTCCGTGTCCTTGGATTTGAACGAGCGTATCAACGTGTCTCATCTCGCAAGGTGCTACTAACATTGTGTTACTAACATTGTAATACAATATGTGTAATAGCGGTACCCGGGGCGATGGCGGGCGCTAGCGTGGTTTGAAGGCCCCCCGCCGCAGATCATCCTCGAGATCTGCCGTCCAACGTAAGCCCACGCCAGCACGATAGTTGCGCGTGACATCCATAGATTTACGGTACACCCGTACCCAACCGGTGGGATGTTTTTGCTCACCGCGATTTTCGCATGGGTCTACGCTTTCGCTGAGCCGAAAGTCGTCTTCTGAGTAGCCGTACCAGTCCAACCACGCCCGATAGTCCTTGAACTCGGCGTCAGACACCAACTTATAGCGTCTGGCCATCGGCACCTCCCTGGCCGCAGTGGTCATTCCTTTATGCCCTTATGCTGCGCCCAAGCTCGTCGGTTGTCCAGATTGACTTTGGTAAGTTGTTTTCGTCAGAGCCGACCTTAAGAAGAAGCTAGACCAGCGGAAACGGCCGGCTTGCTAAGTGGTCATTCCAGGCGACGACATTGTTGAGGTCCTCTGGGCTCGTCTGGCGCAACGCCTCGATAACGGCCCGGGCTAGTTGTAAATCTGTGATCAGGGGAACGCCCGCATCGACGGCGCGTCGGCGAATTAGATAACCGTCTGGTCGGCCTTGTGCGTCGTACTCTCTCGGTATGTTGATCACCAGATCAACCCGGCCGTCATTAATAACCTCTAATCCGCTCAAGCCGTCACCAGATCTCTTGCCTACAGATGTGCACTCGATGCCGAGTTCGGCCAGTATCTCTGCCGTTCCCTCTGTGGCATAGATGGGGAGCGCCAGTTCCTGCCCGATGATGCGCGCCTCATCGGCAAACCAATACTTGTCGACAACTGGGCCTAAGGACAACAACACCCCCTTGCGAGGAAGTTGGAACCCGGTAGCCAGCAACCCATGTAGCAGCGCCTCGTTGAGGTCTTTGCCTAAGCATCCGACTTCGCCGGTGCTCGCCATCTCCACGCCCAGCATGGGGTCGGCACCAACAAGCCTTGAGAAAGAGAACATCGGAACCTTGACCCCCACATAGTCGAGGTCGAGGCTGTCGTTAACGAGCTCTTGAGACACCCCTAGCATCCGACGCATCGCTTCCCCGGCAAAATTTTTCCCCGTCACCTTGGATACGAATGGGAAGCTGCGCGAAGCACGCAGGTTGCATTCAATAACCTTTAACGCGTTGTGTTTGGCAAGGAATTGAACATTGAACGGGCCAGTAATGGACAATGCTTTAGCAAGGGCGGCGGCGATCTGTTTGGTCCGCCGAATGGTAGCGATATACAGCGTTTGCGGGGGCAATACCAACGTAGCATCACCGCTGTGGACACCAGCATCCTCGATGTGTTCGCTGATTGCCCAAAGCACAAGCTCACCCTGGTCTGCAACGGCATCGATTTCGACTTCGCGCGCATGGGTCTCGAATTTGGACATCACCACTGGATACTCAGGCGAGACACTGGTTGCGAGTGCGAGGATGCGTCGGAGCTCATTGGGTTCATGGGCAACATTCATCGCGGCGCCGCTCAGCACATAGCTCGGGCGCACCAGAACGGGAAAGCCCCCGAGGCGCTCTACAATTGCATCAGCGTCTGTGACGTCGGTCACATGAAACCAACGTGGTTGATCGATGCCAAGTTCATCAAGCAGCGCGCTGAATTTGCGCCGATTCTCGGCTACATCGATGTTTTCAGGATTGGTGCCAAGGATTTTCACGCCTGCTTTATGCAAGCGCATCGCGAGATTATTTGGAATTTGGCCACCCATGCTGACGACTACACCATCCGGTCTTTCGTGTTCATATAAATCCAATACAGTCTCGAAGCTGACCTCATCGAAAATTAACCTATCGCACATGTCATAGTCAGTGCTTACAGTCTCTGGGTTGTAGTTGATCATGATGGTTTCGAATCCAAGTGCAGCGGCTGCCTGCGTTGCATTGACGCAACACCAATCAAATTCAACACTCGAGCCAATTCGGTAGGCGCCGGATCCAAGCACCATAATTTTCTTACGCGCCGAAGGTGAAACATC
>CAXMNC010000086.1:0-50782 GCA_964194625.1 Acidiferrobacterales bacterium
TAAAGGCATCGTGCCCGACTCACATCCATTGAGTCTGGGCACAAGCCTGATGTTGGCCGGCACGCGAAGCCATCTGGCACAAGCCGATGTCGTGCTTGCTATTGGGACAGAACTATCTGAGACGGATAGCTTTATCGATCGCTTGGACATCAACGGCAAGGTGATCCGCGTAGACATCGATGCCGGCAGAACCAATGACCTTTATCCGGCAACCATTGGCATTCAAGCCGATGCCACGGCGGCGGTAACCGCGCTCATAGCGACGCTTAAAGAGAAAGGCGCAACGCCCGCACAAAACGACCTCGATGCCGTGCGCGAGCAAAACAACGCCAAATTCTCGCCGGTGGAACAGCAACATATCAATCTTTTGGCGAGCCTGCGTAAAGTGCTTGCCAAAGATGCGGTTGTCATGGGTGATATTACGCAATTGGTATATACGGGCACATTCGCGTTTCCAGCAGAACAACCACGCTGCTGGTATTACCCGGCCGGGTATTGCACCTTGGGTTGCGCGCTGCCCATGGCGATCGGCGCCAAACTGGCGGCCCCCGATCGCGATGTCGTGGTGTTGGTCGGTGATGGCGGTTTTATGTTTACGATTCAAGAATTGGCAACCGCGGCACAACTGCAACAACCCTTACCAATCGTTATTTGGACCAACAGCACGCTGCAGCAAATACGCGATGACATGGTTGCCCGCGGTATCCCGCCAACCGGTGTCGACTTCACCAATCCAGACTTTATGATGTTGGCCAACGCGTTCGGTTGTCACGGGACACGACCGGACAGCCTTGACGCCTTCGAGGCCGCCATCAACGATGCGTTGCGTGCCCAAGCACCGACGCTGATCGAGGTTCGGCAGGGTGCCAGTTGGTTAACTTGAGAAAAACCGTCGCTGGCGGCTACTAACGATATGACTAAAGATGATTTAGTCTTCCGCACTGCCAGCCGCGATGATGTCACAAACATCGTACGGCTACTCGCCGATGACCCGCTGGGGGCCAAGCGCGAGCGTTATCAAGATCCATTGCCTTCGAACTACTACGATGCCTTTAGTGCCATTGATGCAGACCCCAATAACGAACTTGTCGTAGCCTGTAACAACGAGCAAGTAGTGGGTGTGTTACAGCTAACTTTCATTCCTTACCTGACTTACCAAGGTGGATGGCGCGCGCTGATCGAAGGCGTGCGAGTCGACGCTACTCTACGATCCAAGGGTGTGGGGCGCGCGATGTTTGAATGGGCGATCGCGCGTGCCAAACAACGCGGCTGTCACCTGGTGCAACTCACGATGGACAAGTCCCGACCTGACACAAGACGCTTCTACGAGGGCCTAGGTTTCCAGGCGACCCATGACGGGATGAAGCTACATTTTAAATAAGGCATAAGGAGAACTAGATGGCAGAAACTATTTTCGAGGGTGGTTGCTTGTGTGGGGCGATTCGGTACCGAGCAGCCGCACCACCTATGCGCGCGGTTATCTGTCACTGCTCCATTTGTCGCAAACACACAGGGGCACCGATTGCCTCGTTCGTACACTTTCCAATCGGCTCATTCGCGTGGTTAAAAGAACAGCCAAAGCGCTATCGTTCATCCGAGTTTGCCGAACGCGGGTTCTGTTCTCAATGTGGGAGCACCGTTACAATGCACGAGGACGTCCTAAGCGACCGGGTTCAAGTTGCCATCGGTAGTCTTGATCAACCCGATCGAGTGGACGTGAATGACCACGTTTGGACCCAAGACCAGATATCGTGGTTCGACGTTAGAGACGATCTACCACGATTCCGTCAAAGTAGTTCGGCAGCACCAACCAAGGCGATATAAACGGACGAGGAAAGGTAGGAATAGGTCTATGTCTGATAAAAATGAGAAGAGCGCGAGAAAATTTCAGCTTTGTGGCTGGTATCTATTCTTGGCATCGGCAACTTTTTTCGTTATTACCAGCATAAAGACGGGCGATGGTATTGGTTTGCTTGGCGCGCTTTTCTTTTTCGCCGCCTGTATCGTTTTCCTGATTCCTTACTATGGTTCAAGGGATTCCTAGGGAAATCCGACATTATCGGCATTGAGCTTTCATAACATGATCGAACTTCCGGTCCCATCCCTAGATGGCGGTGTATCGGTTGAGGACGCCATAAATAAACGCCGATCGGTTCGTGAGTTTACTGATCAACCGCTGTCGATGGCTGACCTGTCTCAATGTGTTTGGTCGGCCCAGGGGATAACCGGCACCGACGGAAAAAGGGTCGTGCCTTCGGCTGGCGCCGTATATCCAGTTACACTCTATGTCGTCGTCGGCGTCATCGAGAACCTGTCGGCCGGGCTCTATCGTTACGAACCCAATCGCCATACGCTCGAAGCGATTCGTGCTGGCGAGCTACGAGCTCAATTGCGTGACGCAGCGCTTGAAGAACAGCCGTGGGTAGGGCGGGCCGCTAGCATTCTCGTCATCGCGGCAGACATTAGTAAGGCATGTAGTACGTTCCAGCAACAACCTCCCGTAGGAGAACGCGGGCTTCGTTACGTTTATATGGAAGTAGGCACCATCGCAGAGAACGTATACTTGCAGGGCCAGGCCATCGGGGTAGGGGTTGTCTTTATAGGCGGCTTCGACGACCAAAAGGTCATGGACGTGCTAAAGCTGCCTTCACCATACACGCCGGTAGGGTTAGTTTGTCTTGGGAGAACACCTTAGATCGTGCGACGAGAGGTTTTTTAAGGGCGGTATGTTGTCGCCATGGTGAGACACCGGTAATTCGGTATGGAGTAAGGTAATGGGTAACTCAGACCTGCGAATCGATGCGCTCACGCCCGCAATCGGTGCCAATATCACAGCTATCGATATCTCCCAACCCATCGATGGTGACACTCTCGACGCCATTTACCAGGCGTTGATTGACCACCTCGTTATCATTTTTCCAGAGCAAACCATTCTGCCTGCGGCACACCTTGCTTTCGCAGAAAGTTTTGGCGAACTGGACCAATCGCACCATGTGTATCCGCACGTGCCGGGTTTCGAGCGTATCGTACTATTGGAGAACGATGCCGATCGGCCTCCCGAGACCAATGCCTGGCACACAGATCTCACGTTTAAACAAAACCCACCGTTCGCCTCCATCCTTTACGCAAGAGCAGTACCGGTAACCGGTGGCGATACGCTGTGGGCCAGCATGTACGCGGCCTATGATGCGTTACCATCCGGAATGAAAGAGCAACTGGCTGGTCTTTCTGCCGTGCACGACATGGGTTCTTTCCGCAACCAATACCTAGCGAGAGAGAACGGCGTACAGGCCTTAAACGAAGCGATGGCGAAGGTTGGTTCGGCCGTTCATCCCATGGTTCGAAATCATCCAGTGACCGGCCGGGGGTTTCTATTTGTTAACCAGTCATTTACGACCCACGTCGTAGGTATGTCTTCGCACGAAAGCCACCGCTTACTACGCTACTTATTCGACCATATCAACCAACCCGAGTTCCAGTTCCGGCTACGGTGGCAGGCCAATTCGCTAGTCATGTGGGACAACCGTGTTACTCAACACTACGCCGTGGCAGATTACATGCCCCACTACCGACTGATGCATCGGGTAACGGTCATTGACGACCGCAGGGCATGATTCGAAGCTGTGGTGTTCTAAACTAGGGTGGTGCCAAGCGCAGTAAATAGCCCGGACTGACTGATGCCGTCGAAGATAAATTGCACCGCCAGTGCCGATAACAGCACACCGAATACGCGGGTGACAACATGAAGACCGGTAACGCCCAAAAGCTTCTGCAGGTAACTCGCACCTATCAGTGCCAGAAAAGTAATAAGCAAGACGGCCAACATCGCAGCGATTACCATCAGTTGCAGGACAAACTGACCTTGGGTGTTGGCGATCAGCAAGATTGCTGCGCCCATGGCGCCAGGACCCGCAATCAACGGCGTTGCCAACGGGAACACCGATACGTCGGCTTTAGCCTTGGCCTCTTGCGACTCATCTGCCGTGGTCGACACACCCCCTGA
Source organism: Acidiferrobacterales bacterium (assembly GCA_964194625.1). Taxonomy (GTDB): domain Bacteria; phylum Pseudomonadota; class Gammaproteobacteria; order Acidiferrobacterales; family SPGG2; genus SPGG2. Next base: position 4,004 of record CAXMNC010000086.1, read on the forward strand.
TGAGCGCGCAAATACCATATCAATACCTATTAACAACAATAGAATACCGCCCGCGGTGCGTAGTGCCGCCAATGAGATCCCGAGATAGGCGAGCAATGCCTCGCCGATCAACGCAAATACCAGGAGTATGCCGGTAGCGACCAATGTGCCCTTTATCGCCATGGCACGTCGATGAGCAGGTTTGCTGTTCGATGTTATCGCCGTGAACATGGCGGCCACGTCGATAGGACCGATGGTGGCAAAGAAGGTAGCAAAGGCAATAGCAGCCGTTTGAATCATTTCGCGAGGATTTACGCCGCCTTTAGCTCGGCCACCGTCTTTTCACAGACTTCCTTGGCATCACCAAACAGTAATGAGCAATTGTCTTGATAGAACAATAGATTATCAATGCCGGCGTAACCCGGCCGCATGCTGCGTTTGATAAAAAAGACATGACTGGCCTTGTCAACATCCAGAATGGGCATGCCATAGATCGGGCTTGCGCGATCGCGCTTGGCGGCCGGATTGGTCACATCGTTGGCGCCAACAACGAGGGCGACATCGGCGGTATTGAACTCAGGGTTAATCTCGTCCATCTCGAAGACCAGGTCGTAGGGCACATCCGCTTCCGCGAGTAGTACATTCATGTGACCGGGCATACGACCGGCGACGGGGTGAATGGCAAACTTCACTTCAACGCCTTTGTCTTCGAGTCTTTCGACGAGTTTCTTTAGCGCGTGCTGGGCCTGGGCCACCGCCATGCCATAGCCGGGCACAATGATCACCTTGCTTGCATTTACCAGGAGAAAGGCGGCGTCTTCCACGGAAGACGATTTCACACCTTTCTGCGTAGCGGCGGCAGCGGTAGATTCGTCCACCGCATCACCCGTACCAAAGCCGCCGAGGATGACGCTGATAAAGGAGCGATTCATCGCCTTACACATGATGTAGGACAGGATGGCACCACAAAACCCGACGATCGCACCGGTGATGATCAAGAGCTTATTCTCCAGTGTAAAACCGGTGGCGGCGGCCGCCCAACCTGAGTACGAGTTCAACATCGATATAATCACCGGCATGTCGGCGCCGCCGATGGGAACGATCAACAACACGCCCAGCAGCAACGCGATGCCGATCATAACCAACAGTGATACAAAATGATCGTTAATGGCGAAGTAGATGCCGAAACCCAGCATCACAAGTGCCAACATCAGATTGAGCCAATGTTGGCCGATATAAGCCACTGGCGCCGCCGTGACCAACCCTTGCAACTTGCCAAATGCAATAAGCGATCCCGTAAATGTAATCGCGCCGATGAAGGCACCAACAAAGACTTCGGTCATGAAGATGCCAGTAAGCGTCCCCTCATGGGCGTGGTTCAGGTAAATGCCAACCGCCACCAATACCGCTGCCAATCCGACGAAACTGTGCAGCAGTGCGACCAATTGCGGCATAGCTGCCATCTGAATGCGAAGCGCCACCACAATACCGATGATGGCACCTATGATAACGGCTGGAATAATAAACGTGTAGGACTTGACAGCGGGATGCAACAGCGTGGCGATGATCGCCAATATCATGCCCGCTATCGCATAGAAATTACCGCGACGGGCCGTCGATGGATGCGAGAGACGATTGAGGCCAAGGATAAATAGCGCCCCAGAAATAAGGTAAACAAAAGCCAGTGCGTTGCTACTTAGCTGCATACCATCTTACCCCGCCTTTTTCTTTTTCTTGAACATCCGCAACATACGCTGTGTAACCAAAAAGCCGCCAAAAATGTTTATCGATGCCAACAACACTGCACAAAAACCGATGACGGCACCGACCATGCCCATTTCATCAAACCCTGCCACCAGCAAAGCGCCGACAATGATAATCCCGGAGATTGCGTTGGTTAGTGAAATCAGTGGCGTATGCAATGACGATGTTACATTCCATATCACCCAGTAGCCGATGAAACAGGCCAACACAAAAACATACAACGCTACCATCGGTTCCGACATAATTAGCCCCTAAAGATCAATTCGGTTTCTTGAAACGTACGGTGCCGTTGTGGACTGCTAGTGCGGCCGCCGTAATCTCATCTTCCGTGTACTCGCGCAATCTGGACGTATCGTCGCCATCTTTCAACAACAGAGAAATGAAATTGAGTAGATTGCGTGCATAGAACGAACTTGCATCCGTCGGCATCAGTGCCGGAAAATTCGTAGTACCACAAATAGTAACGCCGTGTTTGACCACCGTCTTGTCAGCTTCAGTCAACGGGCAGTTACCGCCACTGACTGCCGCCATATCGATGATCACCGACCCTGGGCGCATACCCTTTACACCGTCTTCGGTGATCAAGATCGGTGCCGGCCTACACGGTATCAACGCCGTCGAGATCACGATATCCATCTTCTTGATTTCTTCTTGTAGCAATATTTGTTGTCGCTGTTGGGCCTCCTTAGATAGCTGTTTTGCGTAGCCACCTTCACCGGCCCCACTTTCACCAAGATCAAGCTCAACGAACTTGCCGCCAAGCGACATGATCTCTTCTTTCACCTCCGGTCGTACGTCAAAAGCGAAGACCTGTGCGCCCAGTCGTTTGGCGGTGGCAATCGCCTGTAGGCCGGCCACCCCGGCTCCCAATACCATCAACTTTGCGGGCTTAGCGGAACCGGCGGCGGTCATCATCATGGCAAAGAAGCTACCGTACAGCCTGGCCGCTTCGAGGGTGGCACGATATCCAGCGATGTTCGCCTGCGAGGACAGCGCATCGATCGACTGTGCGCGCGAGATTCGTGGAACTAACTCTAGTGCGAATGTATCGACGCCGGCTTGCGCCAACCGCTCTAGGGTGTCGTCATCGGCGCACGGATCGAGAAGAGAAACCAGGATTGCGCCTTTCTTTATCTGCTCGATTTCGTCCGGTTTCGGTTTCTGAACCTTAAATACGATATCACTGCCATAGGCTACCTTGGCATCCACGAGTTTGGCACCGGCATTTTTGTAGACGTCATCAGTGAAGTGAGCGTCGACACCGGCGGACTTCTCGACAAGAATCTCAAGCCCCTTGGCACGGAGCTTCTTGACGGTATCTGGGGTAACGGCGACGCGCATTTCACCCGTTCGTGTTTCCTTAGGAATCCCGAGTTTCATGTTGTTGTAGTTCCGCGTCCCCAAAAAAGCGGTGACCGATTATATCTCAGAAGTAGTAAGATGCTGAAAAAGTCCCTCCCTGACTTTTTGCGTCCTCGGCTCCGCAGACGGTACCTCCCTGTACCGCTCCTCAGCTCGCGAAGTGCAGGGATGCATGAGTGCCGCGGGTGCAGGGATGCACAGGAGCGGCCAAAGCAAAAAGCGCGGTTTTTGCTTTGCTCCATTTCTCAAACACCCAGGTGTTTGAGAACTGTGCGGTAGATCCTTCTACCGCTCTAGCAGGCTACTGAAAGATTCGTTCTCAGTAGCCTGCTAGGCAACTATGCGTGCTTAGCCCGATCTCAGTGGTATTGCTTGCTCAGTTCGTGAACCGCATCGACCAATACCGCGAGACGATCGGGATCAACGCCAGGGGTAATACCGTGACCAAGATTAAATACATGACCGCTACCCTCACCGTAGCTTGCCAACACCGCCGCCGCCTCGTCACGAATTCGATCCGGCGATGCGTACAACATGGCGGGGTCCATATTACCCTGCAAGCCAACGGCGTGGCCGACGCGTCGGCGTGCGTCGCCGATATCGGTCGTCCAGTCTACGCCAATGGCATCACAACCACTGTCGGCGATTGCCTCGAGTGAGGCGCCGCTATTGCGAGTAAACAGAATAACCGGTATCCGTCGGCCATCATGCTCGCGCTTTAGGGAGGCAACAATTCGCTGCATGTAGTGCAATGAAAACGCCTTATAGTCGCGCGGGGTCAAGACCCCGCCCCAGGTATCGAAGATCATTAACGCCTGGGCGCCGGCGTCGACTTGGGCATTGAGATAGGCACTCACGGCATCGGCGAGGATTTCCAGCAATTTGTGCGCCAGCGCCGGTTGATCAAACATCAACGCCTTGGTGCGGGCGAAATCCTTGCTAGAACCGCCCTCTACCATATAGGTGGCCAACGTCCATGGGCTGCCGGCAAAACCAATCAAAGGTACGCGACCCTGCAATTCCTGCCTCACCAAGCGAACCGTGTCGATGACGTAGCGCAGCTCGGTCTCAGGGTCAGGCACACCTAGGGCCGCTACATCACTTTGCGTGTGGATCGGCCGCTCAAAGCGAGGCCCTTCACCTTCGACAAAGTAAAGCCCGAGACCCATGGCATTGGGGATAGTCAAGATGTCTGAAAACAAGATGGCGGCATCGAGCGGGAAGCGATCGATGGGCTGCAGGGTTACTTTGCATGCGAGCTCGGGGGTGGTGCAAAGCGTTAGGAAATCGCCGGCCTGCTTGCGCGTTTCCCGGTACTCCGGTAGGTAGCGACCGGCTTGGCGCATAATCCAAATCGGTGTCATGTTTACCGGCTGACGCAAGAGCGCGCGCAGCAGGCGATCATTTTTGAGTTCAACTCCCTCCAAATCAAACGTCCAAATAATCCAAGATCCCTTCCGCCGCTTCACGCCCCTCGAAAACCGCAGTGACCACTAGGTCGGCCCCACGCACCATATCGCCACCCGAAAACACCTTGGGATTACTGGTCTGGAACTTGAACTCGGTGTCTGCACTTGCCTTGGTGCGACCCGTTTCGTCGACCTCGATGCCGAAATCGACAAACCAAGGGGCCGGGCTCGGCTGAAATCCGAACGCAATGATGACATGGTCGGCGTGTATAGTTTCCTCACTCCCAGGTATCAATTCCGGTTGCCGGCGCCCCTGCGCATCAGGCTCTCCCAGTTTCGTGCTGGCTACTTTGACCGCCTCAATCTTATCGCTCCCTATGATTTCCAGCGGCTGACGATTCCACCGAAATCGAACCCCTTCTTCCTTGGCATTCGCGACTTCTTTTCTTGAACCAGGCATGCTGGCTTCGTCACGGCGATAGACGCAGGTGACACGAGTTGCGTCTTGGCGTACGGCTGTACGTACACAGTCCATGGCGGTATCGCCACCACCGAGCACAACCACGCGCTTGTCCTTCAGATCAATGAATGCGTCCGGTGCTTGCTCTAGACCCATCACGCGATTCACGTTCGCGATCAAATAGGGCAGCGCCTCTATGACACCAGGCAGATCCTCGCCCGGAAAATCGCCCTTCATATAGGTATAGGCGCCCAAACCCAAAAACACCGCATCGTACTCGTCCATGAGTTGGCCCAAAGGTAGGTCGCTGCCGATATTCGTGTTGAGCACAAACTCGACGCCCATTTCCTCCATGATGGTGCGCCGGGTCTTGACGACCTCCTTGTCCAACTTAAAGGGTGGAATTCCAAAGGTGAGTAAGCCGCCGATCTCTGGATAGCGATCGTAGACGATAGCGTCAACCCCGTTTCGCACCAGGATGTCAGCACAACCTAGGCCAGCCGGGCCGGCGCCGACCACAGCCACGCGTTTGCCGGTAGCCTGCACTTGTGACATGTCGGGACGCCAGCCGGCTTTCAGTGCTTCGTCGGTAATGTATTTCTCGATTGCACCGATGGTGACCGCCCCGAATTCATCATTCAACGTGCAGGCGCCCTCACACAGACGATCCTGTGGACAGATTCGGCCGCAGATTTCGGGCAAGGAATTGGTGCGATGCGATTGTTCCGCCGCCTCAAACAGATTGCCTTCGGCAATCAGCTTCAGCCAGTTCGGAATATAGTTATGTACCGGGCACTTCCATTCGCAGTAAGGGTTACCGCAGTGCACGCATCGGGCCGCTTGGGCGGCGGCGCCTTGGGCCCCGTATTGACCATAGATCTCCTTCCAGTCGGCGGTGCGGATTTGAACCGGAGTCTTCGCCGGCTCCTGGCGCGGCAATTCGATAAACTGTAGAACGTTGACAGGGGACATTATTTCGTCAACCGTCAGCCGTTAACCGTGAATCATAATCAGGAACCGTGTTGCCCCGCCCATCACGATTAACGAGTCACGCATCACGGATTTATGCCGCATCCTGCAAAATATCTAGTAGGTGCTCGAGGTCAGCCGCCACCGGTTTAACCAACCAAAACTTTGCGGCGAAATCGTAAAAGTCATCTAGTATGCTCTCGCCCCAGTTGCTCCCGGTTTCTGAGACAAACTCGCGAATTAGTCGACGTAGATAATTGCGATGCGCCTCCATGCTCTCGGTGGTAACCCGATGGATGTCGATCATTTCGTGGTTGTAGTTATCGACAAAGGTATTGTTCATGTCCAAAACAAAAGCAAACCCACCTGTCATACCAGCACCAAAATTTAGTCCGGTGTCGCCCAAAACTGCCACCACACCGCCGGTCATGTACTCACACCCGTGATCGCCAACACCTTCAACCACCGCAGTGGCACCTGAGTTCCGTACCGCAAAGCGCTCACCGGCAATACCCGAGACGAATAATTTGCCGCCGGTCGCACCGTACAGACACGTGTTGCCAATAATCGCGGTCTCGTTGCTCTTAAACCGACTGCCAGGGGGTGGATAGATGACAATCTTTCCACCCGCCATTCCTTTACCGACATAATCGTTGGCGTCGCCCTCCAGATTCAAATACAGGCCGCCGGCATTCCACACGCCAAAGCTTTGCCCTGCTGTTCCTCGTAGGTTCATCGTAATCGGTGCGCCGGACATGCCGTGATCACCATGTCGCCGTGCGATTTCACCGGAAATACGCGCCCCTATCGAACGATCCACGTTACGTACTCGATATGAGAGTTCACCGCCGTTTTTATTCTCTATTGCCGAGAGTGCATCGCTGACCATCTGCTCGGCCAGTTCACCCCGGTCGAACGGCTGGTTGTTCGCCAACTGGCAAAACTGGGGCATTTCCGCCGGCACACCCGCGTCCGATAGAATCGGGCGCAGATCGAGCCGTTGTTGTTTCGCGGTGGTGCCTTCGACAATCTCCAAAAGATCTGTACGTCCGATCAGCTGCTCGATGTTGGCAACCCCGAGCTGCGCCATGAGCTCGCGTACCTCCCGTGCGACAAAGTGGAAATAATTCACAACCATCTGTGCTTCACCATGGAAGTGGTGTAGGCGGAGTACATTGTTCTGCGTGGCCACACCGGTCGCACAGTTATTGAGATGACAGCATCGGAGATACTTGCACCCCATGGCGATCATGGGGGCAGTGCCGAAACCAAAGCTCTCAGCCCCGAGTATGGCTGCCTTGACGACATCGAGACCGGTCTTAAGCCCGCCATCTGTCTGCAGGCGCACCTTGTCGCGCAAGTTATTGGCACGTAGCGTTTGGTGTGTCTCTGTTAGACCTAACTCCCAAGGGATGCCGGTGTATTTCACCGAGGTCAACGGGCTCGCACCGGTACCACCGTCGTAGCCGGCGATAGTGATCAAATCCGCATAGGCCTTGGCCACCCCAGCTGCGATCGTACCCACGCCGGGGCTGGCCACAAGTTTCACGGACACTAACGCGGCCGGGTTTACCTGCTTCAGATCGAAGATCAGCTGCGCTAAGTCCTCGATCGAGTAAATGTCATGGTGGGGTGGCGGTGAGATCAGGGCCACGCCCGGTTGGGCATAACGCAGCCGTGCGATCATTTCGTTGACCTTAGGACCGGGTAACTGCCCGCCTTCCCCGGGCTTCGCCCCCTGGGCAATCTTGATCTGCAACACCTCGGCGTTCACGAGGTAAGTGGGGGTCACACCGAAACGTCCCGAGGCCACCTGTTTGATCTTCGAGCTCCGATCGGTGCCATATCGCTTAGGATCTTCGCCGCCCTCACCCGAGTTTGAGCGCGCACCCATACGATTCATGGCTTCGGCTAAGGTCTCGTGAGCCTCTGGAGATAGTGCGCCCAACGACATACCGGCAGTATCAAATCGCGGCAGGATAGTCTCCATCGGCTCCACTTCGTCAATCGAAATCCCCTTTATATCCTTGCGTAATGCCAACAGGTCGCGAAAAACAGCCGGCGCTCGAGCATTTACTAATTTGGCGAATGTCTTGTACTTCTCGTAATCACCAGAACGCACCGCCGCGTGCAATGCGGTAACGACATCCGGATTAAACGCATGGAACTCGCCACCATGAATGAACTTTAAGATACCGCCCTGTTGTATTGTTTTGCGCGGGTTCCAGGCAATGCGCGCGAGACGTTGTTGATCATTATGTAGATCTTCAAACGTAGCGCCCTGGACGCGGCAAGGCGTGCCGGGAAGACAAAGCGCTACCACTTTTTCGTCCAGGCCTACCGCCTCGAATAGTTGGGCGCCGCGATAGCTGTCCACCGTCGATATCCCCATCTTGGAGATAATTTTGTAAAGCCCCTTGTTAATGCCCTTGCGATAGGTGTGCATAACCTTCAACACGCTGCCCCTCGCAATCTCACCGGTGCGAATCATGTCGGCAAGACAGTTATACGCAAGATAAGGATAGATAGCGGTGGCGCCATAACCGATCAGCACCGCGAAATGATGTGGATCGCGCGGACTGGCGGTCTCAACCACGAGATTGGCGTCACAACGCAGACGCTCGCATACTAGACGATGGTGCACGGCGCCGGTAGCCAATAGCGCCGGCATAGGTATTCGGTCTTCGGCAATGTCACGGTCCGACAGGACAATGACGGTTTTTCCTTGACGCACCGCGGCTGACGCTCGATCGCACACTGCCTTGATCGCGTCGTCGAGACTCTGCTCCAGCGGGTAATTTAGATCGATTAACTCGTGGGCATAGTGCGGATCAGCCAACGCTAGCAGACGTTTGAACTTGTTGGCCGATAGTACCGGCGAGTCCAGCACCAGTCGGATGGCAGGCTCTGGCGTTTCCTCAAACAGATTGTGCTCTCGACCGAGATTGGTCTCCAACGACATGACCATCTGCTCGCGTAACGGGTCAATCGGTGGGTTAGTGACTTGGGCAAACTGCTGGCGAAAATAATCGAACAGCGACCGCACTTGCCTTGAAAGCACGGGCAGCGGCGTGTCGTCTCCCATGGAACCGACCGCTTCTTGTCCGGACTCGGCCAACACCCGTAAGACCTGATCACGTTCCTCAAAAGTAACCTGGAACATCTTCTGATAAATGGCGAGCCGAGTTGGCTCCATGGGCGCACTTGAAGATTCTTCTTTTACCAAGCTTGCCTCGAGTCGATTGGCGTTGGCTTTAAGCCAGCGCTTGTAGGGTCGACGTGCCTTTAGCATGCTGTCGATATCGTCGGGCAAAAGTAATGTTCCCGTCTCGGTATCGGCGGCGATCATCTGGCCCGGCTTCAGTCGACCTTTGGCAATGACCTCTTGGGGCTCATAGTCATAGACGCCAACCTCGGTCGCGAGCGTTATCACGCACTTTGAATAATCCACCCCATCGGGATGTTGTGCTGACTCGGGCCCGGTAATCACATAACGGGCCGGGCGCAGCCCGTTACGGTCCAATACACAAGCGGCATAACGCCCATCCGTCAACACGATGCCAGCCGGCCCGTCCCATGGCTCCATATGAATAGAGTTGTACTCATAGAACGCGCGCAGGTCCGGATCCATGGTCTGTACGTTTTGCCAGGCGGGTGGAATCAACAACCGCATGGCGCGAAAAATATCCATGCCGCCCGCAAGCAACGCTTCCAACATATTGTCGAGACTGCAGGAATCCGAGCCGATCTCAGATACCAACGGCAACACGTCTTCGAAACGGGGAATCAAAGGTGTGGCAAATTTTGGCGCACGGGCCAGCGACCAATACCGATTGGCTCGGAGCGTATTTATTTCGCCGTTATGGGCTAGGTATCTGAACGGTTGTGCCAATTGCCACTGTGGCCAAGTGTTAGTGGAGAATCGTTGGTGAAACACACACAAGGCCGATGCCATGTGTTCGTCATTGAGGTCCTGGTAGAACACCGGCAGATTAGCCGGCATGATCAATCCTTTATAGGCGATCACTCTGGCCGAAAGGCTACAGACATAGAATACATCGTCGTCTTGTTCGATCACTTTTTCACAACGGCGGCGGGCGATGTAAAGCTGGCGCTCGAAAGTGGCTTCGTCCATACCTTCGGCTGTGTTCACAAACACCTGCTGAATATTTGGCAAACTCGTCAGCGCCTCTGCCCCGCAAGCATCGGTATTCACGGGGACACTGCGCCAACCAGAAACCGAGAAGCCTTCTGTTGCCAGTTCTTTCTCTAGTTGACATCGCGCCCGCTTGGCCTTCACTTCGTCCTGACTTAGGAAGATCATGCCGACGCCGTACAGCTCGGTTAGCTTAAATCCACACTCGGCTGCAACGTGCCGCAGGAAAGCATCTGGCTTCTTTAGTAGCAGCCCACAGCCATCGCCGGTCTTGCCGTCGGCCGCGACGGCGCCGCGATGGGTGAGTCGCCCCAGAGAAGTGATCGCGGTCTTCACCAACCAGTGGCTGGCCTCACCGTTCATCTGGGCAATCAAACCGAAACCACAGCCATCCTTCTCAAACTCGGGACGGTACAAGCCAGTCAATTTTTTCTGTGAAGGATGCATCTTAAGTCTCGGTTGGTTGCCTGCTCTTGCAGCGCAGGATACAGGGCAAAAGCCGCAAAAGTATACACATCGGGCTGTAGCGGTTCAATTAAATGTCTGGCTGCGGTCGGGGCCGGCTCGACCGCACTAGAAAGATACTGCACACGACCTAAGAACTTAGGTGGATTCGATCCTGCAGTCCGGCGGCCCAGAGGCGAAAGCGCCTTAATCGCTGCCGAGAAAGCGCGAACCGAGCGAAGTCGACATAGCCTATTAGCGCCAGCTGTAACGAACGCTCAGGTTAGTTCGGGGGGGTCAAACAGACGCGCGTGTTCATTGATCGCATAGCGATCGGTCATACCCGCCATATAATCAGCAACAACGCGTGCTCTACCTGCGAGCCCGTCAGAACCGGGCCTCTCCTGATATTGGGTTGGTAACAGGTTTGGCTCCTCGATAAATTTTATGAACAGCTCCTCAACAATCTTTTTCGCGGATTGAGTCATCTGTTGTACGTGGGTATGGTTGTACAGATTTTTTCTAAGAAAAGGTTTTAATTCCAACATCTTCCGGCTGACAGATTCGCTGTAATTGATCAGCGGCCTACCAAAGTTGCGCACATCGTCAATGCTTTGGACCTTTGAACGCCTAAGGCAAGCGTTGCTATTTTCTATAAGATCAACAACAACATGATTAATCATGCCGCGAATGGTCTCGTGCACGACGCGGCGCTCAGCGAGTTTTGGATACGTACTTCGGACCACCGTGTATTGTTCGGCAAATAGTTCGATTTGATTAAGATCATCAATGTCTAACAATCCATAGCGCAATCCATCATCGATATCGTGGTTATTGTAGGCTGTTTCGTCGGCAAGGTTGGCTAGTTGTGCCTCGAGACCAGGTTGTTTCCGATCTATAAATCGCTTTCCAAGTTCACCAAGCCGCTTAGCATTCTTGGCTGAACAATGCTTCAAGATTCCCTCGCGTGTTTCGAACGTCAGATTTAAACCGGGAAACTCAGCGTAGCGCTCTTCCAGCACATCGACGACGCGCAATGACTGAAGGTTATGCTCGAAACCACCGTATTCACACATACAAGCGTTCAATACCTCTTGACCGGCATGACCAAACGGCGTGTGTCCGAGATCATGTGCCAAGGCGATTGCTTCCGTTAAATCTTCGTTAAGCTTGAGAGCGCGCGCCACTGATCGCCCTATCTGCGCCACTTCTAGCGAGTGCGTGAGGCGCGTACGAAACAGATCACCCTCATGATTGACGAATACTTGGGTCTTATATTCCAATCGCCGAAAAGCGGCGCAGTGAATTATGCGATCACGGTCTCGCTGATATTCACCACGATAAAGCGGTGCTGGTTCCTTATAGGCTCGGCCGCGGGAGGTGGCATCGTGCGCCGCATAAGGTGCGAGGTTCATTGCTCGCTGCGACAAGCACGTAAGGTCTGCATCAAATGCTCAGACTCAAAATCATCAGTCACCAACGCCCGACCAATCGCTTCGAGCAGAACCAACCTTAGCCGCCCACCCCGGGTTTTCTTGTCGACCGACATGAGATCTAGGAACTGTGATGGTTCAATGCTCGCTGGTGCACGTATTGGCAGCTGTGCCCGCGAGAGCAAGCTCTTAATACGTTCTACATCGCGACCGCCCAACCATCCCAAGCGTTGCGATAGGTCCGCCGCCATAGCCATGCCGGCCGCCACTGCTTCTCCGTGCAGCCACGTGCCGTAGCCTAAGCCGGCTTCGATTGCGTGTCCGAAGGTATGCCCGAGATTCAGGAGTGCGCGTTCGCCAGCCTCACGTTCATCCGCACTGACGACTTCGGCTTTGTGCTCGCAAGACTGATAAATAGCAAAACTAAGGGCCTGTTCGTCTCGATCGAGTAATTTGTCGAGATTATTTTCAAGCCAACCGAAGAATTCGGGATCGCGGATAAGTCCATACTTGACCACTTCGGCGATACCCGCCGAGAGTTCGTTGTCGGGTAAGGTATTCAGGGTATCGGTATCGATAACGACACATTGTGGTTGATAAAATGCGCCTACCATATTTTTCCCAAGACGATGATTCACACCAGTTTTGCCTCCTATCGAGGCATCAACTTGAGCAAGCAAAGTCGTGGGGACCTGTATAAAAGGCACGCCTCGCTGATAGCAAGCGGCGGCAAAACCTGTCATATCTCCCACCATACCACCGCCGAGTGCGATCAATGTAGTTTGACGACCACAACGTTCACTAAGTAAGGCGGTGAAAATACGATCTAGGACTTCTAGCGTTTTGTGCTGTTCACCGTCTGGAAGTACGATGGGGAGTGGTTGGTATTCGCTAAGAGCCGTTGCTAGTTGCTCCATGTAGATTGGAGCAACCGTTTCGTTACTGACTAGCGCAATGCGGTTGCCAACAATATGTGGAACGAACAGATCAGTTTTTGCAAGTAGCCCCGAACCGATATGAATCGGATAGCTACGAGAACCTAGATCCAGCTTAAGTGTCTTCATCAGAATTCAACGACTGCAGTGTCGTTGCGACTTTACGGGCGACGACCACCGGCGAGCACCGGTCGGTGGTCACTACTACGTCCGCTTCACTTCGATACAACGATTCGCGCTCTTTCATTATTTCGACAAGCTTTTCTCGCCGATCACTTGTTTGCAGCAATGGGCGCTTGCGATCCCGATGAGTACGTCGCGTCAATGTATCGAGGTCTGCGTCGAGATAGACCACCGTACCGCGAGACCGTAACAGACCTCGGTTTTCTTCAGAGAGAATGACCCCGCCACCAGTCGCAAGCACCATGTTGTCGCGACGCGTCAACTCATCAAGAATCTCGGTCTCGCGTTTGCGGAATCCCTGCTCACCCTCTATATCGAAAATGAGCGCGACGCTCGCACCAGTGCGCTTTTCTATTTCCTGGTCGGCGTCGTGAAACTCTTTGTCCAGCAGCTGTGCGAGATGGCGCCCAACCGTCGACTTTCCGGCTCCCATGGGGCCGATTAGGAATATATTACCGGGAACCTTCATCGCCCTGCAGATATGCCAGCATAGCGATAATAAATCAAGCGAAGCTGCAGGAACTGAAAATCCATCCATGAATTTCTCAGTTTCACCTGTGCGAAGTAAATTCGAGCGGTCCTTTCTTGCTTCACTTTCCTGTTACGCTCGAAAGTCCACTGCTTGTCTTCCTTCGTTCCGCTTTCCTGCTCCACTCGGAAGTCCAGGACAGACCGTCCGTGGTCTGCCCGTTCGCCGGACAAATCGTTCGCTGGACCATTTACAATGCTCCGGCTCACCCGCGGCAAGCACGCGCAGCAGCGCGAAGGTTTACTGGACCTTCGCCTTGTTCCGCTTTGCCCATGCAGCGCCAGCGCAAAATACCCCGCCGGTCGGATGACCGGCGGGGTATGGTGAAAAATTGGTTAACTCAAATTGAGTTCTTCTGAGAGAATCTTCGGCGTCAGGAAGATCAGCAGTTCTCTCTTGTTATCGCGAACTGATTTTTGCTTAAACAACCAGCCAAGCAAAGGGATATCGCCGAGTAACGGTACCTTATTAACAGTGTTGTTCTGATCACGCTCGTAAACACCACCGATAACTACGGTCTCACCGTTGTCTAACAACACTTGGGTGGTAATTTGCTTGATGTTGAGCAAGCCTAGCGTGGCGTCGGCGAAGTTGTCCTTAGTAATGACGACATCTAAGAGAACGCGATCATCCGGTGTAATTTGCGGGGTCACTTCCAGCTTCAAGGTTGCGCGCTTGGTGACCACCGAACCGGCTCCAAGCACAGTGGTTGTAAACACACGCTCCTCACCTTGCTCAATCAACGCCGTCTTCTGATTGGCCGTGATCAAGCGCGGACTCGATATGATCTTGCCCAAACCCTCCTGCTCCAAAGCGGAAAGTTCGAGACTCAACAGACTGCCGGTGCCGAGCTTAGCTATTGTCAACGCCACCGACGCTGCATTGTTGGTACCGATCACTCCTGCCGGCAAGTTAACGTTTAGACCATCGGCGGTGAGCAAGCCGGTCGTGTCCAGCGTTGCTGCTTGGGTAGTCTGAAAATTACTGGACGTGTTGGTACTCTGCACACCAAACTTTGCGCCCAAGTTTCGGCTGAAGCTCTCAGTTGCTTCTACCAAACGTGTCTCGATCATGACCTGCCGTACCGGCTGATCAAGCTGAGCTATAAGCTTACGAATCTCACGAATCTTTTGTGGCGTGTCCTGGATAAGAAGCGAGTTAGTACGTATGTCGACGGTCACCTGGCCCCGTGGCGACAGTAGCGTATTCGAGTCGGTCGCTTGTACGATTTCGCCTGTCGCCGTCGGACCAAAGACGGGATGTTCTCCTGCGGATACGGTGGCCGACGGTACCGGCACGATAGATTTTAGTAGATTCGCGATGTCTTCAGCCTTGGCGTAGTTGATCTGTATCAGCTCAGATACCAAAGGCTCAAGGTCCAAGACAGTCTGAGTCGCCTCCAGTGCTGCCTTCTCCTTAGCCGCGACTTCATCCGCCGGTGCAACGGAAATCACATTACCCGAGCGACGCAGGGCAAGATTCTTACTGTCGATGATGATATCTAGCGCCTGATCCCAAGGCACATCCTTAAGTCGTAGGGTCAAATTACCGGTGACGGAATCGCTGACCACGAAGTTCAGGCCCGTAAAATCAGCAAGCACCTGTAAGGCGGCACGTACATCAATCTTCTGGAAGTTCAGAGAAAGTTTCTCTCCGGAATAGCCAAACTCGTCAACTGCTCTCTCTTCTTCCTCCTCGAGGATCGGTTTTATGCTCACTCTAAAAATGTTGCCAGCCTGATAAGCGGAATGTTCATAACGGCCCTTTGGCGTGATCACCATACGTGCATTCTGACCAACCGGAAACGCATCGATCGTTTGCACCGGTGTTGCGAAATCAACAACATCGAGCCGTCGTTGAAGCTGCACCGGAATCGATGTGTCCAAGAAATCAAGAATGATTTGGCCGGCTTGTTCATTGATGTCGATACCGACAGCCGGATCGGACAAGGTCACCGTTACTTGCGCCGCACCTTGTGGGCCACGGCGGAAGTCGATCTGATCGACGTTGAACTTACCGGTCCTAGCGGCGGCAGAGAACCGTTTGCTTGTTGGCTCCTGCGCCGGCGCAATTGCTTGGACCGGTGTATCCAATGTGATTGCTAGGGTATTCCCCTCGACGGCGATGGTATAGGCCACCAGTCTTACAAGGCTGAGTACTACCCGTGTACGGTCGGCGGCTTCGATGGCAGTTACATTAAGGACTGCCCCCTCTTTAACACGAATCGTCTTCTTGGTCAGCCCAACCCGTGTATTGGCGAAATCAAGCGCAATGCGCGCCGGGTTTGTAACGCTGAACGTAGTCGGCTCGGGGGGTGGCCCTGACATCTGCAGGGTTATCTGGACGCGGCTCCCAGGCAGGGTCGCATAGCGAATTTCCTCGATGACCGTTCCGTTACCGGCGGTACCAGCATCAGACACCACTGGTGTTGACACCGGCTCCGGCTCGACTGTTGTGGCTGCCACGGCCGACAATTCGGCACCGGCAAGGGTTACCACACGGTAGCCATAGTTCGTTTTTTCGACATCGATCCTGCCAGGCTCGGTGAGCAAGAGATCCACGTTGACGGCAGTGCCGTTATCGGCCAGATAAGGGTAAACCCCTTTTACTTGATTACGCCGCTCCAGCTCGCTGGCCGCAGGTCCTAGCGTGCTGTCTGCAAAGCGCACACGCAGTCTCTGCCCACCCTCAAGGCTTGCTGTACTATAGGTTGCCTTACCTTTCACACGGATCTGCAAAACGGATCCTCGCTCGTTTTCCCACACGAGCGACTCGATCTCCCCCGCAACCACCGCGGTAGAAATCAATGTCCCCCACACCAACCCTAAGGCCGCCGCCGCCCATAACGCTCGCGTCGACGCCGTTGCGTTCCTTTTCATACGTGCTTCTCTCATTCTGCTATCGCCAGATTGGCCTCGCGCTCTATCCAGTCACCTAACGGATTCTGAATAAGCTCGACCAGATTTACGCTCTCCTCGGTGATGTTTGTCACCATGCCGAAGTTTTGCCCCATGTGATCTCCGATTTTGGCCCGGTGCACTGCGCCATCCGGCGCCTGGACAACGGCCCAAGATTGATTACCACGGCTCAAGGTCCCTACCATCCTCAAGGCATCGAGCGGGTAATCCTCCAACGGTTCTTTGCGCCGATTGATATCCGGGCTCGGTCCACCAGCGGCCGCCCCTTGTTGTTTTAGATTAAACGGGGCGAAGGGGTCAGCCAAAGCATCGGCTGAATAGACAAAAGATTCCTGTGTCTTGATTTCGGGTAGGGGTTCAACGCGAGGTTTGCGGCCCTTGCGTTCCTTGATCACCCAATCACGAAGATCGTCCACACCAGCGCTGCCGCAGCCGCTAAGCGCAACACACAAAAGAGCAACTAGAGCAACCGCCCCTAATCTCACTTCTTCTTCTTCCTCTTCCGTTTACGCTTTTTCTTGCCCTTGTCGGCCTTCGCGAGTTCGGCTATCTCGAGTTCGTCGAGATAACGATAGGTCTTGGCCTTGGCCGACATCAGCAACTTGCCGGATTTCTTGTCACTGCCGATGGTGATATCGCCAAAGGTCACGATACGGGGTAAGGCGGCCACATCGCTCACAAAATTAGCGAGCTCATGATAACTGCCGGTTACTTTTATACTGATCGGCAATTCCGCATAGAATTCTTTGGGTCTCTCCTTCTCAGGTTTAAACAGCACGAACTCCAAGCCTTGCCCCAGTCCGGCCTGGGTTATATCGATAAGCAGATCGGGTACTTCCGTTGTATCCGGCAACTGCCGCAACAGACTACCGAACGTCTGCCTCATTTCTTCCATTTGTGTCTTGTAGGCAGCCAGATTGATCGCTAAGGCCGCCTTGTTGCGGTAGGTGTCTTTTAGTTTGACTTCCTGATCTTGGCGTTGGGCTAAGTCGTCGAGCTCACCGCGGATGATGAACCAAAAGCCCGCGACAATAACAAGAATACCAATAACCACAATACCGCCGATCTTGATCGGTAGTGGCCAAGAAGAAATATTGTTGATGTCTATGTTTTTTAGATCATCTAAGGTCATGAGCCTGGCGCCTTTTCTTGGTCAGTGGGCTTGGACGCCTGTTTTACGTTCAGTGCAAATTCGCTAACCCTATCTGACCCATCTTCCACAACCTTGATAACGTTTAAATTAGGGTCGGAAAACCAAGCTGACGCATCGAGATTACGCATCAATGCCGACACGCGCGCGTTGGACTGCGCTACACCTTCTATGGTAAAGCCTTTGCCCTTTTGCTTGAGTTTGTTGAAGTAAACGCCCTCAGGCAGTTTACGCACGAGATCATCGAACACGTGGACGACCTGGGTGCGGTCACCCTGTAGTTCGTAGATGACGTTCATACGAGCTATCAAAGCCTGGCGCTGCTTCTTGAGTTCCTTAATCTCCTTTATTTCCTTATCGACCTTGGCAATCTCTTGTTTAAGGAATTCGTTGCGCCGGTTTTGGTCGTTAATCAAACCGGTTACATGAAGATGGCCATAAAATACCATCAGGCCCGTGAGGATCCAGGCGCCTATGGCCAAGGTCAGGAGTTGTCGATCCTGGTCTTTGCGGCGAATTTCGCGCCAGGGCAAGAGATTGAGTCGCGTCGTCATTCGTCGAAACTCCTCAATGCGAGCCCACAACTAATCATAAGCGAAGGTGCATCATTAGCTAGCATCTCAGGTTTGATTCGAGAAGCTAGCGACATGCTCGCAAACGGATTCGCGACCATAGCGGGGACACCGATACGTGCCGACACCATTTCATCGACGCCGGGGATTTGGGCACAACCACCCGCTAACAGCACCTGGTCAACATTGTTGAATGGACTTGAAGAGTAAAAGAACTGTAATGCACGCATCGCCTCTTGGCACATCGCTTCCATGAAAGGACGCAACACGTCTGTCTGATAGTTGTCCGGCAATCCACCTTGCTTTTTGGCCAGCCCTGCCTCCTCGTAAGACAGGCCATAACGCCTTTGAATCTCCTCAGTCAGCTGGCGACCACCGAAAGTATGGTCGCGGCTGTAAACCGAACGATTATTATGTATCACGTTGATGTTCGTGGTCGTAGCACCTACATCCAAAATCGCCACTGTCTTCTCCATGCCGCCGCCGGGCATGTGCTGCGCGATCAACGAATACGCATTCTCCATCGCGTACGTCTCGATATCGACAACAGCCGGTGTCAGTCCATGAGCCTGGATAACGGCTACGTAATCATCGACTATCTCTTTTCGGCACGCGGCCATTAGAATTTCCATTTCCTCTGGGTTATCTTCCGTTGCACCGATAACTTGATAGTCCATGTTGACTTCGTCGAGCGGATAGGGAATGTAGTGATCGGCCTCCATTTCGATCTGTGTCTGGAGGTCATTCTCGCTCATAGTGGCGGGCATCTTGATCGTTTTGGTGATTACATGGGCACCAGCTACGGCGACCGCGGCGTGTTTGCAGCGTGATCCGGAGCGCTTTACGGCGCGTTCTACCGCTTGCGCCACTTGCTCTACCTCGGTAATTGCATGCTCAACCACCGAGTTTTGCGGCAACGGCTCCACCGCATAGCGCTCGACACGACAGTGCTCGTCAGCTCGGCTAAGCTCAAGGACTTTGCACGCTGATGAGCTAACATCTATGCCAAGCACGGATGGAGTTTTTTTGGCGAAAAGTTTGTCTAACCCGCGCACGGTATTTACATGTTAAATCAATTATTTACTGAAGATAGATGCAACTACAGTTTAAGTATTACCTCCAAATATAGACCATAGCGATCGGAAATGACAAATTTGCCTTTGGCCGTTGGTGTTTTACCTTTATACTGCGCGACCCGAGATTCTGCCTAATTTCCGGCTCAGGACTCGTCAGTTTGCATGGCTTCCAGCGGTAGCCTTTTAGCGAAATTTGGCCTGTTCGGACGCTCTCCGAGCAGGTTTTGGCAGCTCGTTTTGATCGGACTGTTCGCGTTGTTTGTGGGCGCCGTACTCGTATTGGCGATCAGCGCTACCATTCTCATGCCCGGTCTGCCCTCGGTTCAATCGCTTTCCGACGAACCCCTCAAGGTACCCATGCGAGTGTATTCAACCGAGAGCCGGTTGCTGGCCGAGTTCGGCGAGGAGAAACGCATCCCCGTTAAGGCGGGTGAGGTCCCTGACCTGTTAGTCAAGGCTATCCTGGCCGCAGAGGATGATGGGTTCTACGACCACTACGGTGTCGATTTCCTCGGGATCGTTCGCGCCACATGGAATAACCTGCGGACCGGCAGGCATAGCCAGGGCGCGAGCACTATCACCATGCAGGTAGCGAGGAATTTCTTCCTGAGCCCGGAAAAGACTTATACCCGCAAGCTCAAGGAGATCTTGCTGTCCTTTAAGATCGAACGACGACTCAGCAAGGACCAGATATTAGAACTCTACCTTAATAAGATATTCCTAGGTCAACGCGCCTATGGCTTCGCCGCTGCCGCGCAAGTCTATTATGGCAAGGGCCCAGACGAGCTCAAACTCCCTGAGACCGCGATGCTCGCTGGTTTGCCGAAAGCGCCGTCGAGAAATAACCCGGTGAGCAATCCCGAAAGCGCTATTGAGCGGCGGAACTACGTCCTACAGCGTATGCATTCGCTCGATTTCATCGGCAAAGAGGCCTATGAGGAAGCTAAGTCGGCACCGCTGACCGCCAGTAAACATGCGCTCCGTTACGACGTCGAAGCGCCGTATGTGGCAGAAATGGTGCGGCAATACGTTATTCAAACCTACGACAAAGACACCTATGCGGGCGGGTTACACATTTATACGACCATTCGCGCCGATCACCAAGAAGCGGCGAATTGGGCATTACGTAAGGGATTGCGGGCATATGAGCGACGCCATGGCTATCGTGGATCGGTCGGGCACGTCGAGGTCGATGGCGCCGAATTCGATCAGGCTTATTTCGACGATGCTCTTAAGGATTACCGGGTTGTCGGCGGCTTGATGGTAGGCATTGTATTGTCAGTGGAAAAACAGTCGGCGTGGACCTATACGCAGGACGGCTACATGGTAGAGATTGGTTGGGACGGACTTTCCTGGGCGCGCCGTCATATAGACGAGACATCGCAGGGCCCGCCACCAAAGAGAGCGACGGATATCTTAAGTCCGGGCGATATCATCTATCTGGAATACGTTGAACCCGGGGCAGAACAAGCGAAACAACAGACGGCGGCGGGCGAAGGGAAACAAGAAGATCAAGGGCAGTGGTTCTTGGCGCAGGTACCTGAGGTCGCGGGCGCGCTGGTCTCGATACGGCCGAGCGACGGTGCGATTCTAGCGCTGACAGGTGGATTCGACTTTCAACAAAGTAAATTCAACCGCGCCGTTCAGGCTGAACGGCAGCCTGGGTCTAACCTAAAACCGTTTATCTATTCTGCGGCTTTGGAAAAAGGGTTTACCGCGGCTACTACCGTTAGTGGCGCACCTATTGTTATCGAAGACCCAGGTCTGGAAGAAGTCTGGCGTCCGGACAATTACAGTGGAAAATTTTTTGGCGATACGCCCTTACGCAAAGCACTGACGTTATCACTCAATTTAGTGTCCGTACGTCTGCTTCGTGCCATTGGACCGGCGTATGCGGCTGAATATCTAGGGCGCTTCGGTTTCGACAGCACCGAGCTACCGCGCAATTTGTCGCTGGCCTTGGGTAATGCCTCTGCCACACCGTTGCAAATGGCGAGGGCATTCGCGGTGTTCGCCAATGGCGGCTACAAAATAGAACCCTATTTCATCACCCGTATTGAGGACGCCGAACACAACATTCTGGAGCAAGCGAACCCGCTCGTAATCTGCGCTGACTGCGAAGAAGCGACGAACCCACCCGTCGTGCAAATCAACGACTCGGTAGCTGGAACCCCCTTTGATGCATACTTACCGCGCTATGCACCACGCGTTATCAGTGCGGAGAACGCGTTTATCATGACAACCATCATGAAAGAAGTAATTACGCGCGGGACCGGTCGGCGAGCACTGTCGTTGGGGCGCGCCGATCTTGCTGGCAAAACTGGAACCACCAATGAATTCCGCGATGCCTGGTTTTCCGGCTTTACGCCAGACATCGTCACCACCACTTGGGTTGGGTTTGATCAACCGAGGTCGCTGGGGCGCGGTGAAGCCGGCGCCAAGACGGCGCTCCCGATATGGATCGATTATATGGCAGTCGCGTTGAACGGCCTGCCGGAAAAACCTTTGCCGATACCGGAAGATGCGATCGCCTTCAGCGTAGATCGAGATACCGGTGAACCGACCGATCCGGCCGACAACCGAGCCGTAGTGGAATTCTTCATCGCCGGGACTGAGCCTGTATTGGCGGATGATCCAGCGCCGGGAGAAACCGCCGCCGACACCACCTCGGGTACGGTGATGCCGACACAACCAGAGATCCCTAAGGACCTTTTCTAGTGGGTAAACCGAGGTTGCGGGACGTGGCTAAACAGCCTTGGCGTCCGGAAGCTCAATTGCGTCACCAGATTAGCGTTGAGGCCGCGCGCATCATGTCAGACGAAGGTGTGCGTGACTTTCAAGTCGCGAAGCGAAAGGCAGCTGAGCGGCTTAGTATTCCCGACAACAAACATGTACCGACCAACCAAGAAGTCGCAGAAGCATTACGGGAGTACCTAGAGTTATTTCACGCAAAAAAATTGTCGGGAACGTTAGAAACGCTGCGTAGATGTGCAATCGAGGCGATGCACTTCTTAGCCGAGTTCAACCCCCGACTTGTCGGTTCAGTACTGAGCGGCATTGTTACCGCAGAGTCGAGGATTCAGATTCATGTCTCGGCAAACACACCAGAGGACATCGGCCTGCTGCTAGATGACCACAACATACCATTTGAAGAAAATGACAAACGCTTGCGTTACGGCGGGGGTCGTTGCGAGACCTGTCCGGTCTACTGCTTCTCAGCTGATAACAACCCCATCGAGGTATACGTCCTCGATCATAAGAAAGGGCGTGAGACGCCATTAAGCCCAGTGGATGGAAGACCCATGAAACGAGCAACAATCAAGGACGTTGAAAAACTACTCACCGGTTCGAAGTGACGGTGTCCACCGACAGACTCTATGCGGAAGTGTCAGATTATTGACGCCGATCCGATTCGGCGACAACTCGTCGCGAAGATGATGGGTTCGGCGCCGGACGGGCGTCAATTGGTCAGCTGCAAAACCTGTATCAACTCTTCGGCATCGCTGACCAACGGGTGCTCAGGGTAACCCTTGGCGAATGATTCGAGTGCCGCCACACCTTCGGCGTTCTTTCCTGATTGGCCGTATGCCAAACCCAAAGCGAACTGTACGTTTGGATCTAAACTACTATCGGGATAGGAATCGGAAAAAGCGTTTAACGCCCGGGTGGCTTGTTCGAATTTGCCCGCGTCCGCCAATTCCATGGCATCGAGGAAGGTATCAACCTCTTTAATATAGTCAGGGTCCTCGCTTCGGTCGCCTTTCCAATAGGGTTGCAATCCGCTCGTCGTGGTTTCAGCACCACGCACGCCGGCAATCAAGGTACGGCCACCTGTCATCGCAGACTGCTCTGACCTGCCCACGTAACCCCTCAGTTTTGACCACATGCGACTGAATAAGCGTTTAACTGCGCTGTCTTCCTCGACCACCTGGATCTCAACGTTGGTAGTAGATGCGCTCGTGTCGGTCTGCGCTTGAACCAACGTTATTGGCATAACCAGCAGCCAGCAAAATAGTAGGGTTCTACCCATAGTGACTAACCTAATTGGCAAGTAATTTTCCGAATGCCTGGTATTTCTTTCCTATGTTCTCATCGAGCGCTACCGCTTCGGCATGTTTAGCAACCGCCTCCTTCAAACTCGCGAGCTTGTAGTAGACGAGGGCAAGATTTACCTTTATGCCGCCATCCTTCGGATCGAGCGCTTCTGCCTCATGGTAGGCCTCCAAGGCACGATCATAATCGCCCTTTATATAGTATAGACTGCCACGATTGTTGTAGGCGGCGCTGTTTTGCGGGCTGATGTGCAGCACCTGATCGAATTCCTTCAACGCTAAGTCGTGAAGACCATTCCTACCGTAGATAATGCCGATCTGCATACGTGCGTCGATATCATCGGGCTTGTTACGTAGCAGCGATCGGTAAGGAATCAAGAATCGCTCCAGATTCTTGGAGACCAGCACGGTACGCTCGCGATCGACTAGCACTTTGACTTCATTTCCAACCGGCGGTGTAACCGAGTACTTCGCCGGCGCAAGCGTCACCGGTACATACTTCCGCCATGCGCCCTTTAGCGGAATGACTTGCAACTTCTCTTGCTGTATCCACTTCTGATACTTACGCGCACCCTCTGCCCACGCCTCTGAAAATGTTGTTGATATCATGGTCGCCTCTACAGGTATCCAGACCTCGCCATCGCGGACCACCATAAGATCATCCTGAAGACTTATAATATGCTTCTCTTTCTCCGGTAGGCGTGTGTTAAACATGAGAAACAGGTGCCCGGGCACATCAACCATCGCCGTTTCTATGCCTAGATTCTCGAGCCCCGCACTTAATAAGACTGATAGATCATCACAATCGCCACTCTTCACGTTCAACGTCTCACGCGGAAACTGTACGTAATCTAGTTGGTCTTTGGTCAGCTCCAGAAATGGGTTGTTCGGATCGACCACGTACTTCATGCCGTATGCCGATAAAACGTTAAACCAGGTCATGGCGGACACCATGTTTGCGTTTAACGGGCCCTTTTCTGGTCGATAGCTATTAATTGCCTGACGTACATAGTCCTTCAGCGTCTCGTCTCTGGGTGTAACAAACGAGCCGACCATATCTGATTCGCGCCAAACGATCGCATTCTTGCCATAGATAGTCATGGGCTGCGTAATATTTATGAAGTCTCTTACGCCCTCACGGTAAAAGTCGAGCTTGACCTCAACCTGGACACCTGTGTCCTCGTCGATATCAAGGATCTTGTTATTGAAAGAAGCCAATAGAGGTATTTCTGTAGTCTCATTCGGCCCCAAGACATCGATGCTGTGGTTGGTCGGGAAATCCATGTAACCCTTGATATGGAATGTAAGTCGCAGATTCTTGTATTCAGTTTCTCCAGTGTTCACCACCTTGACGCCGCCCACGGGCGCATTCGTGTATTGCTTGTAAGCAGCAGAGAACACCTGACTCAACTGCAGATCACGCAACACGATAAGCGGCGCATTTTGATCGAACTCCAGTGATTTCTTTTTCTCAGCATACGCCGTGTTTAACCGCAATCTGTTTTCTTGATTGTCGTCAAGCTCAACCGCCATTGTGAATTCTGCGATCGCCTCATCGTAGTTACGCTTCTTCAAGAAAAGCTGTCCAAGCAGGCCGTGTGGTACTGAATTAGTCGGCTCTTTCAACGCAGTCTTTTGTAAGTGTCGCTCAGAAATATCTAGCACATTGTTTTCCAGATATAACCGGCCTAGCTCGAGTTCAATAGCAGCCGACGTTGGGTCTCGTTTGAGTGCTTTTTTGAGGTAACGAATTGCATCGCCATTCTTGCCCTGCTGATAGGAAATACTCGCGAGTAATACGAGTGGTTCACTGCTGTCCGGTTTCAACGCAGTCGCCTGCTCAGCCTGCTCGGCCGCTTCCTCTAAGAGCTCTAGTTTTGATAGTGAGACCGCATAGCGATAACGTAGGTCGTAGTGGTTGGGTTGCACAGCTACTGCTTTTTCAAACTCGCGCGCCGCTGCCACATGGTTCTCGCCTTGCTGTTCAAGGAGGGCGAGACGCAGCCGAGCCTCGAAGAAGGCAGGTTCTGCGCTTATTGCTTGGCGCAGTGCCGAACGAGCTTTCACTTGATCTTGCAACGCTAGATAGGCGTCGGCCAAGGCAACCCAGGCGTCGGTGTTTTTCGGCTCCTCGTTAGCCGCCTTCGTTAAAGCCAACACCGCTTCTTGCGGACGATTATTCGTAAGGGCAATAACGCCGAGGAGGTATTGCCCGGCTGCCTCTTGCTCGCGCACCCCCGACATGGATAAGGCGACTGCACGTGCACGCTTGTACTCTTTCAGTTCAATGTAGCTTCGCGCCGCGCCCAGGCGTGCGTCACCGTTTAGTTCGTCGATAGCCAATGCTTTATTGAAACGCTCTAACGCTTGCACATGCTTGGCGAGCGTTTGGTAGGCGCGTCCACTTTCGAT
Source organism: Acidiferrobacterales bacterium (assembly GCA_964194625.1). Lineage (GTDB taxonomy): Bacteria > Pseudomonadota > Gammaproteobacteria > Acidiferrobacterales > SPGG2 > SPGG2. Next base: position 29,807 of record CAXMNC010000086.1, read on the forward strand.
CCAGGCCGTGATGTTGTCAGGCGCTACCGTGACCGCTTGGTCGAACTGCGCCAACCCCTTATCCACCGCACCGAGTCGAAGATAGGCATGCCCCAACAAAAAATGCGCGGACTCAAGGTTCGGATCGAGCTCTATCGACTTCTCGAGACAGTTGACCGCACCCGCCGTGTCTCCGAGCTTCAAACCGGCCCTACCACACCATAGATAGGTAGAGGCATCCGCTTGGTCACGCGCAATCGCCTTATCTACCACACCTCGCGTCTCGATAAATTGTTGCGCGTCGAAAAATGACTCGGCCTGACGATTTAGGCCCTTAATCTCGAAAGTAGGAATCTTTGCGAGTTGTTGGAAACGACGGATTGCCTCTTTATGCTTGCCCTGTCGGTCTAGGCTAAACCCTAGATACTCGAGCGCTTCACCGTGTTCGGAATTGTTATTGTAAAGAGACAGAAATATTTCGGCCGCCTCGGCATACTTCTCGTCACTATACAAACCATAGCCAGCCTGGAACAGATCGCTTCCGATCTCTGACGCAGAACCTTCGACTGCGAAACCGCTTACCGCCGCTACACGATAGTGAACATAGCGTGGGCCATCGCCGTGGGTTACCGTTGCCGAGCTGTCTTCAGTCTTAACAATCTTCTGGTACGGTCCGTCCTTTGTCGTCGCCGCATAAATGGCGTAGTAATCGACGAAGCTGGCGGCAGACGGTTTCCACTTTAGCTTGGTGTCGCTCAAGGCACCACTAACTAGCACGTCTTCGACCAATTCCGGCACTTGTAAGTAATCGAATACTTGCAATACTTGGCGCTTTTTATCGTAGACATTGATCTTGGTCTTTTTCGAAGCCGGCACCGTCAATGACGTTGCATCCCCCAGGCCGACCGCTTGCTGCATTGCTGATCCGAATGTGAAAACCAGAGTCTTCCCCTGATAGACGTGCACCGTCTGCGGGTTACTGGTTGAGGCTAGGACGTACAGATTATCATCCTGATCAAGCGTCATCGCCTGGATACTTCGATAACGATTGGGCGAACCTTCGTCGCCACCCAGCTCATACATGAGTTCTTTCTCAGGGGAGAACACGCGTATTCGCGGCGATTCATTGTCCGCGACATAAATATTACCCTTAGCATCGACGACGACAGCGCCAGGTCTACGAAATCGTTCCGCCTCGCCCTTGCGATTGGCGAGTTTGTCCACGAAAATGCCGTCGCGCGAAAACATCTGTACTCGCTTACCACTATCGGCAACGTAGATCCTGTCGCGCACATAAATACCTGTGATGTTCTTGAACCGACCATCCTTAGATCCGCTGCGACCAAAGGTAAAGCGCGGTTCGCCTTGATGCGAAAAAACCTTCAGTTCGCTGCCATCAACAATAATGATGTCGTTGTCGTCTATGGCGGCTAGGGTCGGCTTCTTAAACTTGCCCGGTAGTGTACCCGCTACCTTGCCATCCGCTGATAGAAGCGTGACGCTAGATTTATCAACATTCAAACAAAGATGCTGGCCGTTGGGCATTGAATAGGCAACACCACATCCGGCACTGAGAGTATGGCCAAGTCTTATCGCCGGTAGGCGCAAATCCTTGCTGCTAACTTGCTCTGCCACGGCCGGTAGGTCGTAGATTTCAATTTTATTGTTGCGCGAATCGCTGACTACAAGCTGATTCGAAGGCGTCACCGCCAAACCCGAGATCTTGCGAAACTGCCCACGGCCCTTACCCTTGCTACCGAAGGCATTAACGACCTCACCGCTGTCACGATCGATCTGCATGACCTTGCCGTTTTCCTCATCGGCAACAAAAATCTGTCCACCGCGATTAACCGCCATCGCGGCCAGGCGTGGCGGTTTGCGTACATCGAGCTTGAGGTCTTTGGAATCGATGCGCTTCAGTAGCTTGCCCGAATGAGAATAGACCGATATGCGACCGTTAGGCGCACTATCCAAAACGTAAATGTTTTCGTCACTGTCTACTGCTATATGGGAAGGGCGACTGAGTTTACCGGCGGGATCATTGCTACCGAAACTGAATAGAAAGATACCGTCCCGGCTATACACTGAGATCCTGTTGTTGCCACCGTCAGCAACATAAAAACGACCCCTAGATGAATAAGCGATGCCGGTAGGCGTACTGAGGCGACCCGGTGTGCTCCCTGCCTCTGCGAATGAGTATTGCAGCTTGCCGCTAGCATCGATCACGGCAACTGTGCCACCTACGGTATTGACCACGGCAATGAGTGAACTGTCTACGCCTGTAACTCCACCCAACCGAGTAGACCTGAAGATAGCGTCTTTGCCGCCGAGCACAATAGACGTATCCGAAGACCCGTCTAACTTGATTAGCCGGCCAGCCTTGCTATCTGTCAGATATAGTGTCCCGCCGGCATCCATGAACATACCAGCGATTCGTGAGAACTTGGCTTTATCGCTGGCATCAGCTGCGATCGCCCTGGAAAATTTGATAGTGGCATGGGAGGTTGTTGTGTAGAGCACGCCGGCAGCAAGAAGCGCGACACAACAAAGGAATGCTAGCTTATTGGATGATTCTGGTTGCGCCCGACAACACGTATAATACCTCCGACGAGAGCGCCCGAAGTATATGTTCATAACATACCCTCCACCCCATGCTTATAATAGTTTGAGAGCTGGACTGACTCTCCGCCAGCTTCGTCCCTTCCATGGTGAGCGCTAGCAAAATCGGCTTTCTTCTCACGGGTGTGGTACTCATTATGTACCTACTCGGCGACCGGTTACCAGTCGGTATCCAGTTACTCGATGTCCTAGAATTCAGGACCTATGACATGCGGATGCGGTCACAGGGGACCCGTATACCAGCCGGCGACGTAACTATCGCCGCAATAGATGAAAAGAGTCTGGCTGCAATCGGGCGTTGGCCCTGGAGCCGGCGCACACAGGCTGAACTCATCGACAAATTAGACGCGCTCGGGGCGCGGGTAATCGCCTTAGATATCTTCTTTTCCGAATCGGAAAACAGCAAGCTACTGGCGCATATCGGCCGACTCGAGGCTGAGCAGGGGGCGGCAGATAAGAGCAACCCTTACGAGTCGATTAAGCGCGCGTTGGCAACCGATTCCACGCTTGCACGGGCCATCACCAACAGCGGGAAAGTGATACTCAGCATCGTCCTACTGTCCGAGGAGGAGGCTAGGGGGCGGCCCGCCGCCGAAGCCGCGCGCACCCTAGATCAGGTCAAGGACCAGGCCATTCGTGCGATCCTAGATAGCGGCGATGGTAGCCTGGGCTTTGACATGCCTCGCAGCTTCGGTGTGCTCGCCAACTTGCCCGAGATTCAGACCGGCGCCAAGTACGCCGGACATATAAACAGCACGCCGGATTCCGATGGCACTGTGCGTCGGGCGTCACTCGTGATGCGGTATAAGGGCCATTTTTTCCCGTCGGCCGACGTGCAGACAGCGCGTGCGTACCTGGGTGTGGATGATCTCTTACTGCACACCACCCACTACGGGATTACCGGTCTGGCGGTCGGTAGTCGCATCATCAAGACAGATGAACGTGGTCGCGCTTTGATTCACTACCACGGCCCCGAAAAGACCATTCCGACCATTTCTATATCGGACATCAATGCCGGTGTGGTTGATCCAGTCTTCATCAAGGACAAGATTGTGATTGTCGGGCCAACCGCCAAGGGTATCGGCGATGTAGCAGTAACCCCTTATGGGACTGTTTTTCCAGGGGTGGAGATTCGTGCCAATACGATACAAAACCTGATCGACAACGATTTCATCAACCGCCCGGATTGGGTGATTTTGGTAGACACGCTCGTTATCTTGGTGATTGGGTTGTTTCTATCTTGGTTGTTGCCGAAAATCGGCATGTGGCAGGGCACAGCCTTGGTGCTGGCATTCTTAGTCATACACACATTGGCTGCAGTTATCTTATTTCGTGCACCGTGGCTCAACATGTTATGGCTCAATATTGTCTATCCTTCGGTACTCATGCTCCTGCTTTTCGTTTCCTCAACGATTACTAAGTACGTGAGCGCAGAAACCGGGAAGCGGCAAATCAAAACAGCATTTCAACATTATGTGCCGACCGCGGTTGTCAATGAGATCACCGATAATATCGATCGACTTCGGTTAGGCGGCGATAAGCGCGAACTCACCGTGCTGTTTTCCGATATCCGCGGCTTTACCTCTGTGTCGCAATCACTCGCGCCGGAAGACTTGGTGCGCCTTTTGAACGTTTACCTAACACAAATGACAGAAAAGGTGTTCGATCATGATGGCCTGCTAGACAAGTACATCGGCGATGCCATTATGGCTGTCTACGGCGCGCCCATACCCCGAAACGACCATGCTGTGCTCGCATGCCGTACAGCGCTGGACATGCTCGACGCATTGGATGAACTACAGGCAACCTGGAAAGCAGAAGGCCTTCCGATTCTCAATATTGGTATCGGCATCAACACTGGACCCATGGTAGTCGGTAACATGGGGTCTGAGAATCGTTTTGACTATACGGTTATCGGCGACGCCGTTAATCTGGGTTCTAGAATAGAAGGCCTTAATAAAACCTATGGTACGCGCATTCTCATAAGCGAGTTTACATACGAACAGGTGCGCGGCGAGTTCCCGCATGTGCGTGAGATCGATATCACGCGCGTTCGGGGTAGAACTACACCGGTAAGAATCTATGAGCTCATGCGGGCAACCGAATATTCATCTATGGAATGGGTGGCGGAATATCGGGAAGCCTACAAGCTAGTACGCAAAAACGAGCAAAGCCAAGCGCTGTTGATATTCCAGTACCTGGATGAGACGGTGAGCGACCCTGTTAGTAAGTACCACATGCAAAGCTGCCGTGCCGCCCTTGGATGATGCACCTGGTGGCCATCGGCTATATGGCAGACACGTATCGGTGGCGTAAACTCACCACATCGTGAAACAACGCCTTCGCGAACTGCTTGCTCGGGCTCTGGCCGACTTGGAAAACCATGGCGCCCTTCCCAACGGTCACGATGCTGCGGCAATTCATGTCGAACGCGCGCGGCGCAAGGGCCACGGGGACTTTGCCAGCAATGTTGCACTTACGCTTGCAGATAAAGCCAGCATACCGCCACGCAAGCTGGCACAAGCAATCGTTGAACGACTACCTGCGTCAGATTTTGTCGATCAGGTAGAGATTGCAGGTCCGGGTTTTATTAATTTTTTCTTGAGCCGCGCCGCATTTGAAACGGTGGTACCGGATGTTCTCGAGGCCGGCGATGCGTTTGGTCGGAGCGATATAGGGGCTGGGCAGAAAGTGCAAGTCGAATTCGTTTCTGCCAATCCGACTGGGCCTTTGCATGTCGGACACGGCCGCGGTGCAGCGTATGGTGCCGCGGTGGCTGAGCTGCTCCAGGCAGTCGGCTTTGAGGTTCAGCGCGAATACTATGTTAACGATGCCGGGCGACAAATGAACATACTTGCCACCAGCATCTGGCTACGCTACCTAGAGTTGTCTGGTGAAGAGGTGCCCTTCCCTGCCAGTGGTTACCGCGGCGATTACATTTACGACATCGCACGCCAACTGTATGACCAACATGGCAAGCAATTACGGCGATCTGCAAACAAGGTCGTTCGCGATCTCCCACCGGATATTTCGGAGGATGGCGACGCAGAGACGCATATTGACGCGCTTATTAGCCGTGCCAAAACGTTGCTAGGTGAAGCCCAATACCTCCAAGTTTACAACCATGGTCTCGAAACCATCCTCGCTAACATTCGCAAGGATTTAGAGCAATTCGGCGTCCACCATGACCTGTGGTTCTCTGAGCGTTCAGTAACCCAAAGTGACGCAATGAACGATGCTATCGAGCGGTTGCGCGCTTCCGGACATGTCTACGACAAGGACGCGGCACTGTGGTTTCGCTCGACCGATTACCAAGATGAGAAGGATCGTGTACTTATAAAGAACGATGGCCAGCACACATATTTTGCTTCCGACTTCGCGTATCATTTAAACAAACTAGGACGTGGCTTTGACCGGCTAATCGACATCTGGGGCGCGGACCACCACGGTCACGTGCCGCGCATGAAGGCAGCGTTCAGTGCCATCGGTGAGGATCCAGCGAAACTCGATATCCTGCTTGTCCAGTTCGCAGTGCTTTACCGCGGCGGCAAAAAGCTGCAAATGTCTACGCGCAGTGGCGAATTTGTGACATTGCATGAACTGTGCAACGAAATAGGGAAAGACGCAGCACGTTTCTTTTATGTCATGCGCAAATGCGAACAGCATATGGATTTCGATCTGGATTTAGCAAAATCGCAAACAGCTGAGAATCCGGTCTACTACATACAATACGCGCACGCCCGAATTTGTAGCGTATTCCGCCAGATGCAAGAGAAGAAACTCACACACAACCGTGATAACGGCAACGCCCACTTGAATCTGCTCACCGAATCACACGAGCAGGACCTGCTTGTCGCGCTTTCACGCTACCCTGAGGCGGTGGAGTCGGCGGCCACTGCACTCGAACCGCACCAGATAGCACACTACTTACGTGGACTCGCTAACGGGTTTCACACTTACTACAACGCTCATACCTTTCTTGTCGATTCAGCACACCTGCGCGACGCGCGCTTGAACCTCATCGCCGCTACTCGTCAGGTGCTCAGTAATGGATTGATGTTAATAGGTGTGTCAGCACCAGAAAAGATGTAGGTTGGACATATGGTAGTAAGGCGGAAACGAACTAAGCGGCCACGAGGTAAAGGTAAGAAGCTCCCCAATTGGGGCTTGCTGGCCTTGGGTTTGGCAATCGGCGTCGTATTTACAATCCTGATCCAGATTTTTGTTGATCGCGTGGCAACACCCGGTAGCGGTCTTGGCACTCTCGTGAGTCGTATGGATAAGCCCGAACAAACATCTGCACAGAAAAAATCTTCATCTCAAACCAAAAACGAGCCTCCTAAGCCAAAGTTCGACTTCTATACAATCTTGCCGGCAGTGGAAACCGTACTTCCACGAGCACAATCGACGAAAGAAAAGAAAGACGCCAAGCCCACCGTTCCCGAAAAGAACGTCAGTTATGTTTTACAAGCTGCCTCGTTCGCGAAGTTCGAAGATGCTGACCGTCTGAAGGCGGAACTTACATTGAATGGGCTCTCAACCCATATCCAGAAAGTCACCATCGAGGGTCGCGGTGAGTATCATCGTGTACGTTTGGGGCCTTTTAGTAACCTTGACGAACTCAATGCAGTTCACCAACGCCTGCGCAAACTAGGTATCCAGGCGCTACGTTTGAAGGTTAAGGGACGAGGCTAACACCAGCGAACCCTCACCGCTGACCTTGCTCTAGCATCCACTGCTTTTGACGAAACAATGCCGAGATGTCTTCGTCTCCAAAGCCCGCGTCCATTAGACGGTTGTAGTGGATCAATGTCATCTCGACGATGGGTAGTTGTGCAGCCAGCGTCTCCGCCATGCGTTTGCAAATGGTGAGATCTTTATGGTGTAACGCGATCTTGAATCCAGGTGTGAATTCCTGTTTCAGCATGCTTGGCCCGCGATTGCTTAGGAACCAGTTCCCGGCCGCACCCGAAGCTAAGGCTTCGATCACTTTATCCATGGGGAGCCCCATAGCCTGACCAAACGCCAACGACTCAGTCACTCCCTGTAGAATACCGGCTGCCATAACTTGATTTACCGCCTTCGCGCCTTGGCCATTGCCGACCTGGCCCAAATGCGTAATCCGTCCCGCGACCACTTCTAGTACTGGCCGAACGCGTGCCAGCACCGCCTCGTCGCCACCCACCATCATCGTTAGCGTCCCCTGGCGGGCGCCTTCCACACCGCCCGACAGCGGAGCGTCGAGAAACGCCACGCCAACCTTGGCCAGTCGCTCGGCAACCTGCCGCACTGTTTCGATGCTCACGGTGGACGTATCAACAACCACCTTTCCCTCGGCTAGCCCGGGCTCTACCCTCTCGATAACCTCGAGTAGATCCTCGTCACGCGACACGCTAATAAAAATCAATTCACATTCACGGACAAGCGTGATCGGATCTTTGGCAAGCGCAATGCCGTTAGCTTTTGCGAATTGCGAAACCCGCCCGAAGGTGCGGTTCCACGCCAGTTTGAGTTTTCCCGCCTTATGCAGGTTGAGTGCCATCGGAGCCCCCATGGCCCCGAGCCCAATGAATCCAGTTTTCATCGCCAACTCCTAGTGAGCATCATTAATCGTTTTCTTTTCCGTTGGAGCAGTCAGTTTAGCGTCCCTCGTTGCCCTCGGCGCTGCCGAGCGTACGCACAATCATTCTACGCACTATGACGACCGATCGGGCCGGTGGACCGCCATCAGCCGCGCCTTCGAGATCAGTTCTGGCTGCTTATATATAGATACTTCCGCCGTGCGCCGGCCATAATCAACCCGGGTTCCGACCGCGCTAGATCAGGCAGTACCGTTGGGCTGAAACTTCGATATATATTTCCTATACTTACGACTAGAAGGGCAAATCCCCAGGAGAATCATGTGAGCAAAATTCTAAGGATTGTAAGCATCCTACTGGTGCTAGTCGTGGTTGTCGTCGCCGCCGCACCCTTTTGGTTCGGCATGCAGGCTGAGAAAAGCTATAACAACTTGATCGAACAGATGTCTAAGGGCGGCAGTGGCACGTTCACAACGAGAAACTATGAGCGTGGCTGGCTGAGTTCCAACGCCGAGACCTTGGTGACCTTACCAGGACTACCTTTGGATATGCTGGTAAAGCACGACATCTCACACGGTCCCCTGGCGATAGACAGGATCATACAAGGCGACCTCGTATTTACCCCGGCAGGCGCGCTTATCAGTAGTCGCGCAACCTTGACCCCACGAAAAGGGACACCGGCAGGCATGGTGAAGGATTTCGCCAAGTATTTGCCGCCGATAACGGCAGAAACCGTATTTGGTCTCACCGGTGGTGGCGCCGAAACCGACATCAAGATGGCGCCAATGAAGCGCAAGACCAAAGATGGTGGTGAAATCAACTGGCGTGGTCTTACAGGAACACTAGTGTTTCGTGATGATGGACAGATCAGTACGCAGCTCAGCACTCCCGGCATTTCCCTGTCCTCAAAGAATGCGCCATTCTCAGTCGGCAAGATATCGTTTCAGTCTGACGCGCGCGGAGATGGCAGCATCATGTTCGGTAACAGCTCGTTGCATGTAGCAAAGATGGATATCGGGCCCGACGTGAGTGTCAAGGGCTTGAAGTTCACCACAAGGGCAAAACCGGTCGGCAAAAATGTTACTTCCACTATAAATTATCAAGTCAAAGACATTACGGTGGGTACCGACCATTACGGCCCTGGTCAGCTAACGCTGCAGTTGCGCAAACTCAACGCCGCTGCTCTTCGCCAGTTCGAAAAGAAGGTAAATGGTATTTCGAAGCGCGGGTTACCGGAAGAACAAAGACAGATGATGGTCGCGGCGGAAACGATGAAGCTTATCGCTAGCCTATCTAAGAGCGCACCGGAACTTGAGGTCACCAAGCTTAGTTTCAAGGCGCGTGAAGGTGAACTTACCGGTAAAGCGAAGTTGGTGTTGGACGGAAGCAAGCTCAATGTAGCTGAAAACATGATGCTACTGCTAAGGGCGCTGCAGGGTGACGCCGAGCTTTCCATTCCGCCAAGCATGGTCAAAGCGATCCTTACCCCGCGAATCCGTAGCGACATCGAAAACTATAAACAACGCGGAATCTTGAGCCAACGCGAGGCAAACCAATTGACACCCGATGTGATGTCGCGGATTGTCGACGAAGTATATCCGTCTTACTTGAACAAGAATAGTTTCACCAAGTTACTTATTCCATCTGGTGCGTACTACACGATCACGGCATCCTTTCGGCAGGGCAAGTTCTTGGTCAATAATCGACCGCTTGGCCGACCGTTGTTGGGCTTCGGTCGCGGAACATAAAAAAGACGGGCGCATAAGCGCCCGTCTTTAGTATTCCGCTTCTTCTACCAGTTGTATCCCCTTTCGTCGTGCAAGGCGAGATCTAGACCTTCGATCTCCAGTTCTTCGCTGACACGCAGTCCTATCGTCACATCCAAAATCTTTAGGATAATGAAACTGACGATACCGGTATAAATGACGGTACTCAGTACACCGAGGAACTGGATCCCTAGTTGTTGGCCTATGCCGTCGATACCGTCACCGAAACCAACACCGCCCAGCGCCTTCGCGCAGAACACACCGGTCAATAAAGCGCCGATGATGCCACCGACGGCGTGCACACCGAACACATCGAGCGAATCGTCATAGCCGAATGCACGTTTGATCTTGGTCGAGGCAATGAAGGCACCGACGCCGGCCGCGATGCCGATCGCGAGTGCACCCATAGGCCCGACCGAACCCGAGGCCGGCGTGATGGCCACGAGTCCAGCCACAGCACCGGTGGCGATACCGAGTACGCTTGGTTTACCGTGGCCTATCCACTCAGCAAACATCCATGCGAGCGCTGCTGCTGCCGTTGCGATTTGAGTAACCGCCATCGCCATACCGGCGGTGCCATCGGCCGCGAGTTCACTACCGGCGTTAAAGCCAAACCAGCCAACCCACAACATGGAGGCGCCCACTACTGTAAGCGCTAGGTTGTGTGGCGGCATCGCCGTCCGCGGATAGCCTTTACGCTTGCCGAGAACCAAGGCAGCGACAAGGCCTGCGATACCGGCGTTGATATGCACGACCGTACCACCGGCAAAATCTAGAATGCCTTTGTTTCCCAGCCAACCCCCGTCACCCCACACCCAGTGGGCGATAGGCGCGTAAACGATCGTTAGCCAGATCGCCATAAACCAAAGCATGGCGGAAAATTTCATACGCTCGGCGAAAGCGCCGACGATCAGGGCTGGAGTAATAATTGCGAAGGTCATCTGGAAGGTCATGAACACCGACTCGGGAATCGTACCGCTCAAAGTGTCGACACCTACACCCCTTAGAAAAACCTTGCTTAACCCGCCCCAGTAGGCGCCCTCACCACCGAACGCGATGCTGTAGCCATAGAGCACCCACAGAATGGTAACGAGTGATGTGATGGCAAAGCATTGCATCATGACCGACAACACGTTCTTTGCCCGCACCATACCGGCATAAAACAAAGATAGCCCTGGTATCGTCATGAACAAGACCAGTGCAGTGGCGGTTAGCATCCAGGCGGTATCACCAGCGCTTAGTTCATCGGCGAAGCTAACGCCGGGCATCAACAATAGCGACAGAGCTGTAAGTACTCTACTTGCGTTTAGGCGCTTCATGATTTCACTTCCCCCAGTTCCTCAAAGGGCATCTTCGCCGGTTTCGCCGGTGCGGATGCGGATTACCTGCTCCAGGTCAAACACAAAGATCTTGCCATCACCGATCTTGCCGGTCTTGGCTGCGTCGGTAATTGCCTCGATCGCCTGATCGAGCAAGTCGGCGCTGATCGCGACTTCGAGCTTGACCTTGGGCAGAAAGTCGACGACATACTCCGCGCCGCGATAGAGTTCCGTGTGACCTTTTTGGCGCCCGAAACCCTTTACTTCAGTCACCGTTACGCCGCGCACGCCGACATTCGATAGCGCGTCACGCACGTCGTCGAGTTTGAAAGGTTTGATGATTGCCGTAACCAGTTTCATGTCTATATCCCCTTAGTGTTGTCAGCCCTGTCCGTTATGCTCTACGCGGGTACAACAAGATGTGGCTAGCGTTGCAGTTCCCGTGCCAGCAACAACACTGGCTAAAAAACAATCACTTATGTCCCCGTGCAGCGCCCGAGGCACAGTTGCTGCACCAAGCTGGACAGCAAATCCACCGACCGTGCACCAGGAATGTGCGCCGGGGCCTGCGGTTGTTCTGATATAATCCGGGCTCGGGATAGGCAATGATTAGCGTGAAAATTATCGATCGAGTTTCCGCTGCCGTGAGCAACGTGCTGCCGTCACAACTGTCGAGTGACGTGCAAAAGAACATGCGCGCCGCACTGCAATCGGCGTTAGAGCGCCTCGATCTCGTGACCCGCGAGGAACTTGAGGTGCAAGAGGCGGTGCTGGCACGCACGCGCGAGAAGTTGCAGGAGCTAGAAAAGAAAGTTGCTGCACTCGAGAAACAACACTTAGAAAAGAAATAGTCTGTCCGATCTGTCGGGCATCTGATGGCTCCGTGAGCGGGGTCGTTGGGGATCTCGATTGTCTATGGCTTGGCGGTATTCAAGTGGGTTTAGCCTAGCGAACGGCACAGCGATTATTTGCCCGCTTGGGCCGTTAGGATTGCTCGCTCGGTTGGCAATGACCCGGAAACGCGTTTAGACTCTGAGAAGTTGCAGAAACTAGAAAAGAAGATTGCCACACTCGAAGAGCAACACTTAAACAGATAATAACCGGCCCACCAGTCAACCGGAGGGAAATGTATGTCGCTTGCCGTCGTGCATAGCCGTGCACAGGTAGGTATCGAGGCGCTACCAGTCACCGTCGAGGTGCATCTCGCCAATGGTCTTCCTAGCCTTTCGATCGTCGGTCTGCCGGAGGCCACGGTCAAAGAAAGCAAGGACCGCGTCCGCAGCGCGCTACTCACTGCGCGCTTCGAATTTCCGGCTCGGCGCATCACCATAAATCTCGCACCGGCTGACCTGCCGAAGGAGGGCGGTCGCTTCGATCTGCCCATCGCTATTGGTATCCTGGCCGCGTCTAAGCAAGTTCGCAGCAAGAACTTGGATAGGTTCGAATTTATCGGTGAACTCGCTCTTACCGGAAAGTTGCGGCCTGTAGGCGGCGCCCTTACCGCAGCACTGCAAACACGCATCGAAGGGCGCACCTTGATTCTGCCCACCAGCAATGCCGACGAGGCCGCCTTAGCGACCGGTGTCACGGTTATGGGTAGCGGGCATCTGCTCGAAGTTACGGCGCACTTACGAGACGGCGATACGCTAAAGCCCCATAGCGTCAAACTGCCTGATAACGGCGTGTCCGACGGCCCCGATCTCAGTGACGTCGTCGGCCAGCACCACGCCAAACGTGCGCTCGAAATCGCCGCCGCCGGTGGTCATAGTTTACTATTCATTGGGCCGCCCGGCACCGGTAAGACCATGCTCGCCAGCCGGCTGCCCGGCATATTGCCACGCATGGACGATGAAGAAGCGCTAGAAAGCGCTGCCATTCAATCGATCGCCGGAAAAGGGTTCTCCTTGTCGATGTGGAAACAACGCCCGTTCCGATCGCCGCATCACACCGCCTCCGGCGTCGCTTTAGTTGGTGGCGGAAGCCATCCGCGACCGGGTGAAATATCGCTGGCGCACGGCGGCGTCTTGTTTCTCGATGAACTGCCAGAATTCGATCGCCGCGTGCTTGAAGTTCTACGCGAACCATTAGAGTCAGGCTCTATCAATATTTCGCGGGCAGCGCGCCAGGTCGAGTTTCCGGCCCGCTTTCAACTCATTGCAGCCATGAACCCTTGTCCTTGTGGCTATTTAGGTGATGCATCGGGGCGTTGCCACTGCACCCCCGATCGCATCCGTAGCTACCGCTCGCGGGTATCCGGGCCACTGCTGGATCGCATCGACATGCACATCGAAGTACCCGCGGTACCGCGAGACCAACTATTACGTAAGAAAGATCCCGGCATCGAGACCTCGGCGATCGTGCAACAGCGCGTCGAAGCAGCACGCCTGCGCCAACTGACACGAAGTGGCTGCGCAAATCACGCGCTCACTAATAAACAGGTCGAAAAGGTATGCGTACTCGATGACGCCAGCCGCGAATTCTTGGATCAAGCTATGACACGCCTTGGTTTGAGTGCGCGTGCTTATCATCGCGTTATAAAAGTCGCACGTACGATTGCCGACCTGGCCGGCCATCAGGACCTGGCAACTACCCACCTGGGTGAAGCGTTGCAGTATCGCTGCCTCGACCGGACGACGGCGCTTCATTAACGGTCCAATCGGTCATAATTAAAGGTCGTTGTGGTATAGTTTCGCACTGATCAGCTTGGCTTATCACCGATCCTTTTCAGTGTATTAATCAGGAAAGGAGTAGGGGATGCGCATCTTGGTTTTTGCTTTGGCATTACTGGTTGCGAATACAATTCCGGCGGCCGATATCGTTGGCGAGGTTACGGTACTGAAGAAAGGCCGTGAGCGCCCTTTGAAGAACCGCGCTAACGCAGTAATCTACCTGGAGGGGATGAAAACTGCGGCCCCAGCGAAGGTCGTTGTGTTAAATCAGACCAAGAAACGATTCACGCCGCGACTGCTGGCGGTTGTAAAGGGACAGGAAGTTCAATTCTTGAATTCAGATCGGGTGCAGCACAATGTATTTTCGCGCCACAATGAGGAACCATTCGACTTAGGCCGCTATCCGCAGCCCCAGCACAAGTCCCTTAAATTCAAGACTCTGGGCCCCCATAAGGTCTACTGCAACATTCATCAGAGAATGATTGCAGACGTATTCGTTCTCGAAAATGACTACTTCACGCTAACCGACGAAATGGGTCGTTTCAAGATCAGGGACGTGCCAAAGGGTGATTACAAGATCAAGGCCTGGCACATCTTTGGGGGGACGGCTGAAAAGCAGATTCAAGTCGCCAATGAGCAAATGTCATTGAACTTCACGCTTAAGAGTCAGAAGTACATTCGCCAAGTCAAGATCCATAAGAACAAGTTCGGCGAGGCTTACAAGATAGGCCACGAGTCCGAAGGTGGTGGTGGGGGGGGTGGCTATTGACGTCCGCGCATTGTTTATTCCGTTTAGATACAAAATAGCCGTTCTGATTGCTGCCATCGTCCTGGTATTGCTAGGTGGGACTTTTTTCGTCGTTCAGGCACAAATAGAACAAAACGCCACCGAAGATATTAAAGAGGATCTCAAAGCGACCAGGGCGCTGGTCTCGCGCCTAATGGAAGATAGGCGCAGCCGCCTGGGGGAGATCGCCGCCGGTCTAAGCGGCGATGAGCTTATCCGCGTTATCCTGATGGATACCACCCTCGATCGGGTGACGCGCGACGATATCGTTGACGATGAGATCCTGCCCGATTACCCCTACTTGACGCTGCTTTCGGTTGCCGATGCTGATGGCAATCCGCTTGCGTTCAATCAGGCGAGCCAAGCGTTTAGCCATTTGTTGCCCACACAGGAGTTTTTTAGGGAGAGCCTGAAGGGAGAAGTAGGTGCTGGGTTTCTGATTCATCAAGATCGCTGTGAACAAATCATCGCGCTACCGCTGACCATCGGCGCGGAAGAAGAGGCTGAGATCATTGGCAACATCCTGGTGGGACTCACTTGGTCGAAGGATGACTTGGAAAACATCAAGGCGGTCAGTGGTGCCGATGTCGCGTTTTTTGACGCGAACAAAATCTTTCTGTCAACAAATGTACAACTCATCGATGAACAGTCATCGCCTACACAGCTATTCGATGCGTTCATGGAAGATACGTCATGGAACATAACCGACGCGGAACCGGTGGTGGTACCTATCGGCAGCGAGCGGTTTCTATATCTGAAAGTCCAGGATGATGACCAACTTTCGCCACCGTATATCATCGCCAAATCATTAGACCGGCAGCTGGGCTTTGTGCAGAGAATTCGTGACACCATGACCCAATTTGGTGCCGCTGGTATCGCTATCGGTGTACTGGTCGGCTTCGCATTTGCACTCGGCATTTCGCGACCTATCAAGATGCTTCGCGCTGCCACGGCTGAAGTCGAACGCGGGAATCTTGATCATCGCGTACATATCCACACCCGCGATGAGTTTTCGCAGCTGGGCGAATCGTTCAACCAAATGATTCAAGGGTTGCTCGAAAAAGAGCGCATCCGCGGAGTCATGAATAAGGTCGTCTCCAAGGAAATTGCCGATGAAATCCTCGAGGGTGATCTACAGTTGGGCGGTGAAGCGAAGACAGCAACCATCTTGTTCTCCGATATTCGCGGATTTACAACCCTTTCAGAAGGTCTCAGCCCCAACGATCTGTTGGATTTATTGAATGCCTATTTCACCAAGATCAGCGCTTGCATCGACGCGCATAAGGGAAATATCGACAAATATCTTGGCGATGCAGTCATGGCGCTGTTCGGTGTACCCATCACACGTGATCATGATGCCGCAGACGCGGTTTTTGCCGCGGTTGATATGATCGGCGCTTTGAAAGAATTCAATCGAACGCTAGAAGCAGAACGCGGCAAGACTATACAGATTGGGATCGGCATCAACACCGGTGCGTTGGTGGCGGGTCTCATGGGCGCATCCGATCGATTGGAATATACGGTGCTAGGCGATGAAGTGAACCTGGCCGCACGCCTGGAGGGCTTGACCAAACAGTATGGCGTGCAAATTATCGTTAGTGAATCTACTTACGCAGCATTGCAGGGCACCTCAATGCCTGATGATAGGGCTATAAGGTTTCGCGAGTTGGATACGGTTTTAGTCAAGGGAAAAACCAAGGCCATCAAGATATATCAGGCCTTTGCCCGGGATGAACTTCCCAATCGCTTTTCTGTATTCGACACACGCTTTCAGGAAGCTCGTCAGTTGCTTATAGACAAAAAGTTCGGCGGCAGCCTGAAAGCCTTAGAAACGCTGGAAGCCGATTGGCCAGACGATGGCCCCACTAAAGTCTTTCGGGCACGCGTGGATAGCTACCTGGAAGAACCTGCGCGCTATGAAAAGGAATACCGGGACGGCAGTTACATTTGTGGAGAAAAATAGCAACACACTCGAAACCACCTCCTAGTTCCTCGTTATCGGAGGCTGTCTTATGCTCAACCTCGAAGAAAAGTTTCCACGTTACAAGTTGATGTTTGGTCCCACGCCTATCGAAAAACTAGAGCGGCTTGCACAGCGTCTCGGCGGTGCGGTTGAGCTCTATGCGAAACGCGATGATTGCAATAGCGGACTCGCCTTTGGCGGCAACAAGGTCAGAAAGCTCGAATACCTGGTTCCCGATGCGATTGCCGACCTGGTCAGCGATTAAGACCTGACAACTACTCACATCGGTGAAGCGCTACAGTATCGTTGCCTCGATAGAACGACGACGCTTCACTGACGGCGTGTGTTAACTATAAAAGAAAAGTGGCCCACAACGCATAGCGTTACTTCTTGAAAAATAAATCTCTCCCGTTTTTGCTGAGACCGCCCAAGCCCCACCAGTAGGTCAACGCATGGTCGCCCTTACGGTCAGGCGGCGCCTGATCGCCAGCCCGTCAGCCTGCAAGTGGAGACGGGAGCAAATAATATCTTTGTGAATTACAACTTACGCTCGACATACTCGCCATCGTAACGAAGCACTCTCGCTGCGACTTTGTTAATTGGCGCCTCCAGGGTTGCCTTGCCTTCCGCATGTTGTGCTTCATCGATCATTACGCGGAAATCTACGAGATGGCTCCGTGCGGATTGGCGGTCACTCAACTTGAGCGCATCGATCGCAGCGCTCAATGTTTTAGTGAGCTGCCCAGCAAAAACAGGCTCAATCAATTCCATGTTCAAGAGCTGTTGGAAATGGTCTCGAAGGTTCGTCAAGGTAGCGGCAGCTAAGGTTGGGTTGAAATACGAGCCAATGAAGTTATAGATGAGCGGTACCGGGGCCAGATAGGGTACAAAGTCGTTACGTGAGAGCTTGTTTAATTCTTTGCGTACCGCGCCTCCTGGCCCACCTTCTGCGTACACAGTGATTGGGCCGAGACCTAATGTCTCGATTGTGCCCACCCCCGGCAGATCGCGGCTTTCAAAACCAAATCCATCAATCGTGTCACCGGGCGCGAGACCTTTGAATGAATACCAGCCTGCCATGTAAACGTCGGAGTTTTGTGTGGGGTTGGGATTCTTAAAGCCTGGCGCTACATCTCCGTCCCACCCATCGGGGTGGACAGAACCATACACCTTGTTTACTAGCATTCTTATATTAGTTAGAGGTTGCTTTGCGTTACTGCCGTTGGTGATCCGATATGAGTAGTGATGATCCCCCCCATATCCTACTGGCCGATAGGAAGTCTCGACTGTTGGCTCGATCTTCGTGCGTGGGTAATAGACGACCTGATAGAGGCCATCAGGTACTTTATAGGTCACCGTGTAATTACCTGATGCGGGGTCGTAGACAACCCCCTCTTCAGCCGCACCAAGTTGGAGTATGGTGCCATCTATGGCGGTCCCTGGGTCTGGATCGGCTGAAATGGTGGTCTGAGCGAACGTTGCGAATAAAATTGCGATGACAAGTTGAAGGTAAGTTGTCTTCATTAGTTTACCCTCCAAATAAAAACGTGGAAATATACGGGTTGAAAGGTTTGATCTTCAAGCTCTGCGGGTTTTAATCTACGCGGTTGAACCCACATGCCAAGGTTTGTCGCGATTGCAATAAATGGCATCATGTAGTCAATATCAGTAGGATCAAGGTGCAGTATTGGGCTTACATAAATATCGACAGCTTTACCTTCATTGTGCTCAGCATAGTGATCGTCGGCAGGAATTGTCCAGTTACCACCAATATCAAACAGGCCACCTCGCTCAAGACTCGCATCTCCTATGCGCAATCTAATTCCGGGCGAAGCGCCAGGAAACTTGCGGGCAAGTCTTGCAAGCAAACTATTTGCCTTACCCGTGAGATAGGTGCATTCCGTATGTTTCTCCGATCCGCACGGTAGCACATCGTAGGGATACAGTGGGCTGGTTGACGGTTGAGCCTTCCTTAGTCCCTTTATACCAACCCACAGCGTATTCGGTCCTTCTTGTTTACAATATTGACTGGTGCATGATCCGGTAATCACGATATCACCGGCAGGTTTCGGCGCTTCATATGTGAACTGCAAGCCTTGATCTCCAGTATTGCCTTCGAGGGTGCCGAACATGCTTGCATCAGGTGTGCTTTGGCTATTGGGAGATTGTAGTTTCCCCTTTGTGTTACTGGTGACGATAGGATTATGCACCGCATGGATGTGACCGCCGCTATCTTTCTTGACGTCTAATTCGAGCTTGATATCCACATTTGGAATGATCTCCTGTGTCTTTTTATTAATGACTTTGGCCAGAAGCGTATTCGTTGTTTTGCTCGGTTCAATAGACGTCAATATCTGGTCGCTCTCTGGATCGCCCTCCAACGGCGATAGCAGGAGTTTCGTACTTAACGGCGAGAGATCGCAGACAGGATCTATGCTCATATAACCGAGGGCACAGCGGGAACCGTCCGCATAAAAAAACTCAACGCCAGCAGTGGGGCCAAAAAATGGATGACTTGTAGGCGTTACGCAGAGCGGTGCTGGCGGAGTGTAGAGTATCTTATAGCTACTAGGACGCCCATAGCGCCCGTTTTTCAGAGCTGTGCAGGTGCCAATTGTAGTTATGTATTCCCAGCGCCTTTTGGCTTCCTCCTCGAAATAGGTATAGGGATCGTCATAGAGGGGGTGGGTGCAGGTCTGATTAAGTCGCTGCTGCCAATGGCACGGGTCCCATTGACATTCTCCAACACAGTTTTGTGCATTAGAGATGAGTGGATGCATCATGAAAGAGGCGCTCAGCACTGTGACAAAGATGATACTACGGGCTGACACAATGCCTCCTTGCGTGATGAGATATGTGCTTGTTTGAGCGCGGCGCGTCATTCTACACTTATCGACTTTACTTTTCACATATCTGATGACGTGTCGAAAGGGGACTCAGTGCAATTGCAGGGATCTGCGCAGTGGCCCATGGCGCCACCACGCGATGATTTGTACTCGGCCGCTAGTATCGGGTTACCAAATGGAGTGGTTTACGATTTCGGACAAGCGCTCTTCGACTGTTACGATATCGTCGTCGGGTGTGACTAGATCGCAAAGCCAATGGTAGGGCTCCCGATACACGTACCAAATCGCTTATTTTTCCCAAGTCAGATGCCATCCGGAGGCTCTCTTATGCTCAACCTCGAACAGAAGTTTCCACGTTACAAGCTAATGTTTGGTCCCACGCCCATCGAAAAACTAGAGCGGCTTTCACAGCGTCTCGGCGGTGCGGTTGAGCTTTATGCGAAACGCGATGATTGCAATAGCGGACTCGCCTTTGGCGGCAACAAGGTCAGAAAGCTCGAATACCTGGTTCCCGATGCGATTGCCCAGGGCTGCGATACGCTGGTAAGCATCGGCGGTGTGCAGTCCAACCATACTCGTCAAGTGGCGGCGGTGGCGGCGAAGATCGGCATGAAATGTCGGCTGGTGCAGGAGGCCTGGGTGCCGTTCAACGACGCGGTCTACGATAGGGTCGGCAATATCATGTTGTCGCGCATCATGGGCGCCCAAATAGAGTTTGCAGATGCGGGCTTCGACATCGGCATTCGAGAAAGCTGGGAAAGGGCGCTCGAGGACGTCAAGGCAAACGGCGGCAAGCCCTATGCGATTCCGGCCGGTGCGTCGGACCATCCGCTGGGTGGGCTCGGCTACGCCGGCTTCGCAGATGAAGTGCGTGCCCAAGAGCAAACACTCGGCCTTAAGTTCGACTACATCATCGTCTGTTCGGTCACCGGTTCGACCCAAGCCGGCATGGTAGTTGGTTTTGCCGCCGATGGTCGGGCGCGTAATGTAATCGGCATTGATGCATCGGGTACGCCCGAACAGACCCATGCCCAGATCTTACGCATCGCCCAGAACACGGCTGAGAAGATCGGGTTGGACAAGGCAATCACCGCGGATGATGTGATACTAAATAGAGACTACGCCTACCCGGCCTACGGCGTGCCGTCAGACGAGACCAATGACGCCATGCGTCTGTGCGCACGTATGGAAGGCATGATGACCGACCCCGTCTATGAAGGTAAGTCTATGCAGGGGATGATCGATCTCGTGCGCAAGGGGTTCTTTCCCAAAGGCTCGAAGGTTCTCTATGCCCATCTCGGCGGTGTCCCGGCGATCAACGCCTACAGCTACCTCTATCGAAACGGCTAGTCACGCCCCGTATGTTTGGCCAAGTGGGTGGTCACTCTGGTAAGCCCGCCTTGGCCGGGGCGCCAAAATAGCGCTTCCGGTCGGCTTTGTGCTGGTACG